>NZ_OY808998.1:0-306279 GCF_963681195.1 Vibrio sp. 16
GTTGTTTTGCCCTATCACACGCGTTTAAGCAGAGTCGAATTGCGATGTGTTCTGTTGCGATGATCGGAGCCTATTGGTTTATCCAAAATCGACTGCAATCGCCTCTTTCCTCAGGCACAACCATCTTAGAACTTTCGTTACTTGCATTTATACTCCCCGTTGCACTCGCGTTAGTATTCAGCCACAAAAATAACGTACTCTTTTCCAAATCATTTTTGGTTTATCTCGTTACTCTTGCCTTGCTCGTCGGGTGGTGTTACCTGATTCTAGACCATTTCTCGAAAGGCGGGTTCGATAATATCAACAATACCTTCCTTTTTGTCGTGTCGAATGTCTCAAAAATTCCTTTTATATTAGTCGTTTACTCTTTGGCTATTGTATTGACATTCGCAATATGTGTTGCCAGTTTAAATCGAATTATTGACGCGGTTATCTACTCCTCTGCTTTGCTCGCGTCGGTAACTTTTGTCTATTTTCATGTCCCATATATTTCGAGCATGATGTTTTCATTGTCGGGCGTGATATTACTGATATACCTGCTTTCTGCCAGTTATGAACTCGCGTTCAAAGATTTGCTCACAGACATTCCAGGGCGATTAGCCTTAGAAACTGATCTGAAATATCTCGGCAGAAAATACACCATTGCCATGATTGACATTGATCACTTTAAAGCATTCAACGATACCTACGGTCATGATACGGGAGACGATGTGCTTCGCTTGGTCGCAAGCAAAATGAAGCATGTGGGCGGAGGCGCTCGGATTTATCGTTACGGTGGTGAAGAGTTTACCGTGTTGTTTAAGGGGAAATGGGCGGACCAAGCACGGGATCATCTAGAAATCTTACGCGCCAGTATCGAATCCTATGAAATGGTCTTGAGAGATCAAGATACTCGACCTAAAGACCATAAAGCGGGACAAAAGAAGCGTAAGGGCTCTAAAAATGGCGATGTCGTCACAATCACTATTAGTATCGGTGTTTGCGATAGCCGAGAAACGTCAGAGGTTAAAGCTGTTATGAAGTGTGCTGACGAGGCGCTATATCGAGCGAAGAAATCAGGACGCAATCAAGTGTGTTTGAGTTAACAGCAATGAGTGAACGATTCAGTCAACCTGATTGAAGAAAAAGACGATGCTTCCCCCTCTAAGCGCACTGCCATAGTTTAGGTTGAGCCCTATCCCAACATTATCAATAAGCTCAGTGTGGAAAGGCGGTGTCATTAACCACCCCAAAGACGCTTCATAATAGTGTGGCGTTGCCAATGGTTTACTTGTGTCTCCGCCTATTTCGATTCTTCTCAAGCTCGCATAGACAGATTGAACACTCTCACCGAGTTGACTGACGTTGTAATACACGTCTGCACCATTTGCCATGTACCACCCTTCAGGGTGTCCGACGACTCCGTGGTTTGCTTCGCCCCAACCATAGCCGTAGAAATAGTGAAATGTTGAAGAAAAGTTCCAACTGCCCCATTCGGTAGTTTTGTGATACTTCGCTTTCACATGTGGTTCGTAGCTTAAGGCCCATGCACTAGTGTTAAATAGCACGCCATCTAACTGAGGTTTTACGAACTCCTCTGATAGGTCGCTCCGATAATCATGACTATTGCTAAAGTACTGTAGGTGTAAGCCAAACCCTGGAGTGAGTGTCCAATGATCATTCAGCTTGTATTGATAGCGGTAGGCGACGAATCCGCCAACAACATATTCATCATTCACATCTTTAATGTCTACCGACGGAACCTCGAAATCCTGCTCAGAACGTATCGCTGATAGGCGTGTAAAGAGCAGATGTTTACCCGTTTCATTATCACCTGCGAGATCAAATGTGTAAGGGAGCGTAGTCGCGGCAATCTGTTGGCGGAGCTGAACGGATTCTTCTGAGCCTATGTCCTCGTTTTGCATGTTAAACCAATCGTTTGGGTCGAAGTCATGTATACCGAGTGTAAACACATCACTATCGGTAAGAACGATGGACGTTGCAAAGGCTTGTTCCAGATAGTTTCGCAACGCATCGACCTGTTCGGCATTGGCGGACATCGTCGGTATGAGGGAGCAGACTAAGGCAGTGTATGTTAAGCGCTGAGATTTCATGTTAGGTAGGTTGCGCAACGACAGAAAAATTTTGAGCTAAATTAACCATCTTCATTGCATTGCGCAAGCGAGAAAACCGTTAATTGGCCAATTTAAAACAATTTCGCCCTGCTTGTTTGGCTTTGTATAACGCAGTGTCAACCTTTTGATACAAAGACTCGACGTTTTCTTTGCCTGAGGGCTGCAGGTGAAGTAGACCTTGTGACACCGTCACGAGTGGTGCGGCGTCGCTAAAATCATGGATTATATTCAATGCTTTGAGTTTGTTTTGTATTCGCTCTGCGTCTTTACATAATTTATCTTTGTCGGTGTGACTGAGCAAGATCACAAACTCTTCCCCACCATAACGGCCAACAACTTCACCACTACGTACAAACAGTTCAGACAAGGCATTGGCAATCGAAACTAAGCACTTATCACCTTGGATATGACCGTAGTTGTCGTTGTAAAGTTTGAAATTGTCGACATCGAGTAAAATAATCCCGAGTGGAAGTGAGTGCCTTCCGTGAATGGCGATCATCTCTTCAAGTTTTTCATCAATAAAGCGGCGATTCTTGACCTTGGTTAGCCCATCTTCTTGTGCAAGCTTGGCAAGCTCTTCATTGGCTTTAGCGAGAGCGACAGATTTTTGCTTTAGTTCACGTCGCATGAACGCGATACGCTGCATGGCAATGAGCTTTGAGTTCAGCACAACTTTGTCTACGGGTTTAATCAGATAGTCATCCCCACCCGCTTCTATCGCTTTGGCGATCATTGTTGGTTCATCGTGACTACTCAAAAAGATAATCGGCACCCAATCTGGATGTCGTTGTCGAATTTTTTCCGATAGTTCAAAACCGTTCATGTTAGGCATCGAAACATCAAGCAGCACAAGCTCAGGCTCGAAGCTGGGGTATATCTCAAGAGCTTGGGTTCCAGAACTTGCCATCTCGACCGTGTGACCGAGTTGCTTTAATCGAATGGCTAATTGCATTCTTTCCATTTGAACGTCGTCAACGAGAAGAATTTTCATTGACGATCCAGAGGCTTGGATCATTCTATCAGTCACTATCCATATTTCGCGTAGGGAATATGCAAATCATACGTCACCTCATTGAATTGAGCCAACTATGGTTGACTTTTATCGACAGTTTTTTACGATAGCGCCGTCACATACACACTTTTAAGAGAAAATTATAATGTCTGACGTTAATCAAACAGAGCAACAAACTGTCGATCTTGCCACGGTTTCTGCAGAACTTCGCCAAGTAATTGAATTTGATGAAGTACCAGAAGCTATGCACTACATGGTAACGTCAATCCACGAAGTATCGGAAGATGCGGTAAGAGAAGCATGGAATGAGCTTCCAAAGAGTGCACAAAACGTTCTTGATAATTTTGAGCAGTTTCACGCACTGATTTCTGTGAGTCAGGCGTTCGCAGGTCTAAATGTCATGGAAGAGTTCCCAACTCTGAACCTACCGGAAGGGATGACTGAAGAACAAAAAGAAGAGTACCGAGCTCAGTTGCTTGATCAAGTTCTACACAACTGCGTTAAAGATATGGTTAAGCAAATTAAAAAAGCGCGTCGCGACCCTATTTTGAAGCGTGACTTCACGGATGTATTCGCTAAGTAATACGAAAAACGCCGCTCAACGCGGCGTTTTTTATGCGACAACAACGTCTTTTTGAGTCACGCTCACCCCTTTGATTTGCACATAGACGGGCATTCCTGGCTTCAATCCCAAGTCATCCCTTGCCCATGCAGTGATTGTTGCCACCAATCGGCACTCCGGCGCTAATTTTACGCTCACCGACACACTTTGCTTATCACCGTGCCGCAAAGTCTCTATCGATTCAATCGTTGCGCTAATAATGTTCCTGATTGAAGTCTTGGTAGGCTTTTCTAACACTAAGGACACATCGTTTGATCTTACTTGCAGTCTTACGCTGTCACCGACGTGACCATCAATTTTTTGTACCCAAAGACTGACTTCAGGAGCAAGTTGAACACGTGAAAGTGCGTAGTCATGATTATGCTCAGCAATGACAGCCTGAAACAGCGAACTTTGCTCTGAAAAAGACTGCCACGGTGTCATTGCCTGCGACGCCCAAACCTGCTCTAACGTGCCGCTCGCTGCCACTTTACCTTGTTCAATGACCACCATATTCTCTGCAAGCCTAAGGACTTCATTTAGGCTATGAGATACATACAATATTGGTACGTCGACCGTGTTCGAAAGCTGCTCTAGAAACGGCAACACCTCGCGCTTTCGTGGAAGATCTAAGGAAGCCAATGGTTCATCCATCAATAATAAATCGGGTTTAGAGAGTAACGCTCTACCGATAGCCACCCGCTGCCTCTCTCCCCCAGAAAGCTGATTGGGTAAACGGTCAAGTAACGGCGTTAACGCAAGCAAAGATACGACCGATTGAAAATAGTCATCGTCTGGGACTTTACAGCCGTATTTCAGATTACCTTTCACACTAAAATGCGGAAACAGCCTAGCCTCTTGAAAAACGTAACCGATATTGCGTCGATGAGTGGAAACGTTCAATTGTCGAGTTGAATCGTAAAGCACGTTGCCATTGATGGAGATATGGCCACTGCTGGGTTGAGCGAGTCCAGCAACAACATTGATCAGCGATGTTTTCCCCGCTCCCGAGCGACCGAAAACGGCAGTGATCCCCTTTGCGGGCAGCCTGAGGTCGATGTCAAAGTGTTGTTCGCCCAGCGTTTGTTTATATTGAATTAATATCGTCATACTAACGTCCACCTAAACGCTTAGAGCTAAAGCGCGCCAAGGCCTCTGAAGCAATCATTGATGCCAACGCAATCACGATGGAAATGACACACAAACGCATCGCTTCCATTTCTGATCCCGGCGTTTCAATGAAACTGTACATCGCAAGAGGGATTGTTTGCGTTTCTCCAGGAATATTGGAGACAAAGCTTATGGTCGCACCAAACTCCCCTAGGCTTCTCGCAAAGGAAAGCATCGTACCAGTGATGATGCCCGGCACTGTTAATGGCAATGTAATGGTAAAAAACACCTTTAAAGGAGACGCGCCAAGCGTTGCTGCTGCTTGTTCAAGTTTAGTATCAACATTTTCCAGACTAAGACGCACTGAACGTACCATTAGTGGCAATGAAACAACAAGACAAGCAACGACCGCGCCTTTCCAACTGAATGAGAACGAGACACCTAGCGCGTTATAGAGCCACTGACCCAATACGCCTTGACGCCCTAACGTGATTAACAGCAAGTAGCCAATAACAACCGGAGGTAGAACAAGGGGAAGATGGATAAAACTATCGACTAGGCTCTTGCCAACAAACTGTTTTTTGGCCAGAACCCAAGCGAAAAAAATACCGATAGGGATTAACCAAAGCACAGAGTACATGGCAACTTTTAAGCTAAGCATCAATGCTTCAAGTTCGTAATCAGATAGCACGCGCTGCTCCTATTGAAATCCATGTTTGTGCAAAATGGCTTTGGCGTCTTCGCTTTTTAAGTAACGAAGAAACTCAGTGGATTGGGGCGTGCTACGCAACTCTATTGCGGGGTAGCTAATCGGGCTATGTAACGATGGGTCAAAGGTTGCGATTGATGTTACACCGTCACTAGAAAGCGCATCGGTATGATAGACGATACCAAGTAGTGCCTCTTGCCTTTCAACGAGCGTCAGCGCGATACGGACATTGCTTGTTGGAGCCAGGTGCCCTTTTAGGAACTCCCATTGACCTAAGTTTTCCAATGCCTGTTTTGCATAGATGCCTGCTGGGACAGCGTTGGTTTGACCAATAGCAAGGCGACTATTCCCGAGTGCGTTTCGCCAAGATTGCGTATCGCCAACCTCTAAGTGAGTGGATGAGCCCTTTGGAGCGATGACCACCAGACGATTGCTTGCAATACTTGTGACGGCGTCACTGTTTAAGCTATTGGTCTTAACGACGTAGTCCATCCATTTGTCGTTAGCGGAGATAAACACATCGCCAGGTGCCCCATTGAACAATTGACGGGCGAGCGACGAGCTTCCTCCAAAAATTAGGGTTACGTCTATATCATTATTTTTTTCAAATTGTTCGGCGATTTGTGTCAGTGCACTGGTCATGGACGATGCCGCATAGACTCTTAGCTTGTCCGCTGCGTTTGCGCTGATACTAAAAATCGCCAATATGGCCACAGTGATGGTCGGTATAAAGTTCATGCAATTAAAAGCCCATTGTTGGCCATAGAGTATTTAAGTCGAGGTGCTCTTCAACCGCATCTGCAATTCGATTGATGGCGTTCTCTTGGTTTTGTTTGTGATCGATGGTTTTTACTTCTCCGATCCCCATCCATTTGGTGATGAGTGGAATCACTTCAGGTTGGTCAAACAACCCGTGGAGATACGACCCAAAGACTTGATTGCATTCGCTGATCGCTCCGTCTGGTACGCCATTCGTGAACGTGACGGGAGAATGCGTGTTCGAGGTTGTTACTCCAGCATGAATTTCGTATCCGGAAATAGGAACTGTCGCACCATTTAACGTCAGTGTGCCCTGCATGTTGGTTAGTGTTTTGTTTTTTGCCAGTTCAGTAGAGACTGGTAAGTACCCGAGTCCGGCCGATGTGCCTGGTTCACTTTCGATACCGTGAGGGTCACTGATACTTTCACCTAGCATTTGATAGCCGCCACAGATACCTATCAACTTGCCACCATAGCGAAGGTGGCGTTTTATATCCGTGTCCCAACCTTGTTGACGTAAAAATTCTAAATCAGCACGCACCGCTTTTGAGCCGGGTAAAATGATCAGATCGCAGTTGCTAAGTGAATGACCCGGACCAACAAAGTTGACGTTAACATCTGGATGACTGCGGAGTACATCAAAATCAGTATGGTTGCTAATGCGAGGCAGCACAGGAATCGCAACATTGAGTTTTGCGTGTTCACCTTTCACTTGTTCAGGGTTGATGGCATCTTCCGCCTCAAGATCAAAACCATGCAGATAAGGCAAAACGCCTAGTACAGGCTTACCTGTTTTTTCTTCCAGCCACTTTAATCCCGGCTCTAATAGAGAGAGGTCACCACGAAAGCGATTAATAACAAACCCGATAACACGCTGTTGTTCCGATTCTGATAACAGAGCCAACGTTCCGTAAAGATGAGCAAATACGCCGCCTTTATCAATATCAGCGATAATGATCACAGGGGTGTCGGCACACTCTGCAAATCCCATGTTTGCGATATCATTTTCTCTGAGGTTCACTTCAGCTGGGCTACCCGCACCTTCAATAACTACGGTTTCAAAGTGAGATTGCAATCGTTCAAAAGACTCAAGCACATAGGGAAGCGCGAACTGCTTGTAGCTTTGGTAGCCTATGGCATTCATATCTGCGACAGCTTTACCTTGAATGATGACTTGAGCGCCAGTATCGGTACAAGGTTTTAATAATACAGGGTTCATATCAACATGAGGTGAGATGCCTGCAGCAATGGCTTGAACATACTGAGCTCGCCCTATTTCGCCGCCGTCTGCCGTAACAGCACTGTTTAAGGCCATATTCTGAGGCTTGAACGGGGCGACCTTCACTCCACGTCGTGCCAGTACGCGGCATAAAGCTGCCACTAGTACACTTTTGCCTGCATCGGAGGTTGTGCCCTGCACCATAAGTGCTCTGTTGGTCGACTGCATAATGTTGTTGATGATAATTATCTGATTTAAACCGTGATAATAGCGGTTTTAGAACCTAATACTCAATAATGAATCGAATATGAATGCTGCACTCAGCATCAGTTCAACCGAGTTTGTGTTTAATTACGCTATGCACCAACCATATCGAGGATTAAGCATGAAAATTCAATCACCCCTAATTGCACTTACCGCTGTTGCCTTCATTGTTCCGAGCATGGTATTTGCTCATGGCGACAAAGATCAAACAACTATCAACTACGCAGGGCCTGTAGAGACGGTTTCTTTGGATACTCTATTGGCACAGAAATCGTTCAGAGACAAAGAAGTTGTGGTCGAAGGTTTTCTTATTCGTCAGGTAAATAAAGATGAGTTTGTGTTCAGTGATGGTCAGTCAGAGATGACGATCGAGCTTGATGACGACGTTCGGTTGAATGAATCAATCAATGAAACGACAAAGGTCCGTTTATTTGGTGAATACGAAGGCGGTAAACACCCAGAAATTGAAGTAGAACACATTCAAATTTTGTAAAAGTGTTTCATTATCCGACAATTACGTTAGTATTTGGCGTGTATATTGCTTGCAAATTGCAGAGTCAAAAAATTGATGTAAGTCGGAGACTGCTTTGAAAAAGTTTATCATCGCGAGCGCTATTGCATGTGCTGGCCTAACCGGAGTGGCACAAGCCAATAACTTTAATTACACCTACGGAGAGTTACGTACGTCAATTGGACCAGAGAGCACTGGTCTGGAAGTGAGTACGTTTCTTACTGAGAACTCTCACTTAATCGCTCGCGTTGATTCACAGTTTGAGGGCGATTACGACGTCGCAGGCGGCGTTGGCTTTAATGGTCCTATCTCTCAGTTTGCTGATATTTACGGTCAACTCTTGATTCACTATGTCGATTTTCCTGATGACTCAAGTCGAGATAACCGCTCACAAACAGAAATGAATATCGGTACGCGAATCTGGTTAACCGATCAAATTGAAGCGACTGCGAGACTGGGTCGTAACGGCAGCGCTTCAGTTTTTCACGCGGGGGTTCGCTTCCATTCTACGGAACAGCTTTCGCTATCTGCGGAAACTCGTAACAACGGCTTGTACGGACCTCAAGTGACCATGTCGGTCCGCTTCCAACTATAAGCACTCAATTTTGAATGCACCCAGCCTCGGCTGGGTTTTACTATTTACCCTCTGACAACAATCTTTCTCGGTATCAACTCTATGCCTGATTGGTAGCGTTTTGATGCCGCGTTCAAGGCCAATGCCATTGCGCTGTCAGCGATTAACTCAAACTGTTGCGGCAAAGAGTTGATTTTCACGGGCAGGAAATCAAGCAGTCGGTTGTCACCAAATGTGGCAATTTTTAGTTTTCCAACCAGCTCTGGACACTCTAATAGGACATCAAGTACGCCTTCTAAAAGTGTGTATGACGTTGTAATCAACGCATCTGGCAGATCATCCTTAGCTATCCATTGTTCAAGCACGCGCTTACCGCTGTCACGATTGAAGTGCTCTCCATAGCCAACCGTAGTGCTAATACCCTGTTGTTTTACAGCCGACAAAAATCCCAGTTCGCGTTCTCGCGATACGTTTAGCTCAGGTAGAGCACCAATCAAACCTACTTTAGTTACACCGTCACTAAGAACGGATTGAGTGAGTTCATAGGACGCACCAAAATCTTCACTGATCACACAAGAAAAGTGTTCGTCATCTAATGGGCGGTCAAGCGCAATCACTGGTGTGCCCTTGTTTTGAAGTTCAAGGTAGAACTCACTTGCTTCTGGAATAACACTCGCCACAAACAATGCATCCACTTTGCGGCTTACCAGTGCTTGGACAACATTTTTTTCCGTCGCCGCGTCATCATCCGAACAGCCAATAAGAATTTGGTAGCCTGCCGATCGAGAATTTTGTTCGAGCAGTTTGGCAAGGCGCGCGTAACTGGTGTTTTCAAGGTCTGGGATGATCAAGCCAAAGGAGCGGCTGTGCCCCGCTCTGAGTGTCGATGCTGCGAGATCAGGACGGTAGTTGTGCTCATTTACGACATCCATTACTTTTCGCTGTGTTTTTTCACTAATACGATATTTTTGGGCTTTCCCGTTAATAACGTAACTTGCCGTAGTCTTGGAAACGCCTGCTAATTTGGCGACTTCATCCAGTGTCATATACTCAACCTTGTTCTGTGCGCGGGATCATAATACTACATCAAAGATCCAGAGTTTGGTTGAAGTATATACTGAACCGATTCAGTATAAAAGCTGAAAGGATTCAGCAGAATTAGAAAATTGATGAACATCACTGTTTGTTATGAATTGTTTCCCTCGAGTATCACTCGAATAACTAATTCTCCTGAGTTCTTTTAAATTTAGATTTTTGCTGAATCGATTCAGTTGATATCAGCACTATGTATAACCGGTGCTTGTAGACTTAAACAAGTTAGCCAATGTATAGCTGGAGAAGCCCCATGCTTAAGCTGGATACAAACAACATTTCATTATCGCAACACGCATCGAACAAATTGGATGCTATTAGAAACATCGCGCAAAGCCTCACTTCGTCGGGTCTAGTTGAGCAAGGTTATGTTGACGGGATGCTGGCGCGTGAAGAGCAAAACTCAACCTTTCTAGGAAATGGTATTGCGATTCCCCACGGAACAACAACGACGCGTGATATGGTCAAAACGACCGGAGTCGTCGTTCACCACTTTCCCCAAGGTGTTGATTGGGGAGATGGAAACACCGTTTTCGTTGCGATTGGTATTGCGGCAAAGTCAGATGAACACTTAGGTATTTTAAAGCAACTGACGAAAGTTTTGAGCGCAGATGGCGTTGAGCAGCGCTTGCGTGACGCTAAAAATGAACAAGAAATTATCGCCTTGCTCAATGGAGATGTACAACTTAGCGCCGATTTTGACGCCTCACTTATCCAACTCAACTTCCCCGCAAGCGATATGGTGCAAATGAGCGCTGTCGCGGGTGGTTTGATTAAAAACACCGGAAGCGCAGGTCCTGAATTTGTCGCTGATCTAGTCACAAAAGCCCCAACCCACCTTGGTCAAGGTTTATGGCTAGTCGGCAGCAAGAAGCACGTTTCACGAACTGCCGTTTCGATGGTCTCTACCGCAAATGCTTGCCAATATGAAGGTCAAGACGTCCGTGCATTGATTGCTTTTGCGGCTTGCAATAACGCACATCAACCCATTCTGAATACGTTAAGCGGTCTTGTATTCAATAACGAACAACAGGCGCTACTTAATGCAACTACCGAGCAGATCCTAGCCCTATTGACTGGGGAAGATAGTCTGCCTAAATCAGAGAGCAGCGGCCATAGCGCGGTGTTCAAAATTAAGAATGCGCATGGTTTGCATGCTCGCCCAGGCGCCATGCTTGTTGCTGAAGCGAAAAAGTTTGAGTCCAACATTCGCGTTTCTAACCTTGATGGTGACAGCAAAGAGGTGAACGCCAAAAGTCTAATGAAGGTTATCGCCCTTGGCGTTAAGCATGGTCATCAGTTGCAATTTTCTGCAGAAGGCCCGGATGCGTCACTCGCCCTAGAGTCGATTGGCAAAGCCATTGCTTCTGGCCTTGGTGAAGGTTAAGGGGCAGCAAAATGACCGAATTGAAAACAAACAAAGTCGTGACGATAACGCTCAACCCAGCCCTTGATCTTACGGGTTCTCTGGACACGCTTAACATTGGTGCTGTGAGTCTTGTTGATAACAGTAACTTTCATGCTGCGGGTAAAGGCGTAAATGTTGCCAAAGTCCTTTGTGATTTAGGTGCAGAGGTTACAGTGACCGGATTTTTAGGCAAAGAAAACCCTGAACTGTTTCACCAACTGTTTGCCAACCTCAATGTGTGTGATGAGTTCATTGAGGTTGAAGGCGCAACACGTATCAACGTTAAGCTGGTTGAATCAAGCGGACGAGTCAGTGACATCAATTTCCCTGGTGTTGCAGTAACCGCTGAAGAAATCTCTCAGTTCGAAGCCACCCTATTTCGCTTAGCAAAAACGCACGACTATTTCGTACTTGCAGGTAGCTTACCTCGTGGCGTATCAGAGGAGCAATGCGCGAGTTGGATTGAACAATTGCGCAATCAAGGCAAAAAAGTCTTATTCGATAGCAGTAAGTCGGCATTGCGTGCCGGAATTAACTCGGCACCGTGGCTGATTAAGCCAAACGACGAAGAGTTAAGTGAGCTGACTCAAACCCACCTAACCTCGCCAAGCGAATGCCAAGCCGCGGCGGAAAGCCTAAGCAATAAGGGCATTGAAAACATTGTGGTTTCCATGGGCGCCAAAGGCGTGATGTGGCTAAACCAGGGCGATTGGTTACATGCAGAGCCACCACTTATGCGTGTCGTCAGTACAGTGGGTGCGGGAGATACTTTAGTCGCTGGTCTTTGTTGGGGCCACATGCAAAAGATGCCAAAAACGGAATTACTACGCTTCGCCACTGCCCTGTCAGCTATGGCTGTCAGTCAAGTTGGCGTTGGATTAACCAGTCAAGCAGAACTGGAAAACCTCAAGCAACGCACCCAGGTAGCGGAGCTTCACCCTATTACACGCTTAGACAAAAACTAAGGAACAGAAGGTTATTGTTATGAACATTGCAATTATTACGGCTTGCCCTAGCGGGGTTGCCAATAGCATCCTAGCTGCTGGCCTACTTGAACAAGCTGCACAACAGCTAGGATGGACCGCAAACATCGAGTGTCAATCCAGTGTTATAGAGCCAACTTTACTAACCGCAGAACAGATAGAACATGCTGATGCTGTCATCATTGCGGCAAGCACTCCTGTAAACACAGAACGCTTTGTTGGTAAAAAAGTGTATCAGGGAGATATTGCGAGTGTTGCTAAGAATCCAGCAGATTTTCTTCAATCAGCGGCCCAACAAGCTCGCACGCTCGAATACACGACTAAAGTGACAAACTCAGTGGCCAGTGAAAGCAGCGTGAAAAAGATTGTTGCTATTACTGCTTGCCCAACAGGTGTAGCTCACACCTTTATGGCGGCCGAAGCTCTAGAAGAGGAAGGTAAACGTCGTGGACACCAAATTAAGGTTGAAACACGTGGTTCCGTAGGCGCAAAAAACCAGCTGACAGATCAAGAGATCGCAGAAGCGGATTTAGTCATCATTGCTGCCGATATTGAAGTGCCATTGGATCGCTTCAATGGCAAGCCGATGTACCGCACCAAAACGGGGCCAGCACTTAAGAAGACAGCAGAAGAAATGGACAAAGCTTTTGAGCTTGCCACTGTTTATCAGCACTCTGGCAATTCCAATGCGACCCCTAGTGATGAAAAGAAAGGCGCCTACAAACATCTAATGACTGGTGTTTCACACATGCTACCAGTGGTTGTTGCTGGCGGTTTGATCATCGCTCTCTCCTTTGTTTTCGGTATTGAAGCGTTTAAAGAAGAAGGCACACTGGCTGCTGCACTGATGACTATCGGTGGTGGTTCTGCATTTGCGTTGATGATTCCTGTCCTAGCAGGCTTTATCGCCTTCTCTATCGCGGATCGCCCTGGCCTAGCGCCTGGTCTAGTCGGTGGTATGCTTGCTAGTTCTACTGGTGCGGGTTTCCTTGGTGGTATCGCCGCCGGTTTTATCGCGGGTTATGCTGCGAAGTTTCTTGCCGATAAAGTGTCGTTGCCACAATCTATGGAAGCACTTAAACCCATTTTGATCATTCCGTTTGTCGCGACTTTGTTTACTGGCTTAGTCATGATCTACATTGTTGGCGGTCCGGTGTCAGGCATTATGAATGGCTTAACTGATTTCCTAAACAACATGGGATCAGACAGCGCCGTTCTACTTGGCATTATCCTTGGCGCAATGATGTGTTTTGACTTAGGTGGTCCAGTGAACAAAGCGGCCTACGCATTTGGGGTTGGTTTGTTAGCTTCTCAAACATACGCGCCTATGGCAGCAATTATGGCAGCGGGTATGGTCCCGGCGCTTGGTATGGGTCTTGCGACCTTTATCGCCAAAAATAAATTTGAGCAGAGTGAACGAGAAGCGGGCAAAGCGTCATTTGTACTTGGCTTGTGTTTCATCTCTGAAGGTGCCATCCCATTTGCAGCAAAAGACCCAATGCGTGTTATTCCAGCATGTATGGCAGGCGGAGCCTTAACTGGTGCCCTATCAATGCTGTTCGGTGCGAAGCTGATGGCACCACATGGCGGTCTGTTTGTTCTCTTGATTCCAAACGCTATTACCCCAGTGTTGATGTATTTGGTCGCTATTGCTGCGGGTACTGCAGTAACTGGCTTTGGTTATGCGTTCTTAAAGTCTCGCGAACAAACAAAACAGGTTCAAGCTCAGGCGTAACCCCCAAAGAACATGCTCCTGAACATTACAAGCACCTCAATCGAGGTGCTTTTTTCGTTTGTTTGGTTGGGGTTGCGTGTACGTTTTGCTTACTCACGCTATACTCCCTCTAAGGCGACAGGCAGTGTGTCCTATTATGCACGGATGCTCACAGTAATTGATTGATGAATCGTATATTATTCATTCCTTATACAACTTTCGGACTATATAATCGGCAATGTTATCTTCTCGCTATAAGTTAGTACTTCAGTTTTTCGTTACTTTTTGCGCACTTGCCATCGTCCCCTCGCTCTATTTCTACAGCGAAAGTCAAAAAATCCATGATACCGCAGCAGTCGCCGTTGAGCAGAGTAATCGAAATAAACTCGAATACTCGAAAGCTGAGTTGCAAGTGACTTTAACCAAGATAAATACGTCTTTGCGTTCACTTGCTTCAAATGGTCTATTCAATCAAGCGATCGTGTCACCAACGGAGTCTAACCTCAATGCTCTTAAAGAGTTTTGGCTGTTAGTCACTCAAACTCAGGGCGTATATGCGCAACTGCGTTTCCTCGACACCCAAGGTCAAGAGCTGATAAGGATAAACAGCAGTGAGCGAGTGTCTGAAATCGTTAGTGAAGAGCGTCTCCAATACAAAGGCGATCGCGATTACTTTCATTATGCTCAAACGTTGCGTCCCGGTGAGCTGGGCGTTTATGGCATCGATTTACAGCAGGAACATGGTAAATACGTAATGCCTTTGAAACCCGCATATCGGATCATCATTCCTGTCGCGCTGAATGGTGCCGTTCAGGGGTATTTCATTGCCAATTTGGATTTGCCGCGCATTTATAAGGCACTGTCCTACAAAAGAAACAGCGCTAACTTACCAAGCATTCTTGATCAAGATGGCTTCTATTTACTGACCAACACTGACGACCCTATCTTCGGTAACGTGATTAAAGAGCATCGAGAATCGAACCTGGCCAACCAATACCCTACTATCTGGTCCAAAATAAAAACCACGAATTCTGGGACTGAAAGAGAGGCCGATACTTGGATTTCATACTCAAAAGCCGAGCTCTCTCATGGTAATACCGTAAACAAGGTAATCTTTGTTATTCGTTCGGATGCCAATGCCATGTCAGATATCACCAGAAATGCGGAGATCAACTTAGCGATTCAAGCAACTTTCCTTTTTGTCATTATTTTCTTGATAACCCTTGGTTTCGTCACTTGGAATTACAACCATGAGAAAAACAGCATGGCGAGTAAAATTGCCCGAGCTGCAATGAATGGTATGTCGGCGATGGTCATAACCGACCACAACAACCGCATTATCCAAGTTAATGAAGAATTTACCCGAGTCAGTGGTTATGAACTAGAAGACGTTATCGGCAAGCAGCCTTCGACATTTGCTTCAGGAAAACACAATCAAGAATTTTATATGGAGATGTGGAAAGAGCTTGAGCTCCACGGAATCTGGGAAGGTGAAGTGGTCAATAAGCGTCGTGATGGTTCAAAAATCACGGAAATTTTACGCATTCAAACGGTCAAAGATAAGCACAATGTGATTCAGTTTTACGTGGCGTCATTTATTGATATTACCCACCGCAAAGAACTGGAAAACCGATTAAGAGAGCTCAGTGAGCGAGACCCGCTGACGGGACTGTGGAACCGTCGTAAGTTTGATGCTGAGATGTCATCGCTGTCATTAAAAACGAAACGTTATCCAAACAGCGAAACGGCGACACTGGCTCTACTCGATATTGACCACTTTAAACGCATCAACGACACATACGGGCATGACAAAGGCGATGTGACCATCAAAGAAGTTGCGCGCATTTTAACTAACCATCTACGAGAGACAGATGTCGTTGCTCGGATCGGCGGTGAAGAATTTGCGATTATCATGCCTCATACCCCACTCAATGAAGCAGAAATCGTGATTAACCGCGTTCGAACTGCGATTCACATTGAAACTTCCCTCAACATCACAATCAGTGGCGGTATTACAGAAATTGGTCCGACGGCAGGCAACAGTTACAAACGTGCCGATATTGCTCTCTACGAGTCGAAAACGCTTGGGCGCAATCAAGTTAACATTTTGTCAGTGGTCGAGTCCGACTCCATTGCTTAGTTTTGGTGCACATTAGAAAAATGCCTGCACCAATTTAACTCAGGCTTGTCGTAGCTTTCGTACTTATCTCATTTAAATCATCAGCTTAAAATTTGGCGTGTTTCTTGTACTCATATCCATATGGATCACTTTGCACCGTTATGGAGAACAGAATGCAAGACACGCTCACAATTATCTTAGCCGGTGGAATGGGCTCAAGACTTAGCCCTCTCACCGATCATCGCGCGAAACCTGCGGTACCGTTTGGCGGTAAGTATCGAATCATTGACTTCACATTAACCAATTGTCTGCACTCTGGGCTTCGTCAGATACTTGTCCTCACCCAGTACAAATCGCATTCACTACAAAAACATCTCCGTGACGGTTGGTCTATTTTCAATCCTGAGTTAGGGGAATTTGTCACTGTCGTCCCTCCGCAAATGCGTGGTGGCGGCAAATGGTATGAAGGAACAGCTGACGCCATCTATCACAATTTATGGCTATTAGAGCGCAGCGACGCCAAGCATGTGATTGTGTTATCGGGTGACCATATTTATCGCATGGATTATGCAGAGATGCTCAAAGATCACATTGCCAACGAAGCAAAACTGACCATTGCGTGTATGGATGTCCCCAGAGAAGAAGCGTCTGCGTTTGGCGTTCTGTCGTGTGATTCAAACCATCAAGTCGACTCATTTATTGAAAAGCCCATTGATCCGCCTTCGATGCCGACCAACGACAGTCGCAGCTTAGTTTCGATGGGCATCTATATTTTTGAGCGTGAGACGCTGCAAGAAGCGCTATTAGAAGATGCTCAGAATGAAGCCTCATCACACGATTTTGGCAAAGACATCATTCCAACACTTATCGATAAACAGTGCGTTTACGGTTATAACTTCTGCCAAGACAGAGGGCGTGTTGCAAAAGACTGTTATTGGCGCGATGTGGGAACAATTGATTCTTTTTATCAAGCGAATATGGATTTATTAGAGCCGATTCCACCGATGAACCTTTATCAATCGAATTGGGGCATTCGCACTTATGAACCTCAATTCCCACCAGCTCGTACTGTTTCTTCGGCTACTGGAAATGAAGGGATTTTCATCAATTCAATGATCGCGAACGGCGTTGTTAACTCAGGCGGCTCGGTGCAACATAGCGTTATCTCCTCAAATGTGAAGATCCATGATAGTGCGACCATTGTAGACAGCATTTTGTTTGATGATGTGGAGGTTGGTGAAGGATGCAAACTCGTCAACTGCATCATCGATAAACACGTAAAGATTCCGCCCAATACTGAAATTGGACTCAATCAAGTCGAGGACGCGAAGCGTTTTCATGTTTCTGAATCCGGTGTAGTTGTTGTGCCAGAAAGCTATCAATTCTAGGACAACGAAAACGAAAAAAGCCTTGGTTTACACCAAGGCTTTCGTTTAGTTAATGTTGGTTATTGTGGACACGGTAGCTCGTCCCAGAACCAATTTGATTGAGTTGGAGACTCCCAGCTTCCTGGGCTGTTTTTGGCTACAAAGCACTTACCGTTATAGCTGTAGATTTCGCCGTTAACCGCTTTGGTTGTACCTGGTTCCCATGTCGTCACTGTGCCCGAGCCAGTGTTGCCGTCAGTATCACCCCCGGTATCGCCACCCGTGTTACCGCCATTCCCTGAGCCTAAGTCAGCTAGTGGGAGGTCTGGTTGCTCGAACTTAAAGGCGTAATCCACACCGTTAATATTGACGGTATAGTTTGCAGGACCTGAAATTGGTAAGTAGTAAACCATATCGAGCTCGTAAGTGCCGCCCGCAGGTAGCTCTTTCCATGAAGGTAAACTAAAGGCGACTCTGTGCATTGTTCCATCAAGGCCACCAATATTGTTTGCACGTGTATGACCTGATGCAATAACCGTTAAGCCACCGCCCGACTGATCTTTAGCATTGTCTGGTGCCGATACTGGAATATCAAACTGGAATTCAGTACCACCAGGAATCGCTTGCCCTGTGTTGTTAGTAAACGTCACTTTCGGGTTAATCGGATAGTTTTGATCTCCAACTTTAAAACCGCCAACTGATACTGAAATATCAACCGCTTCGGTCGGAACTGCGCCCGTCGCAATCTTATTACCATACGGAGTCGCTGATTTGAACTTGTCATAGATGGCTTTTGTCATGGTGTTACCCATATGGTATTCACCATTACCGGTCGCACAAGCCTGTTCAGTCACATCGACTGACGTGCGTTGGCCATTTGCATCTAGCACGTAACAGTTATAGTCACCGGCCAGCTCCCAGAACATGATGCCGCCGATTTCTTTGTCAATGACATAGTCTGCTTTTACGTTAACTGATGCTTCGTCTTCCGTAGAGAGGAACACAGACTTCTCAGCATTCCAAAGCCAAGGAGCGACAGCAACACTGTCGTAGTTACGTACATATGTGCCAACTAAGCGATCGCTAGGATCATTGACCGGATCAAGTTTGTAAGCATCAGTGTATGTACCCCAAATGCCATGCTCTAGGTTTTTCGCATGCCACATTGGACCTGAACCTGCCCCCATTTCATTTCCTTTAGGGTCAGTGTCGTGCCACATGTTATCGATACCAATTGCGCCGTTACCGCAGTTGTTCTTCTCGCCTTCACCTGTACCTTCAGGACATTGAGATTGATTCGGTAGCGCTGCTCTGCCCCACAAACCATTGGTTCCGCCAGTTACACCTTGCCAACCACGAGTATAATATGGGACACCAATGTTGATACGCCCAGCAGGCATAGAGCCTCTAAAGTAGTGGTAAGCCCAGTCAGTGTTTAGATAACCTATTCCTCCGTATGCAGCGGTGTTGTATACATTCCACTGCGCCAACTCAGAGTCTTCACCTGTATCGAACAACGCGGCGTTGTGGCCTACGTGATCATTCCACGCACCGTGCAGGTCATAAGACATGATATTGACGTAATCCAAGTATTTGGTTACATCAAACGTTTCCATTCCGCGTAGTAGGTAACCAGAAGAAGGTGCAGCGATCGTTAGCATGTAATGAACGCCGTCTTGAGCCGATGCAGCATCGAGCTTCTCACGAAGTACTTTCATCAGTTCCTGATAAGATGCCCACAAATATGGACGACGAGGCTCCATGAATGCTTTGTCATAAGGGTTGCCCGCGCCAGCCATTGAAGTTGGGTATTCGTAATCAATATCCAAACCGTCAAACTTGTAAGTACGCATCATTTCGACTGCAGACGCTGCAAACTTTTCAATCCCCGCATGGTTGATCGAGCCATCAGCGTTGGTTGTCATGGTGTAGAATCCGCCATCAGCTACGCGGTTACCATCTGCACCAAAGTGCCCACCTGTTTCAGCCCATCCCCCGATTGAAATGAGTGTCTTAACGCCATAGCGCTCTTTGTAAGTCGCAAGTGCACCGAAGTGGCCTTTAAAGCCTAATGTTGGGTCAATATCTACCCCTGCCCACTCTTTGCCCGTTGCGGCGTTGTTCGGATCGTTCACATCACCTAAGTTAACTTTGCCATCTGGCCCAATACCAACGAAGGCGTAGTTAATATGAGTCAACTGCTCCCAAGGAATATCTTTAACTAGGTAGGCCGCTTGCGGGTCATCGCCCGCCCGCCAACTCGTGAAGTAACCAATTACGCGGCGAGGGTGATCAGCGCCCATTTGCTCGCGTCCTTCTTCATCGTAGATCGTACAGTAAGGGACGTTAACGCCTTCAGTTTGATACAAGCCGTCTGGACGACAATTTGCAGCCGTAGGTAAACCAGTTACTTTAAGGGCAACAGCGGTCGAGTTTGTTGATTTGCCAAGGTTATCCGTCGCTTTTGCATAAATGGATAGCGTACCCGCAGCCGTTGTCGTGTAGTCTAGCGTATAAGGCGGTGTTACCGTTGTACCAACTAATTGACCTGCAACGTAGAAATCTACTTTATCCACTGAGCCATCGCTATCTGCTGCGTTCGCTGTCAGAGTGACCACACTACCAACTTCTACGTTAGCGGATGAAAGTGTCACATCAACGGTTGGGGCAAGGTTACCAGGCTGCGAAGCATCTACAGTAATTGCTGTTGTGCTTACCACGCTTGCTTCACCTTGATCATCAAAAGCGGTAGCGCTTACGCTGTGGTTGCCTGCCGTTGCCGTCCAATCAACGGTGTATGGTGCACTAGTTGCGTTACCTACGACAACGCCATCAACTTGAAACTCAACACGAGCAACAGAACCATCACTATCACTTGCAGATGCAGCCAGTGAGATCACGGCGCCTTCTGTAATGGAGTCTGTCGCTAATGGTGCGGTTAGTGAAACAACAGGAGGTTCATTGACAACTACACCGCCGTCACAACTTCCTAGTGATTTCCAGAAACCCCAAGGTCCTGCGGTTTCAGAAGGGTTATTGCCTTGTGTCCAATAGTTCGCTTGGTACGCTTCGTTTACGTGTTGTACTTGGTCGCCGCCATTATAAACTGAAGTGCTATCCCAGTTGGGTAGCGCACTACAATCCACCGCCGCATAGCTATTGAACGCAATCAGGCAAGACGCGCTTAACGTGCTCAATGTGAACACACGTCTACTCGCATTTCCTTTTGACAGGTGCATAAAGTTGTATCCTTAAGTTATTGTTTCAACGTATTAAATTCTCTGCATATCGAGCAGAAACTTAAAACTCTTTCCGAAATAACCATAGATAACACTGCGAAAATCACACCTAGAAAAAGGTTATATTCCCAATTGTCTCGCAAATGGATGTACATTTGTTGCAACGATTTGTTACTTATTTTGCATCAATAACCAAATTTTGATTTATTTTATAAACAAAAAAATAAGCCTCTGAGCTGGCTCGCAAAGAGGCTTATTTATCGAGGAGAGTGACTAGATCTCCTATAGGGGTATGTAGTAATTATCAATGAGATCTGTTAATCCTTTTGATTTACTGCGAGCTATTATGAATAATTCTTATTCATATAAAAACAGTAATTATGTAAAGACATCTTTCCCCTTTTAACTAGCGAGTTTTAAACCTTTTGGCGTTTGGTTAAAGTGCCGTTTGTACTCACGTGAAAATTGGGAACTGCTGTTGTAACCCACTAGCCTTGCCGCATCATTGACCTTTTTTCCCTCTAGCTGAATCAACTCTTTTGCTTTGTTTAAGCGTACTTTTTTAATGTACTGAATGGGTGTCTCGAGCGTGACCTCCCTAAAAGCATGATGGAAAGCTGAGGTGCTCATGTTTGCCACTTCTGCCAACGACTGCACAGTTAAGTTTTCAGCGTATTCCTCGTGGACTTTTTCTAACGCCCTCGCCACTCTGGCATAGTGACCGTCGTAGCCTGCCAAGTTGAACAGCACATGCCCTTCTGCACTTTGTAACGCCCGATAAACCAACTCTTCTTTGAGACAGTCACCGAGTATTTTCGATTCATACGGATCGCAAAGTGCGCTCATGACGCGAATACAAGTGTCGAGCATACCTTTGTCCATCGACACTGACTTCAAACCCAAGTTATCGGTTTGTTGAGACTGCGAAGGTCTAAATCCCAGTTTCTCTAACCGTGCAACTTGACGGTGCAGCATCTGCAAATCGATGTCGATGGAAAGTCCGAGAAGTGGCTCTCCATCTTTCGCTAGTGCTTCACACTCTAATGGCATGGGGACGCCGACAACCAGATAATCTTCAGGACCATAAGCAACGGGCTGATTGCCAATGTAGATATTCTTGTGCCCCTGCCCTAGCACGATTACTCCAGACTGATAGACAAATGGCTGACGTTCGTTGCCTTTGCTACTGCGATAGAACCACACGCCTTCAATGTCAGTGTGATGAATCCCCTCAAGATTGTTCAAATCGTGAAGGTCAACGTAAGTTTGCATCAACGTCGCTAATTTCATTATTCCGCCCTCGTGTAGAAAGCCAAGGTAACAGATTTATAGAAATAGGCAATAAATCTAGAGAATTTTACCTATTGAAACGTCGCTTTTCACACTAATATGCATAGACAGTCAAAGCAAATAAAGACAACTCCTAGACAAGAGGCACTGATATGCAATTTTCTTATGCGAATCCAACACAGATCTTTTTTGGTCAAGGTCAAATCTCTTCAATTACCCAATCTCTTCCAAATGACTCGAAAGTTTTAGTGATTTATGGCGGTGGTTCGATCAAGCGCAATGGCGTTTACGACCAAGTGACGAAAACACTTGCTGACTACGAATGGTATGAGTTCTCGGGTGTTGAACCTAACCCGACGAAAGAAACGCTAGATGAAGCGGTCGCAATCGTAAAAGAAAAGAGTATTGATTTCATTCTCGCAGTCGGTGGTGGCTCCGTTATTGATGGCTCTAAATACGTTGCGGCAGCGTCTCACTATGATGGTGACGGCTGGGATATCTTAACTGGCCAATATCAAGTATCGAGTGCAGTTTCCTTGGGCGCTATCCTGACGTTGCCAGCGACAGGCTCTGAGTCGAATATGGGCGCTGTCATCACCAAAGCGGAAACACACACGAAACTTGCCTTCCTGTCACCGTTTGTACAGCCAAAGTTTGCAGTGTTAGATCCGGATGTGATGAAAACGCTGCCAGAAAAACAGCTCTTAAACGGCATTGTCGACGCGTGGGTCCACGTTTGTGAGCAATACCTGACAAGTCAACATGGCGCGATGGTTCAAGATGGCTATGCAGAAACATTATTGAAAACGCTCAAGTCACTAGGTGATTCATTTGATCAGCGTGACAATGACCAATGGCGTGCAAATCTAATGTGGTCAGCGAACCAAGCGCTAAACGGCTTGATTGGTTCTGGTGTACCTCAAGATTGGGCGACGCACATGATCGGCCACGAAATGACAGCGCTGTGGGGCGTTGACCATGCGCGTTCATTGGCGATTGTTCAACCTTCTCTACTAAGGCATCAAATTGAAGCAAAACGCGCCAAACTAGAGCAAATGGGAATCAATGTCTTTGGTTTACAGCACAGCACAGATCTTGCCGAGAAAACCATTGACGCGATTGAGCAATTCTACGCATCAATGAACGTGGATACGCAATTTAGTGATTACGAGTCGACCAAAGCTCAAGCCGTTGACGCTGTTGTTACTCAACTATCTGAACATGGCATGACCAAGCTTGGTGAGCATCAGCAGATTGGCCTAGAAGAAAGTCGACAAATCTTAGAGCAAGCTATTGCTTAGAGCGGTCACTCCACTTACCCTAAAAGCAGCATTAATATGCTGCTTTTCTTTTTTGAGTTGGTCTTATGTGGTTTGTGATTGTCAGTTTATGTGTGATACACATTTGGAGTATTGAGCACAAAAATCGTTGGCTGTTTTACGTTTCGAAGGCAATGCCCGTTGTTTTAATGTCTGCGCTAGCCTATCAAAGCAGTGATTCCTACTCAGGTTACTCATTTCTTATTGCCTTAGGTCTGCTCGTTAGCGCAATTGGCGACTTGTTCCTAATGCACCCCAAAGACAAGTTTTTGCCCGGTTTAGTGAGCTTTTTTGTCGCGCACCTTGTGTATGGTTACGCGTTTTTTAGCCAAGCAGATGAGCATTTCACACACTGGGTGCCAGCGATACTGTTTAGCCTTGGTTTAATTATCTACCTGCTGTTATTACCAACCCTTGATAAGATGCGAGCCCCAGTCGCTGTCTACTCGGTTGCCATTCTTTTGATGGCTTGGGGCGCCATTGAAGTGTGGATTGATGTGCGTAACCCGTTTGCAGGATACGCCGCGATGGGCGCGTTAGTGTTTATTGTCTCTGATGTGGTGCTGGCGGTTGATAGATTTCGAAGCAGCTCGGCGTTTTCTCGTCACGTAATCATGGTGACCTACTATACGGCTCAGATATTACTCACGCTGTCAGCTCTGGCAGAAAGCTATCGATAATCCCTACACCTCATAGCGATAAATAAGGTCATCGTATTCAATGCCGCCGATGGTATAGGCATTTGGCTCCCGTTCTTTAAGTTGAAAACCTACTTTCTCAAGTACTTTGCAAGACGCAATATTGCCATCTGTCACGATCGCGTTGAAGGTTTCTATCGGGAAATGCTGTTGCGCGTATTTCACTAAAGCCAATAAAGATTCCGTACCCATACCTTTCCCATGAAACTCAGGCAGAAGCAGGTATCCAACTTCAACGCATTCAGTTTTGGTCTCTGAGTGACATAGCCCAGTCACTCCAACGGTATTACCCGATGCTTTGTCTTTAATTACCAAACAAAGCCAATGCTGGCTACCCCAACGCCATAAAGGGAGTCTGCTGTTAAAACGCGCGCGGATTTCCTCTTTTGACGGCTTATCAAATGCGTACTTAATCACCTCTTCATCTTGGTGTAAGCGCTCAAACAAACTCCAATCAGACTCCTGAATTGAGCGCATTATGAGATTTGAGGATTCAATGAGTAGCATGAGGTTTCCTTAGTTAATTAGCGATTCTAGTGCCTGTCTCGACTGCTGTGTGAGCTCTTCCAAGCGGACGCGATTTTCAAGATAGCAATTTAGTGGTTGATTGTCTTTCTCTATAGATTGGCAAAGCTCAAACAATGCAATGAGTCCTAAACTGCCCGCAGATCCCTTCAGCTTATGAGTCAATTGTTTTACCTGATACTCATCGTTAAGGTCGGCTGCTGTGCGAATAGCTTGCAAAATCTCGTCGCTACCAACGGCAAAAAGGTCGACAATCTCTGCCATCTTGGTTTCACCCAACACCGCTAAATCTGACTCAAACACCTTACGTTCAATGATGGTTGTGCTCGTCACGTTTTTCTCCTGGTCTTTTTTGTCTTGGGGAAGAATTAACGACTTACCCTCAAGACAATTCTGGATCAGTGCACACAACTCATCTTTATCGAGAGGTTTTGGCAAATAACCATCAAACCCCGCGGCAAGATAGCTTTCTACTTCCTCATTGAATACGTGTGCTGACACCGCAACCATTGGCGTCGATGTATCGTCAAGTACTCGCAACTCATTCATCAACTCGACGCCGTTGCAATCAGGCAAATTAATATCGAGCAAGACAATATCGTACTGTTGCTGCTCGAAACACTGTTTCGCTGATTTCCCATCGATTGCTGTTTCAACTTCGTGACCAAGGCTTGCCAAGAAGCCTTCCGCCACTAGACAGTTCACAGGGTTATCTTCTACAAGTAGCACTTTAGCGATAAGGTCGCAATGAGTCGTTGCGTCAATGGCTTCGACTTCGTTGCCCACTTCCAAAGGGATACTAAACCAAAAACGGCTGCCTTTCCCCAAATCAGAATCGACTTGCAACTCTCCGCCCATCGCTTCGACTATCTTTTTGCTGATGGCCAAACCGAGCCCTGTTCCGCCTTTAGATGACAAGCCACCCGAAGCTTGCGTAAACGCATCAAACAAGTTTTTTTGCTCTTTAGGGGAAATACCAATCCCTGAATCTGAAACTTCAAATAAAACGTGCCCTGCACGCTCTGGATCATTGGCGACGTATATATCGACATGACCCGAATCTGTGAATTTAATGGCATTGCCAACCAAATTATTGAGCACCTGACTGATACGAGTCACATCCCCTTTCCAAAACGTCGTGACGTCAGATTCGATCAATGCGCTCAATTCGAGTTGTTTTTCTGCTGCTCGCCCACTGAGCAATTGTTCAACGTCTTCCACCATCGCTTTGAGGTTAAAGTCCTTGGTTCGAATTTCTAAATGTCCCGCTTCGATTTTCGAGTAGTCGAGAACATCGTTCAAAATGGCTAACAAAGTGGAACCGCTACGGTTGATGACGTCGACATAACGGCTTTGCTGGCTGTTTAGCCCTTCGTCTTTAAGTAACCGTGCCGTGCCGAGTACCCCATTCATCGGAGTCCGAATTTCGTGACTCATGGTAGCTAGGAACGCCGATTTCGCTCTGCTTGCTTGTTCTGCCTGAAGCCGTGCTTGAGCGTGATTGAGCACCTCTTCATTGAGTCGAGCATTGGCTTTTTGTAACTGATGGGTACGCTCTGTGACCAGTTCTTCAAGGTGCTCTTTGTGCTCTTCTAACTCGCGCTTGGCTTTTACCTCACTCTCGGCAACGACTTTCAGCGCTTGAGCGGTGTTTCTAGCGGTAATGATCGCTTGCCCCATATGAGCAAGCTCGTCATTGCCCTTCACCGTAACATCGACTTTGAGTTGCCCTTGTGCGATAGAAGAGAGGGCTGATGAGTATTCCGCTAAACGTTTGACTACCTGAACATACACCACTCGCCAGACGATCAGCACCACAATCAGCATGCCCAACACTGTAATAATAGTCAGTGTAAGTTGTGCATAGTCGAGAGTGGTTTTTAATTCATCGACGGCTCTTGTGGTCGCAACGTTGGATTCATCAACCAAACGGCTTACCGTTGCGTTAAGCTCAGAAAACTGATTTAAAGTATCTTGCATTAGCTGTTGAGCGGCTTTTTCGTTGCTGTTGCGCTGCTGTAGCACATCAAACACAACTTCACGCTGCTCTAATTTGCTCAGTAGATCCGACATTTGAATAGAACGAGTCGGATCCTCTACCGCTCTGACGCGTCGTTTCATGATCTGTAGGTTGTTGGTAAATTCTTCTCGAATCGTGTGAATACGCGCTAAATCAGAAATTGTGCGAACTTCTTCAATATGATTCAGCATCTTAAACGCCAACAGATGAAGCTCATGCAGACGTTCTGCCAAATCTAAATCGACTTCAACTAAAGTATCTAACGCTTTATAAGCGGTATCGATTTGTTGCTGCTCTAATAGGTCATAGATGTGAGTAACGTTGGCAACTGCGATGGTTGACGTATTCGCGACTTGAGTACGAGTCAGTTGTTCGAGTTCTGATGCAAGTTGACGAAGCTCTTCCGTTCGGACGAGCAGATCGTCTGCAATAAACAGACGCTTTTCCACCACAATGCCCAGTTGGGCAAGTGTATCAATAACATGTTGAACGTCGCTTTCGAGTTTGGTGAGTAATTTGGAATCAAAAGAGTCAGACCCGAGCTGTTTGATGTGGCTTAATAGCGTTTCCAGTTGCGAAAACAACTCTTTTCCCGATGCTTGCCTTTGCTGCTCTGTCTTTGCATTGGCTAGCCCTTGCACTGACGAGATAATGCGTGAGCTCAACTCCGAAACCTGCCGAGCTTCAAGCATTGAAGGAATGGCAGTATTGACGACGTTCCGTTCTGTTTTCGCGACTGAGCTAAAGCCAAACACGCCGATCAACGCTGATATCAGAACCAGCAATGCCATAGCCAAAAACGCAAACAGCAGCTTACGTCCGATACTGGCCTTTGCTAATAACATCGAGATACTTCACTTTTTAAGTCTGATAGAATGCGCTATATTCTGCAGTGTTTAACCTCCATTTTCCAATGAAATGCACTATGTCTTTGATCTCCTCCGTGACTAAGCTCCTTTTACCAACCGGTCTGTTGATCAGCGGTTTATTTAGCGTTGGCGCTCAAGCGGAAGATCAGCTAAAAATCTGCGCAATCTACCCTCACCTTAAAGATTCTTATTGGTTGTCTGTTAATTACGGGATGGTCGATGAATCACGAATCAACAATGTCGATTTGCGTGTCCTTGAGGCGGGCGGATATTTAAACTTGGAGAAACAAAAAGAACATTTGCAACTGTGCGTACGCTGGGATGCGGATGCCATTATTCTAGGAACGGTTGCGCCGGACCTATACTATGACTCTTTGCGCCAATACACTGGCTCAATTCCGGTTTTTGCTACCGTAAACCAGTTAGTACTCGACGATTTTAATCGTACTGTGCTAAAAGGTGAGGTCGGTGTTGATTGGTATTGGATGGGGTTTTACACGGGCGAATACCTCAGTCAAAAGCACCCGAAGGGTTCAGGAGAAACAAACATCGTTTTGCTTCCCGGCCCTAAATCTAGCGGTGGTACCAAGCCAGTTATCAGAGGTTTTTACTCAGCGATTAAGGACAGCGATTTGCAGATCGTGGATACGCTATGGGCAGATAACGACAAAGAGTTACAGCGTAACCTAGTGCAGCAAGCGATAGAGCACGACGACCTCGACTATATTGTTGGCAGTGCGGTGGCGATCGAGGCTGCCATCAGTGAACTACGTAGCGTAAACAAGTCGGATCAAGTTGGTTTGGTCTCGACTTATTTAAGTCATGGTGTTTACCGTGGTTTGCTGCGATCACGCGTCGAGTTCGCTCCAACCGATAAAATGGTTGAGCAAGGACGGCTTTCCGTCCGTCAGGCGATTGCTTATCTCAATGGCGAACCATACAAGCACAACGAAGCGCCAATCATTGAAGCATTAACACCAAACAAACTTAATCGCCAGGTGATTGCACAGTCGCTGTCACCTTCTGAATATCGCCCTACATTTTATGTCTATAACGAGAACAATTAGGAAGTCTGAATGGAAAAGACAATTCGTACCATCCCTGCACACAAACATGTCGCTCTGGTTGCCCATGACAACTGCAAGCCGGAACTATTGCGCTGGGTTAACGAAAACAAAGAAAAGTTACAACGCCACTTTTTGTACGCGACCGGCACGACTGGCTCTATGTTAAGCAAAGAAACGGGCTTAGCTATTAAATCGATGATTAGCGGCCCAATGGGCGGTGACCAACAACTCGGTGCGCTAATCTCCGAAGGGAAAATCGACGTGCTGATTTTCTTCTGGGATCCACTAAACGCTGTTCCTCACGATCCAGATGTAAAAGCCCTACTTCGTATCGCCAGCGTGTGGAACATCCCCGTTGCGACAAACAGAGCTTCGGCGAAGTTCTTGTTTTCCTCTGAGCTGATGGAAAAAGAAGTCGATATCGAAGTGCCAGATTACGAAGCCTACCTAGCAAAACGCACTTAATACCAAACGCCTGCTCACAGCAGGCATTTTTCATTCGCTATTTGGAGTCGCACTCTCTTAGAACTGGCTGCTCGCTCGGTTTATGACCACGCTGAGTAACCAAATAGACCGCAAACGCTGCTAGTATAAATCCAAGTATTCCCATCGCATCCAACGACTCACCAAACATCAACCAAGCTTGAATTGCGGTCACTGGTGGCACTAGGTAGAAAACCGATGCAACACTCGACGCCGCGCCATGTTTTACCATATATAAGAGCAGCAACACGGCGGCACAAGACAAGACTATAACTAGCCACCCGAGTGTCAGTACAAATTCAACGTCCCATTGAACCGTCATGGTTTCGAACATCAGGGCATAAGGCAAAAATAGAAGCAACGCGGCAAAGTACTGAACCAGCGCACTCCCCACCATATCAAGGTCATGACAGTACCGTTTCTGATATAACGTACCCAATGTGATGCCAATTAAAGCAAATACACATACCCCAACCGCTAGAACTTTATCTGTGTCAGATTGCCACTCCATTTTGCCGAGTAAGACCAGTGTAATTCCAAGAAACCCGAGCGCCAATCCAAACCACTGAGCTTTTGAAAAGTGTTGATTGGCAAAGCTAACTAACAATACAGCCGTCACGATAGGTTGTGTACCAACGAGCAAAGAACACAAACCTGAAGGCATTCCGAGCCCTATAGCCACATAACTCCCTCCTAGGTAGAAACCGTGGATCAGCACGCCAACAACGAAAGCATGCCAAAAACCAGCCCCTGTTGGCACGCGGCGGCGGAGAAAAATAACAATCAAGGTAAATAGCGCCACATTGGCGAGCATCCTTATCGTAAGCAACGTCGCCGGTTCTGCATATTGCAGCCCTAACCGAGCGCCGACAAATCCTGAAGCCCACAACACAACGAATACAAAGGGAACCATCCTGATAAACATAAACTCACACCAACATTGTTTTTTTATTGACTGAAGTTGCTAATGTAATGGGTACACATTCTTTTAATAGTGACAGTTTGGTTGAGTTTTATGGGTACAGATTTATACGGAGCGAAGCAAAGCAAATATCAGAGTGTTATTGACTATCTGCGAAATGCCATCGAATCAGGCGTATTCCAAAGTGGAGACAAGCTCCCTTCGATCAGGCAGCTTAGTGAACGACTGTCTGTGAGCAAAAACACTGTGATACGTGCCTATCAAGAGCTTGAAGCGATTGGCGTCCTTGAGGCTGTCTCTAAGTCGGGCTACCGAGTGCTCGCATCAATAGAAGAGAAGATAGAAACAGTCGCGCCGTCTGAGGTCGATTTGTTGGGTGTATGCAAAGAAATTCTATCGTATCCTGATTACAAGGAGCTATTGCCAACAGGCTCCGCTCACCCCTGTATTGATGCGCCCGCTATTCGGTCTCTATATGCTGAAATTGGCAGACAGAGTCGTCAACAAGCAAACATTCTCAGCCATTATCAGCTTCCTCCCGGTGAACCATTGCTCGTAAAACAACTTGCCAAGTTAACTCAGGAACTAGGTACACCCGCGCCAATCAGCGAGTTGCTAGTCACCCATGGTGCACAACAAGCGATCAGTTTAGCGTTACGAGCAACGACTCAACCCGGAGATATCATCGCCGTTGAATCCCCTTGCTACTTCGGCACTTTATTGCTCCTTGAGTCTCTGGGCTTGCAAGCGGTTGAGATTCCGAGTTGCCCACGTGATGGCATTAAAATTAACGCATTGAAAGAGGCCATTGCCCGTTGGGACATTCGAGCCATTATTGTGACACCCAATTTTGCTAATCCCACCGGCTCCTTAATGCCTCTCAATGCGCGACGTGACATACTTACGACCCCTTCTACGATTCCAATCATTGAAGATGACGTGTTTGGCTGTTTGAGCTACCAACCTCAGTTGCCCAGCATTCGCTCACTAGACACAGAGCAACGTGTCATCTACGTGAATTCGTTGTCCAAAAACCTAGATTCACGACTGAGAATTGGTTGGATGCTCGCTGGTCAATATCGACAAACGATCGAAAAACTCTTGCTTTGCGACAACATGGGGAGCTTAAATTTGATGCAGTCTGCCGTCGGAACGTTTCTAAGTTCGGGAAAGTACAAAGCGCACCTCACAAGGATGACTCGCCTTTATCAGAGTAATGTTAAGCAGTTTTTGAATGAGTTCCATCAAAGCGCGAGTCAATATCCAAAACTGAAAGGCCGTTATCGAGTCGTTCCTGTTTCTGGTTCATTTCTCTTATGGATTCAGCTACCTGAGCAAACTGATTGCTTTGCTTTATATCGAGATTGCAAAGCCAATAAAGTGAGTATTTTGCCTGGCTCAGTATTTGGTACTTCGGGGCAATACCAGCACTACTTTCGTATTAGTGTTGCCAACCTTAGTTTATACCGGAACTGGAAAGAGGGTGTTGAATTGTTGGTCAAGTTAGTAGCACAGCATGTTGAAGCTTAATAATGAAATTGCTATTGATTCGATTTATAGGATTTTACCGTTTTATAGTGAATTGCTTCCCATTATTTGGACAAACCACTACCCGTCAGAAATACCAAACGGTACGTTAGACTAAAATAGAATAGCTAGTAAGTTTTAAGACTAGTAGTTTAGATAACCATAATAGAAAGAATAACTAGCAACCTTAGTTCGCTCTTTTGCTGCAGGAGTAACTCACAATGACCAAACCTAATAATGAAGAGACGCTTTGCTGCCCACTTTGCGGCAGTGATGAATATTTACTATCTAATACGAACAAATTTCTCTGTGCTGAATGTGGCTCTTTTTTCGAAGACGTCGATAAAATAGTCGTTCATCAACCTCATGTGCAGCTGTTGATCCATCAACGGTTAAATCGAGTCGCCACCCATCACGCTTATCACTAATTTTTGTTTAAAGGCCACAATTTACGTGGCCTTTAATTTTAAACACACTGTTCTAACTCTTTTAAATGGCGAATTTTTTCAATGTTCAGTTCATGAGCGCGTTCATTGATACCGATTAAATGGACCGTTTTAACGCCCGCTCTAACCCCTGCTTCTAGGCCCTTTGGCGTATCATCAACATACATACACTCTTCAAGTCGAAAACCCATGTTCATCGCGCTGTACATCACCAAATCGGGCTCGGGTTTCCAACTGTTAGTATCAAACGCTGAGAATATTTTGCCCTTAAATTGAGGCAACAACCCCGTCAGCTCAAGTGCTCGTTCGATTTTGACTCTTGGTCCATTCGAGGCAACACAATACTCTATCCCTCTGGTATCGAAGTAGTCGAGCACGTCAAACACACCTTCCATTGGTTGTAACCGCGCATCAAATAGTCCATCTAAGTAATCTCTATAGACGGGCTCGAGCTTATCAATAGACACTTTTACACCCAGACGTTGCTTCGTCATTGATAAAATGTCGGCCAGCTTTCCCCCTTCAAAGTGACTGATGGCATCCTCCATCGATAGCTTTGCGCCAAAATGGTTGAACGCTTGGCACAACGCTTCACAGCACAAACGCTCACTATCGACAAGCGTGCCGTCACAATCAAAAATTACACATTTAATTTGAGGTTTTGTCATTATTATTACCTTCTTAATTCGCCATGAGAAATAATAAGCGAGAAGAGGTAAGTTCGCATGATTGGCTTAACAGAATCTGAATAAGCGCTCCATTGAATATAAAAATTCAATGGTGAGTCACTGTTTGGGGTTAGTTGAACAAAGTTACACCGCGATAGATAGTTGCTCTTTTACGGTGTCTGGATAGCAATGTCGTATCGCAGTAAATTCTGAATAGTGATCTATTAGAAGAGACGTTAACTCTGGGTCAAACTCTTTACCCGCCTGATGAATAAAGTGTGCTTTGACTTCTTCGTTTGTCCAAGCGCGTTTGTAACAGCGCACACTCAGGAGGGCATCGAAGACATCGGCAATGGCTGTAATTCGTGCAAAAATATGAATTTGTTGGTCAGATAGGCCATTGGGATAACCAGTACCATCCCACTTTTCATGATGCTGATACGCGATGATTGCCGCCATCTTAAACATCTCCCCTTTGGAGCTGCTCAATAAGTTGTAACCGGCATGAGTATGCGTTTTCATTACTTCCCATTCGTCAGCAGTCAACTTACCCGGTTTATCGAGAATCGCCTCCGGGATAGAGATCTTGCCGACGTCATGCATCGGACTGACAATTTCAAGCATTTCAATTTCGCGATGAGTCAACCCAGCAAGTTTCCCCAAGTGTGCGGATAGCTTTGCAACTCGCTTTACGTGGTTTCCTGTCTCTCCAGAGCGCGTTTCTATTGCCTCTCCGAGAACATGTATCATTTCTTTCTGCACTTGCATGGTTTTCTTTTGCAACTCAACGATCTTACGACTCTTTAAATTGAGCTCTCTCTTTTGACTGATCGTTCGAGATTGGTTAATGATGACCGCGAGTAAACAGAAGAACGAGACTAATGAATACCCTATCGTTTCGATGTTATCTCTAACATAGCTTTTTGGCGGGTTTAGTAGTACCACGTCATCTGGTAGGAGTTCTTGATCAAGGTTATGTTTTATGAATGCTTGATATTCGACCACCGCCCGAGATCCGGAATGTGCGATATCAAGCCCCGACATATCAAACGATAAAGAGCGAGCCAACTCTACAGCCATTTGCTCACCGATATCCTCTGGTCGGTTGACCACGCCCCCAACCACACCGTGATTGATGTAGAACTCCCAGAAGACAAAAATTGGTGCAGCACTTTTTTCCGCGAGGGTATGCGCAATTTGTTCGTAACTGTAGTAGTGACCTTTGTCGACCTCTGTATTGTAGTGTGAAAGTATCACCGCATCTGTTTTACCCAATGTCGTCAGCCATTGCGCCGTGTTTTCAAGGCTTTTCCCCTCCACAATCGTCAACGGAATATCAGCTAGAAGACTGGTCTCGAGCTCCTGCTCAAATGCTGTTTTGATCAAGCTCGCCGTGTGACTCGAGTCAGTCAACAAATAAAGGTTTTCCCAGCTTTGATTTAACGAGTCGAGGAAATTTAACGTTCCTTGAATGTCATCGCGTTCATAGAGAATCATAGCTTTATCGGTTACATGATCGAGAGATGCAGAGAAATCGTTGACGCCACCGGCAATGATAGGAAGGCCAGCAAATGGATTGGGGGACCAGCGACTAACGAGTCTCTGAGCATTGTCGTCGGTAAGGAGAACCGCATCAAAATGGTAGTTATCGTACTTAATCGCAAAATACTGCTTAAATGCATCGAGATAAGTTTCAGAAGTAATGCGCTTTGTGTCTAAGTACTCTATTGAGAGTTTAACGGGTTCTGGATACTGATTGGTAATCCGCTCAATACCTTGTTGGAACTGAGTTGTCCATTGGTATGAGGGCTCATAAGAGTGGATGATGAGTACATGTTTAGGTTGCCAATGCTCAACGTGAGCAAAAGCGGAAGGAGTGCAGACCGCAATGAGTAAATAGACAAACCGACGCAACAGCAAGATGAAAGATTCTTATAACGATGGAGATGCCACAGACTAACATATTGAATGCACGTCGCATTTAGTAATCATTAGATTTCTAGATAGACGTCACTATATTCACTTGAGTTAACATTCAACTTGTTGACCAACAATAAAGAAAACGCGTGCTTATTAGCCAAAGTTTGATTTTGTGTTAACACGACGTCTGACACCAGTAACTGATTATCCACTTGGGTTAGGATTGCCGCTCCAACTGGCTCCCCTTCTTTAAAAGCGAGGTACAAAGTACAGGGATCAGAGTAGATGATTTGAGTAAGAAACTCGACAATCAGTTCTTGTTCGCTTTGCTGCTCCCAACGTTTAGATTGCAATAACGCAAACATGACTGTTAGGCGATGAAAATCGACAAGAAATAGGTCATCGCTAGTCAAACCAATATCAGCACTCACTGCGGTATCTAATGGGACGACTGACGATTGAGCGGCTGTAGACAAGTATAACGAACGACCTGCTAAACTCTCTTTGGTTGGATATTGGACATCTATCTGTTCTGACAACCAATTATTTTTCGTTTTAGCGATTTCTATGCCGGATACTTTCATTTGAATAACTTGTGTCGATATTTTGCGTCAGCTTATCGGTAAGCACACGTGTAAACAAGTGTTTTCTTGGCTATTCGGTATCACATCGAAAGCTGATATGCTAAGAGCATAGACGGCACATGATAGAGTCGTCACTCAGAAATCAACCCTTTGTTTAGGATGAACTTCGTTATGATAAAAAAGATTACAGTGGCTTCAATTCTTGCTCTTTCCCTTTCAGCTTGTGATAGCGGTGAAGTTGGTGATGTTAGTCTTGGCCTTTTTACAATGAAAGATATCAAACTCAATCACATGCAAGATCCCATTGTAACGGGTGTGACCTGTCACGTTGCGTCGATTGAAGCGGATTTCAGCCTAGCTGACCCAAGTGACAGCTCTATCTCCTGCCGTCAAACTGGTGAAATTACGCCAGAGATGATCGCTCAGATCGACAAATCGGATTCAGGGGAAGTTGTCTTCAAAAAATCAAAAAGTATCTTCTTCAAAAGCATGAAGATTCGCCGAATTTTAGACGTCGAAAACCAGACAATTATGTACCTGTCTTATTCTACAAAAGAAACCTCTGGTAGCTTCAAACATAGCTTGTCTACGGTTCCACTTTGGGGAACAAAAGCGTTCGGTACATTCACTGCTGATAAATAGAACAGTCAAGTGCCAAACTCTGAAGTTTGGCACTCTTCTATGTAATAAAAGTGAAAGCAATCCTTAACCTTTGTGATATGATGCAGCAAAATTTCCAACTCATACCTCAAAATGAAATTTCCTGGTCAGCGCAAATCAAAGCACTACTTTCCTACACACGCTCGTGATCCATTAATAAATCAGATGAAGCAAACCCCTAAGCTTTATCGCCCGATTATTGTTGGTGTGGGTCAAACCATCGTTGATATCGAAGCTCGTGTAGACGATGAGTTCTTAGCGAAATATGACTTGAGTAAAGGGCACTCTCTCGTTTTGGAAGAGAGTAAAGCTGATGCACTCTATGACGAACTGGTTGAGCGTGGCTTAATCACTCATCAATACCCTGGTGACACCATAGGTAACACCCTACACAACTACTCTGTACTTGCAGATAGCAAATCGGTGTTGTTAGGCGTTATGTCACGCAACATCGAAGTCGGTTCGTTTGCTTATCGTTACTTGTGCCGTACTTCTTCTCGCATGAACTTAAACCACCTACAAATGGTAGAAGGTTCGATTGGCCGTTGTTACACGCTGATTTCAGATGACGGTGAGCGTACGTTTGCCATCAACGAAGGAGAAATGAACAACCTACGCCCTGAAAGCATTCCTGATGATGTGTTTGACAAAGCATCTGCGCTTGTTGTCTCGTCTTACCTTATGCGCGGTAAGCCTGAAGACCCAATGCCAAAAGCCGTAGCGCGCGCTATTGAAATCGCTAAGAGCAAGAATGTGCCTGTGGTTCTTACACTGGGTACAAAATGGGTCATTGAAGGTAACGCCAAATGGTGGCAAGAGTACATCAAAGAGAACATTTCCATCGTTGCGATGAACGAAGAGGAAGGTGAAGCTCTGACTGGTGAGTCCGACCCACTATTGGCCGCTGACAAAGCGTTAGATTGGGTTGACTTGGTGCTCTGCACGGCTGGTCCTTCAGGCCTTTATATGGCGGGTTACACGGAAGACAGCGTTAAGCGCGACACAGAGCTCCCTTTGTTACCGGGTAACATACCTGAATTTAACAAGTATGAGTTTAGCCGAGCAATGCGCAAAGCCGACTGCCAAACACCATTGAAAGTTTATTCTCATATCGGTCCTTATTTGGGCGGCCCACTTGAAATTAAAAATACAAACGGTGCGGGTGACGCGGCGCTTTCTGCACTTCTGCATGATATGGCGGCAAACAGCCATCACTTGATGAATGTCCCTAATTCATCTAAACACGATCAGCCATACTTAACCTACTCTTCTCTTTCACAGATTTGTAAGTACGCAAACCGTGTTAGCTACGAAGTTCTCACGCAGCACTCTCCTCGACTAGGGCGCGCATTGCCTGAACGTGAAGATAGCTTAGAAGAAGCGTATTGGGATCGTTAATCATATTAAAGCCGCGTTATGCGGCTTTTTTAATCGTACTTACTTTGAATTGGGACACGGGTAGAAAACCAGTTGATCACCTTCAACCATAATGCAGTCCATCCCTCCAGAATGCGCTGCGCGCTTGCCAAGCTCAGTATCCTCAAAGACGACACATGCGTTTGCGCTAACACCAAGTTGTCTCGCTGCCTCGAGAAATGTATCAGGGTTTGGTTTGTGATTTGCAACATCGGTAGCGGTGACGACAGCATCGAGCTTGGGCAGTAACTCGGTTTGTTTCAGCAGTGCAAGTGCACTTTTGCGTTGGCTTCCCGTACCGACCGCAAGTTTTTTCTTTCCGTAAAAGTGTTCTAGCACTTCCTTGGTACAAGCGATCACCTCTCCTTTATTATCAATTTCTGAAAAACAGCGCATTTTAAATTTCGAGACTTCATTTGGGTCGAGAGAAAGATGATGCTCTTTATTGATTTCTATCGCAATTTTATAACTCGGCATTCCGCCTAAACTATGTAACCACGCTTTGGTAAATGGGAAATTAAAGTAATCTGATGTTTGTTGCCACGCTTCTAGGTGGGCGGGCATGGTATCGATTAACGTTCCATCCATGTCGAAAATTAATCCTTCATACTTTTGTATTAGATTCAGCATCTTGTATTCAATCCTTGAGCTAATCTATAACGATAAATAGATTAACACTTTTGCAATAAGTTAAATTGATATAATTGTAATTACAGACTACCATCAGCTTAAATACTCATAATGTTATAACTTTGACTTATTTAGGTAATCTCATGAATATCAAGAATAAACTATATTCATTGGGTGCAGTAGCCGTTTTAGGAGTGGTTTCCGTTCTTTTGTCCACTTCTCACTTTGCCCAAACGACTGAACAACTCAACCAAGCAAACTTATTAGTAGCTAAGTTGGAAATACGCCTGCTAAATTTACGACGCAATGAAAAAGACTTTTTACTCAGAAAAGACATGAAGTACTTAGACAAGTTTAATGACAACATGGACAAATTTTTGGATACGCAGTCGCAGCTAGCCAAAATTCTTACCGAGCATGACCTCCCCTCTAGTGCGCAACTCCGTACAGACATCATTGATTATCAAAACGGTTTTACCTCATTGGTTAATGCCTACAATCAGCATGGATTGAACCCAGAAGATAAATTGCTGGGTCGATACAATGCTGAGCTTGAAAGTGTTCGACCTAAATTAAACAGTGACCAACTGGTGAACCTTTTCGAATTTAACAACAATGTTCAAACTGGTTCATTAGATACATCTCTTATCCCGAGTGATGCCACTGCACTATTAGCTGCCGCCAAAGCCTTGATAGCGCAAAAGACGACGATAGGTCTTAAATACAATATTGGCTTACTTGGCGATACTCGTGCGCTCTCACACACGGTTGAAGAACAGTTTAAATCCTTCTCTCAGGCACTAACTTCGCAAGCGCAAGAGACTCAGGAACGTTTGGCTAACTTTAAGATGATAGTAACTGGCTTTGTTATCATTCTGATCCTATTAATCATTTGGCAAATCTCACGTTCTATCAATACGCAAGTTGCGAGCTTGCTCTCCATCATTCAAGAAATTGCGCGCTCAAACAATGTCTCTTTGAGAGCCAATTTAGGTGGTAACAATGAGTTGGTTGCGATATCCAACTACTTCAACCGCTTGTTAGATAAACTTGAGCAGCTAATCGCGGGGACTCAGAGCAAGTCTGCTGAGCTGTCACAAAGCACTTCTAATATGCATGACGAACTGCAAAATGTTATCGAACAGTTTAACGTTCAAGCAGACCACACCACCACGATGGCAACGTCTGTTCAAGAAATGGTGTCCACGATCAATGAAATCTCAGAGAGTACTGCAATCGCGGTAGAGGGCGTGCAACAGGCGGCAGTCAATGCTGAAAACGGCCGTAAAGTGGTGAAAACAACGGTTAAGAATATCGATCAATTATCGTCAATTTTGGGTAACAGTCAGCAATCTATTGGCTCATTGAACAACCACGTGGATAAGATTGGTGATGCCGTGAACATTATCCAAGAAATCGCGGAGCAAACTAACTTATTGGCACTTAACGCCGCTATCGAGGCCGCACGTGCGGGTGAACAAGGTCGTGGCTTCGCCGTCGTTGCGGACGAAGTTCGCGCATTGGCAAGCCGTACACACCAATCTACGGAAGAAATCACTAAAGTGGTGACGGACATTCAATCTCAGATGTCTCAAGTGGTGACGGATATTGATCAGTGTAATGAACAAGGGCAAGCGACACTCAAAGCGTCAGACTCTCTCGATCTTAGCCTGACTCAGATTATCGATGATATGACTAACATCCAAGCGAATTCTGAGCGCATCGCTTCTGCCATTGAGGAGCAAGGTATTGTGATGAATCAAGTCAGTGAGTCTATCACTGAACTTAATGTTATCTCTGATGGCAACATGCGCTCTGCTCAGCAGTGTCTGACAGAAGTCGACCGCGTATCGGCGCAAGCCACTGAAATGGATCACGCAGTCGCAGAGTTTAAAACTTCATAACTGATTCGCAACGTGTAAAAAAGCCCGCTTAATTGCGGGCTTTTCGTTTTAGTTGTTACTCATCATCCAATGGAACCATCTTGGTATTACCACCGTGTATCTTCTCTCGCTGGCGCTGAACAACAGCATAGAAACCAGGTATCAAGAAGGTGCCCGCCAACAATACGCAGAGTAGACCACCAATCAATGAGATACCCAACGAGTTCTGGCTCACGTGCCCTGCACCTGAGGCAAAAATCAGCGGGAAAATACCTAAGATGAATGACCACGATGTCATATTCACCGCTCGGAAACGCAGCTTACCACCATGTACCGCAGCTTCATCGATTGGCACATCTTTCTCTTCTCGCTCAACTTTGGCGAATTCCACAATCAGAATTGCATTCTTTGCGGCGAGCGCAATCAACAACACTAAGCCAATTTGCGCATATAAATTGAGCGGCGTTCCCGTCAAATTAAGTGCTAAGAACGATCCCAACGTAGCAATAGGCACCACCAAGATTATCGCCAACGGAATACTCCAACTCTCATATTGAGCAACCATGAACAGATAGATAAATATCAGTGCAAGTGCGAATGCAAAGATCGCTTGGTTTCCAGCAAGCACTTCTTGATAGGCCAATCCAGTCCACTCATATTGATAGCCATGAGGGAGAACTTCTGCCGCCACTCGCTCCATTGCAGCAATGGCATCACCACTTGAATAACCCGGTGCTGGTTGACCTTGGATAATGGCACTACGGTACATGTTGTAACGCCAAGCGACATCTGGTTCAAAGATTTGCTCGTAACTCACCAAGGTACTAAGCGGCACCATCACGCCTTGTGATGTTCGAACGTGGAAGCGCTCTAAATCATCCATGCTGCTACGATGTTCACTGTCGGCTTGCATCGTTACGCGAAAGTTTTTGCCAAACATCGTAAAATCATTCACGTAGAGCGAACCTAAGTTACCCTGTAGCGTTTGGAAGATACTTGAAAGTGGCACTCCCAATTGCTGCGCTTTCTCTCGGTCAATGTCCACATAGTAATGGGGAACATTGGCACGGAAGGTACTAAACGTATAGGCGATTTCCGGTTGCTTATTTGCCGCTTCAATCACCTGCCCCATGACCATTGCAAGATCGGTGCGACTGCGACCTAGGGTATCTTCAAGAACAAATTCGAAACCAGAAGCTGCCCCCATACCAGGTACCGCAGGAGGCCCCATCGCAAAAACAACCGCTTGTGGTAATTCCATCGCGGCACGGCCATTGATGCGTTGTGCTATCGCAGTTGAAGAGTGATCGCCTTCCAACGCATTACGCGTATCCCAGTCTTCCAATTTGATAAACAGTGACGCACCGTTTGACGCAGCAGCGCCTGTCATAAAGGCAAAGCCATTTGCTACAGTGACACCATCGACACCGGGTTCTTGTTCAACCATATCGACTAACTGCTCGGTCACTTCTTGCGTTCTCGACAAGGACGCCGCATCTGGGAGTTGGACATTAACCAGCAGGATTCCTTTGTCTTCTTGAGGGACAAACGCCGTTGATGTCGTTTTCGCGAAGAAGGTCACCGCCGCAATTGCGACAAGGAAAAACGCCCCAAGCAACATGGCTTTTTTGACCAAGAAACCCGCTACCTGACCGTAACGGTGAGTGATTTTTTCTAACCCTTGATTGAATACAGCGAACCAACGCGATGTGTTTCCACCCCCTTGTTTCAGTACCAATGAGCACAAAGCCGGAGACAAGGTTAGCGCGTTAATTGATGAAATGACCACAGAAATACAGATCGTTAAAGCGAACTGACGGTACATAATCCCTGTAATACCCGGCAACATCGCCACTGGTAAGAACACCGCAAGCAGCACCAAGGTCGAAGTAATGATCGGCCCCGTCACCTCTTTCATTGCAATCAACGTCGCTTTACGTGGACTGATACTTGGGTCTTTTGCCATGGTGGTATCGACATTCTCAATCACGAGGATCGCATCATCCACCACGATACCGATAGCCAGAATCAAACCAAACAAAGTCACCGTATTGATGGTGAAGCCAGTCGCTTGCATCACAGCAAACGTACCAATTAGTGACACAGGGATTGCAACAACAGGAATCAAGGTTGCTCGAGCACTGCCTAAGAACAAGTACGTCACCGCAATAACCAGCAAAATCGCTTCAATAAGTGTTTTAACAACGCCTTTGATTGATTCAGCAACGAATAGCGTTGTGTCATAGCTTGCTTCGTATTCCATCCCTTCAGGGAAGTTAACACTCAGTTTATCAAGCATTTCCACAACAGCTTGGCCACTTTCCAGTGCGTTAGCATCAGATTGAAGCGATAACGTTACAATTGACGCATCTTGACCACGATACTTGCCGCTGCCGTCGTAAAACTTTTTACCTAGCTCTACACGAGCCACATCTTTGAGGTAAACCGTTGAACCGTCACTATTTGCTCGCAAGACGACGTTTTCGAACTCACCAACGCTTTCAAGACGCCCTTTGGTCACCAAGTTAAACTGGACTTCTTGAACATCATTGTAAGGCGCCGCACCAACACGGCCTGCAGCAACTTGCACGTTCTGCTCAGCGAGCGCTGCGTGTATGTCTGACGTAGTCAGTTTTAGGTTCGCCATCTTCTCAGGATCTAGCCAAACACGCATGGCGTATTCGCCGCCGCCGATGACGCTTACTTCACTGATGCCTTTCACTCGAGCAAGCTGATCTTTTACATTCAAGTTAATGTAGTTAATCAAGAATTGATCGTCGTATTTTCCGTCTGGTGAATAGAAGTTAAGCACCATTAACAGGTCAGGAGATCGCTTCTTAACCGTTACACCGACCATCCTCACTTCTTGAGGAAGCTTCGACTCAATCTGAGAAACGCGGTTTTGAACGTTGACTTGCGCCATATCAGGATCGGTCCCAACATCAAACGTGACGTTGAGGTTATAAGAGCCATCGTTGGCACTTTTCGAAGACATGTAAATCATGTCCTCAACACCATTGACCGATGTTTCTATTGGATCTGCGATAGCTTGCTCAACCACCTCTGCACTGGCACCCGTGTAGTACGCCGTGACGCTTACTGACGGAGGGCTTATTTTAGGGTATTCAGCAACAGGAAGGATCGCCAACGCGATCGCTCCAGCTAAGGTTAGTATGATGGAGATAACCAGCGCAAACTTTGGACGCTGGATAAAGAATCGACTTAACATTTAAGCTCCTTTATTCTGCGTCTGTTCGCACAGGAACACCGTTACGTACTCGTTGAAGGCCTTGGGTAATCACCTTATCCGTGTCGGCAATTCCACTACGGATAATAATTCCTCCTTCAACTTGATGGCCAAGTTCGACATTGCGGCGTTCCGCAACGTTCCCCTCTGTTACTACCATTACAAAGTTACCTTCGAGATCGGTTTGCACTGCGCGGCGCGGAATCACCAACGCATCTCTCGCCTGCTTTTCTTTGAGTTCAACACGAACATGTTGACCGGGTAATAATCGTAGCTCTGGATTAGACACCACTGCGCGCATTGATATAGTGCCTGTATCTAAGTCAATTCGGTTGCCTAAGTAGTCAAGTTGGCCTGCATGTGGGAAGTATTCCCCATTTTCCAACACTACTTTAACTTCAACGGAGTCGGCTTCGTTGGCAGAACGACTAGTCACCTTGTCCATCCCCATTTGCAAACGCTCTCGTTCACTGATGCTAAAACTTGTATGGATTGGATCAAGACTCACTAATGTCGTTAAGATGCCCGACTGTGGTGACAACAGATCGCCCGTGCTGACTTTACTTTGTGCAATCCGACCAGAAAATGGAGCACGAATTTCGGTGTACGACAGATTCACCTCTGCAAGATGAAGCTGAGCTTTAGCCGCTTCAACCTGGGCTGTTGCGCCTAATAAGGTGGCGTTAAGATTATCGAATTCTGATTGCGAAATACTGCCCTTAGGGAGTAAGTTTTTGCCGCGCTGAAAGTCCAGTTCTGCTTTTTTAAGTGCTGCATTGGCTTGTGCAAGCGTCGCTTTTGCAGTCGCGACCTGAGCTTGGAAAGAGGAAGGTTCAATCGAATAGAGCAATTGGCCCTGCTCGACCATTTGGCCTTCGTCAAAATGACGTTGTTTCAAATAGCCAGTGACCTGAGCAGTAATGTTGGTGTCTTCAACCGCTTCTACGCGGCCAATGTAGGATTTGCTCGCTTGATGCTCAATAGTTTTCACTTGTTCCGCAACAACAAGTGGCGCTGGCGCTTGATTGTTCCCTTGGTTTTGTTCACCACATCCTGATAGTAAAATTGCACTGGTTAGTGCAGACAATAGCAGTGTTTTTTTCATGAATAGACCGTTAGGTAATATTTAAAGAGGCTTGGCCAAATTACCTAACGGGCTACTATGTTGTGTCCGAAGAATATCAGAGGAAGGAAGTTAAGTGTTTCAATTTGTTACTAAACTGGATTTGGCGTGAGCCATGATGTTTTCAAGCATAATCTCGGGGGATTTCCAGCAATAGACCAATTCAGTGACTTGATTACCGCAAGGGGCGTTCCAGAGTCTTTCTTGCGCATTTTTTCCGCCAATATAGTCATAAAACTCTATAGCCTGGAGGTTATCTTTCATCACTTCCAAGTAAACGCCATTATCGGGAAAATATTGATGAATCCACTTCGCCATTTCTTCAATCAGGATAGAACCTAGCCCTTTCCCTCGATAGGCATCGTCAATATGCAAAGCATCAATAATGGTGCCTTTTTCAAAATCATGATTGCCAAAAGCGCAAATAAATCCGCACAGCAGTCCCCCCTCTTCAATTAAAATCACGTGTTGATTAAAGGGAGGGTTGATAAGGCGAGTTTGCCAAACGGCTAAGCGTTCTTCTAATACTTCATTTTCTAGATACTCTTTACCAAGAATACCTTGGTAAAACTGCTTCCAGCTTTGTGCGTGCAGCGTAGCGATACGTTCGTAATCGCTATATTCAGCTACTTTTAATTCCATTTGTAGTCCTTATTACGTCCTGTTAAGGATTGTATACCTCTTCATACTATTAAACATTTAACAAAAAGCCAATAACTCTGGAACAAAAGCGTGTTGCAGCCGTCGCAACGCGCTCGACTTTTAACGATGATTTAGGGGCTGTTGATCTTTCGAGCTGATTTTTGCAGCAGTTTGTGGGAAATTTCTACAAGGCAGAGGCTTTGAAGTGTAGCTAGCCTACATGAAAAGCCGATAACGCAGTAGAAATGAACCACAAACGCTGCCCGAAGGGTTCGGCTACGCGCCCCGGACTAAAATCGTTTTATGCTTTGTTAACGGGTATTTACTTAGAATGACTAGGCTACACAACCCTTGCCGCGCCTAAAACGATTTTGACTAGGCGTCCCCATCCGAACAAAATTTAACCGCGAAAGGTTAACAGACCCTAGTCACTTTTTGATTTCCTTTCATTTGACTTACACGTGTACGCTGATATTCTAGCGTACAATTGTTAGCTGAAAGGAAATCTATCCATGTCCACCGAGCGTAAACCGCCACTGATATGGCTCAATATCGCTATTTTTCTCTTATCATTTCTCGTCGCTCTCGTCGTCGTTCCTTGGTATGGTTTTACGACAGGATATGGTGTTGAGCACTTGATTTGGTTTATCGTCGCATTTTCATTCTGTAACTTGTCGATCACGGCGGGTTACCATCGTCTCTGGTCACACAAAACTTATGAAGCACACGGACTGCTGCGATTTATTTTTGCTATTGGTGGGGCGTTTGCTCTACAAAACAGCGCGCTTCACTGGAGTTCAGACCATCGAATCCACCACAAACATGTAGATCACAACGACAAAGACCCATATTCAGCTAAACGCGGCTTTTGGTTTTCACACATTGGTTGGATGCTGCGTGAGTACAACGCAAATACCTATTCCGATTACAGCAATTGCCGCGACTTACAGAAAGATAAAATCGTGATGTGGCAGCACAAGTACTATATTCCAATCGCGATCTTAACCAACGTTGGAATCCCACTTGCTTTAGGCATTGTTTATGGTGATGTCCTTGGTATGCTGTTGGTTGTGGGTGTTCTTCGATTGGTTCTTAGCCACCATTCCACCTTCTTTATTAACTCACTGGCTCATATTTGGGGCAGCCAACCCTACACAGACAAAAACACCGCTCGTGATAATGGCGTGTTAGCATTCTTTACCTTTGGCGAGGGATACCACAACTATCACCACATCTTCGAGAACGATTACCGAAATGGCATTTATTGGTGGCAGTATGACCCAACGAAATGGCTAATTAAGAGTTGTTCATGGCTAGGTTTGACTCGTAAATTACGAGTGACGCCCAAGCTCAAAATTGAAAAAGCGCGCGCTAAGATGTGTCGTGAAATCGCACAAAGAAAAATCGAAAACCTACCCAATGCTTCACAGCTTAAAGAGGCATTAAATCGAGAGTTTGAACAACTGATCACTAAAATGAGTAACTACTATGAGATCAAGAAACAAGTTCTTGAAGCGCAAAAGAGTAGCCTGACTGAAAAGTACGAATGCTCATTACTTAAACTGCGCTATCAACATCTTAAACAAGAGCTCAGCTCACAACGTAAACGCTGGAAAATGCAGTTAGCCCAATACGCATAACACCAAACATTAAAATGGGGAGCACAATTGCTCCCCATTTTGTTTTCTAAGGCTGCTTATCAAAGCACACCGTCCCTTCATCTAACGTAAGCCAGGACTGCTTTTCACTCACCCAGACATGTGCTTGAGGGGCAAACTCCTCGGAGACTTCACTGCCCACAGGTTTTAGTTTGAGTTTTACTGTTTCTGGTGCATCTGGGTTGTAGTGGTAGATGCGATTACCACATTGAGGACAAAATTTCGCATAATTCTTGTTGCCACTTTCGGCTAAGCGCTCCCACTGTGACATCTCACCACGAAATTCTACGTCTTCGGTATTGCACACCGCCGTAACGCTATATGGGCTTGTTGAGAGCTTTTGGCATTCTTGGCAATGGCAGGCAAAGACCTTCATTGGAGCGCGTTTAAGTGTGTAACTGACTTGACCACACTGACATGCTGCTGAGACTGGAAATTCCATTGAGTGCTTCCTTATCGTTTATTTATTAGACAAGTAAACTCTATACAATTTATCGGCTTGCTATGCAACCGCGCGTAGTTTTCCACGATACGAACTTTGACAAACCCATTGGTAGTAAGAACTTTTCGTGACGCCATGTTGTTTTCATCGGCATAAGCAAATAACCGCTTGATCCCTTTACGGCTCAGTTCGGTTATTCCCTTATTCAACGCGATCGTCGCAACACCTTTGGAAACAGAGTGTTGGCCAACACGGTAACCAACATGAGCGGTGCCTTTTTTTAAATCAACGTTGGTAAAATTGAGACGCCCGATGATCTGGCCGCTATTATCTTTTATCAGCAATGGGAGCAAACGGTCACACTTGAACTCAAGTAAGAACTCTTGAATGTGCTGAGTAACCCCCTCCAACGAGTAAAAGTCTTGCTCTCTCGGGGGAATAAACTGCTCGAACCAAGTTTGATTTTCGATCTCAAACGCGAGCAGCTGCTCTACATCACTCAAGTTAAGCAATGTGAGTTTGATGTCCGCTAACTCTCTTTTACTGGTCATAGCCATTACCTTGATGGTTAGCGTTTCTTGCCTCGATTCGCGTGAATTTTCAATTTTGCCTTCATTTTACGCTTGTCAGACGAGCGACTCTTTCTTCGCGGTGAACGTTCTGGCTCGACTTCTTCTACTAAACTTGGCTCAAAACCTTGTAGCCATTCTTGCGGTAAACGCGTGTCCAAGAGACGTTCAATCGCTTCAAGTAAGTAGTGTTCGTCGCGACTCATAAAGGAGACCGCGAAGCCCTCTTTGCCAGCTCGGCCAGTACGACCGATACGATGAACGTAGTCTTCTGCTTTATACGGCATATCGAAGTTAACCACTTGCTCTAGCTCTTGTATATCAAGACCTCGAGCGGCGACGTCAGTTGCGATCAGAGCTCTAATTTTGCCTGCTTTGAAATCATCAAGCGCTTTCTGACGCGCACCTTGGCTTTTGTCACCATTGATTGATGCCGCTTTAATGCCATCGAGTTTTAGCTCTTTAACCAGCGCATCACTGCCCTGCTTGGTTTTGGTAAAAACCAAGACTTGCTGCCAGTTTCGAGAGCCGATCAAATACGCAAGGAGCTCCGCTTTACGTTTTTTGTCAACGGGATACACCATCTGTTTGACGGTTTCAGCGGTGCTGTTTGATGCAGAGACTTGTACCTCAACCGGTTCAGATTGAAGCTTGTAAGCGATGTTCTTTATTCGCTTATCAAACGTCGCGGAAAAGAACAGAGTCTGTCTAACGGCATTAAAACGCTTAAGAATACGTTGGATGTCAGGCATGAATCCCATATCTAACATGCGATCCGCTTCGTCGAGCACCAAAAACTCTGACTTAAGAAGGCTCACGTTTTTACAAAACATATGATCGATTAAACGTCCCGGCGTTGCGATCAGAATGTCGCAACCTTGTTCCAAATTACGAGTTTGCACATTCATACTGGTACCGCCGTAAGCAGCAACAATTTTTAGTTCAGTTGCTTGTGCGTATTGAACGAGATTGTCGAATACCTGCTGAGCAAGCTCGCGAGTCGGAACCAGAACCAAGGCGCGAACGTCATTACTTTGTGGATCGCGTTTTGCCTCAGACTCGATTAATTTTTGGATGATCGGTAAACCAAATGCCGCCGTTTTTCCCGTCCCCGTTTGAGCGCCGGCTAAAACGTCTTTCCCCTCCAATACGTGAGGAATAGCTTGCGTTTGAACCTCTGTGGGTTGCTCAAAGCCGAGTGAAGATAATGTGGAAAGTATGGTTGGACATAGCCCAAGTGATTCAAATTGCGTCGACATGCGTGTTACCTATAAATGCAAGGTCGACGATTCTATCAGAATCTCTTGCTCGCAGTTAGTACATCGGGATACAGGCGGGCAAATAGTTGGCTTAGTTGCTCATAATTCTGCTCCAAATAGGGAGTACATTCTGTCAATTGTCCCATTCGTGTCGAACGACGTGACATTCTTTCTAATGCGTAGCCAATATTATCTAGGCTTTGATAAGACTCTAACCAACGCCCTTCCCACATCAAACCGTTAATTCGTTCAAATCGTTCAGGTAATCTGGTTTGCGTAGCGTTAACTTGGCGTTCGGCATGAGTACAAAATAGCTCAAGAGACAGGTGGTGAAAAGCGTCCCAATCACGTGCAAGACAATGGTCCCAAAACATGTCGAGTGCAATGCCAGAGAATCGGCGCGGGCCTTGGGGAAACAACCCTTTTGCTTGTTTGACTAGGGGGTGATTGTCGGTAAACCCATCTACGAAACGATGCAGGCGAACGCCTTGTACAATGGACGGTTGATATTTCCCTTGCGGATCGCCTTTAACAAAATCACCCAGCAAGTTCCCTAACAGGCTCGACTGACAATAATCCGCAATGTGTAAATGGGCAAGATAGTTCACATGATTCCCAGATTGTTATCGCTTGGCTTATAAAAGCACAAAGCCAGCGCGATTGCACTGGCTCATTCTGGTAGCTAGGCACGAGCCTAGGCTTATTTATTGAAGATTTCTTCTGCTAATGCTTCGATTGACTGTTCGTAGTCTGAAAGCTCGAAGCCAATTTCCATTGCATCTAGCAGTTCTAGGCATTCTTCATTTTGTGTTTGGTCACTCATTCTGACCTCCTTTGATAAACAACTTTATAGACCTGCTTACAAGTCTCACCTTGTATATGTGGGCTATTGTTCCTTTTTAAACCTCTTATATGACAGTTTCGTGAAAGTGCAAAGTAATTTTTTATCACGCTTTGACTGCAATCCCATGAAACCGTTTGCAATCAAACATCACAAGCTGCTGTATATATAAGTTTACATCCATAGCAATAAATCTGTACATTTTACTTGAAAGTGTTCTTTTATTTTTACACAATGCACAAAACTAAGGATTAATGGCTAGTTTCAGTTTATTCACTAGCCATAACAGCTAAATACACAACCAATAATGTAAAGAATTATATACATGACTAAATCAAAGGTTTTCGGTAGTACTTTGATCATCGCAGGCACCACCATTGGCGCAGGCATGCTCGCCCTTCCTCTTGCTTCGGCAGGCATCGGTTTCACCACATCACTCGCTATCATGCTAGGTCTATGGGCATTGATGGCGTATACCGCGTTATTGATGGTTGAGGTCCACCAGCATGCTGAACAAGATGCGACTTTACATACGTTAGCAAACCAGTTTCTCGGCAAAAAAGGAAAGTGGGTAGCAAGCTTTGCTATGATGTTCCTGTTTTACGCCCTTTGTGCTGCTTACATCGCCGGAGGTGGTTCACAGTTTGGTGAGCGTATTCAGGCATTCGTCGGGATCGAGGTTTCTTCAACGACTTCTACACTCCTCTTTACCTTAATCGTTGCAAGCGTTGTCACGATTGGCACAGCAACCGTTGACAAGGTAAACCGCGTTTTGTTCTTGGTTAAAGTGGTGGCGATGGCACTTGTGCTGACGTTTTTGGCGCCAAATGTGACTGAGTCTTACCTGTTAAGTATGCCTGTCGAGCAAGGCATTGTGATCGCTGCAATCCCTGTCATTTTCACTTCGTTTGGCTTTCACGGCAGTATTCCTGCTATCGTAAACTACTTAGACGGACACACTCCATCGCTTCGCAAAGCCATTGTCATTGGCTCTGCCATTCCTCTCATCATTTACGTGTTTTGGCAAGTGGTTACACTTGGAGTCGTAAACCAACAGACGCTACTTGAGAATCAAGGCTTAAGCGCATTGATCGGAACTCTCTCTCAAACCGTTCATCAATCTAACCTCAGCCAAACCATCGGGATCTTCGCAGATCTTGCGCTGCTGACCTCTTTTCTTGGCGTAAGCTTGGGTTTGTTTGAGTTTTTAGGGGACACCTTGAAGAAGAAGACAAACGGCGGCTCTCGCGTGATGACCGGGTTAATCACCTTCCTGCCACCCATGGGATTTGCGCTGTTTTACCCACAAGGATTCATTATGGCACTTGGCTATGCAGCGATTGCCTTGGTTGTATTAGCCATTTTCCTACCAATTTTGATGGTGCGAAAAGCTCGTGTTGACGCACCTAAACATCTTTACCAAGTTAAAGGCGGCAATGCGGGGCTTGTCGCGACGAGCGCGGTCGGCGTCGTTATCGTGTTTGCTCAAGTGCTGATCACTGTAGGTCTTTTGCCATCACTTGGCTAAACCTCGTTATACACTAAAGAGCCCTCAATAAATCGAGGGCTCTTTTTCTTTGCAATTTAGTCTACAAAGTCACGGTTTGATCGGTGAATTGAATTTTCTCAATATTCGATAGCGTGTTTGCGCCATCACGATCAGAAATCGTATCTATTAAGCGCACTTGTCCGCCACTATCACGCTCTATGGTGTAGTCAGCCCTCACCCCACTGGCGACAACCGTGTTTTCACCAGAATTCCCTTTAATAATATTGTCATACTGATTAAGTTGAACGTCGCTGTCATTACTTCCAGACAACGTCAGTTTTGTTAGGTACTGAGAATGGTGAGTGTACGGAGCTTTCACATCAAATCGCATTTTGAACGTGCCTGTAAAGGAATCGTCAATGTAGGCATCGTAGGTGAGTGTTTTGGCAAATATTTGCTCAGTGATCGCCTTTGCATTTGAATCTAGGGTATCGAAGTCTTGTCGAGTTTTCACTTTATACATCCCCCACATACCTTCCCCTTGGAAAGCCCCCCAAAGACCATAGTAACTGTCGATAACAGCAGCAAAGTACTCTTGATCAACACTCACTTCATCTTGCCACTCTTTTAATGTATCGGCTGGTGGATTGTAGGCAATGTGTAGCGATTGCTGCTGAATCGTATTGAACCTTTTTGCAAAGATAGGCAACGCCATTTCGTTTTCTTCTGGTGAGTTGTAAACACCAATTCCGTAATCATGAACAAGATGCAAAATTTCCTCGTATGACGCATCTCGATGTTCGTTGTAATCTTGGTTTACGTACCACTTACCTCCCTCTACCTGAATTTCTTCCTCAAATAAGGGCTGCCCTTCGAGATCATCGTTATATTTGGGCGCATCATGGTAGTTCATCAGCTTTAACACGGCGTGATTGTTAGCCATCGTGTTGGCTATCTTGGCTTTTTGAGCAGCTCGACCAAATTCAGTCTCAGGCACAGGCTCCAGATAGTGTTTAAGGACATTCACTGCTTTTACAATTTGGTGCTCAGTTAAACGATCCATGATCAAAATATGAATAGACTTTCCGTTTGGCGCTTTGACGCCGACATAACGGTCGTAACCCGCTCGCGAATAATCAGAAAACTGCGCTGGAACTGACTCTATGTTTACCCCGTGAACAACATGAGGCTCAATATTTGTCTTGGACGTATTGTCTGTACTATTGCACCCTGCGGTTAGCATAGCGGCGAACAGTAGCGTTGTGGTTATTGTTTTCATCACGGCCCTCAAATAAACCCAATCAAAATTATTTATAATCCATTGACTTGGAGTTTATTGTGATTCATCGCGTTCGCCGACAATCCCATACATATGCTTACATACTGGTTGCACGTAGAGACAGTCTTTCATTCAGCAACGATTTCTCAGCGCTCTCCCTTTGTCAGTGATCTGGGCACGTTAATATGACTACAAATGAGAAAGTGAAATTTTTTCCAAGATAACTCGTTCTTATCTAGCGATAACAAAAACAATCGATGAGGTTGATATGAAAGTGAAGTTGAAATTTGCCCTTCCATCCGTTGCCTTGCTGGCACTTATGGCATCATTTTGGGGCAGCGCTAAGGATGGCTCGGGGCAACCGTTAAAAGGCTACGAGGTGGCTACGCTAGCGGGAGGCTGCTTTTGGTGTACTGAGTCGGATTTAGAAAAACTCCCAGGCGTTTTAGACGTTGTATCCGGGTACTCTGGTGGTGAGTTGGAAAACCCAACATACAAACAAGTCTCATCGGGTAAAACGGGTCACATCGAGGTCATTGAAGTGAAGTATGACCCAAAAGCCGTCAGCTATGAGCAAGTCCTTGACCAGTTTTTTCGTCACATCGACCCGACCGACGATCAAGGTTCGTTTGTAGATCGAGGTCGACATTATCGACCAGCTATCTTCTATCACAATGATGTTCAAAAACAAATTGCTCAGCGCTTTATGACCGAGATAGATGAACTCGGTATCTTCAAAAAACCGCTTAAAACAGAACTGATTGAGTTTGAGAAGTTTTGGCCAGCAGAAGAGTATCATCAAGACTACTACAAGCGTAATAAAATCCGTTACAACTACTATCGCTACGCATCCGGTCGTGACCAATATTTGGATGGTATCTTTGGTGAATCTCGTAAAGATGATCCAAAAACGTTACGCCAATTAATCGATGAGAAAAAAGCCGTTTCAAGCATTAAGCCGTACGCAAAACCTTCGGACGACGAAATCAAGTCCAAGCTGTCTGAATTGCAATATTACGTCACTCAAGAGGAAGGCACCGAACGAGCGTTCCGTAACGAATATTGGGATAATAAGCGTGACGGCATCTATGTCGATATTGTCTCCGGCGAGCCCTTATTTAGCTCCACCGATAAATACAAATCGGGCACAGGTTGGCCGAGCTTTACGAAACCGATCAACGCAGGTTACATTGTCACTAAAACTGACTATCACCTAGTCTATCCAAGAACGGAAGTTCGTAGTCGATTTGGGGATTCCCACTTAGGTCATGTCTTTAAAGACGGACCTGCGCCAACAGGGCTGCGTTACTGCATGAACTCTGCTGCAATGCGTTTTATCGCTAAAGAAGATCTCGAGAAAGAGGGCTACGCTGAGTACCTTTACTTGTTCGACAGTTAATCCATCCAAACGTCGATGAATTGGCCAACTTTCGAGTTGGCCTTTTTGTTTAGGCATTGCCCAGAAGATTTTTCAGCTTCGATGCAATTATTTTTGTTATTGACCGTTCTGATATTTGTAGATTAAAGGAGAAATCTATGACTATCACAAAACCGGGCTTACTGCTCGCCTCTACCGCTTTTTGGCTTTGCTTTACTACCCACGCGCAAGAGCAATATTACGATTTCGGCTTTATCGGCGGCAGCGTCAATTATGGTCAAACTGTGTTTTCTGACAAAGACGAAGCTGGTATCTCTGCCGAACCCAATGTCTTTTACAATGGCCAGTATGGATTTATTGATGGCAGTTTAATCAATGTTTCGGTTCTGCCTTATTTTGGCCTCAGTGGAAACTGGCGCTTTGCACAAGTCTCGGATGATTTCGATGACATTCCATCAGGTATCGACAATCGAGATGGCAATGGTGAGCTTGGTTTTACTGTCGGTACCGTCGGGGCACGCTTGACATACTTACACGATGTCACGAGCGAACATAATGGTTACGAGGTGCAACTACATTTAGGTCGAACTTTGGATTTGCCCTTCAACGACATCACGCTTACGCCTTACATCGAGGTCGATTATCTAGACAAAAAGCTTTCTCGCCACCTCTATTCGATTTCCGCCGATGAGTCTCGTTTATCGGGCTTAGACGAGTATGACTCAGGCAGCAGTTGGGTTTATCAAGCTGGGCTTATCAGTATTTATAATCTGTCTGAAAACTGGTTGGGGTTAGCCAAGTTAGAACTTGAACATCATGATAGCGACTCACCCTTAATTCAACGCGATCTCGGTTGGTCTGCCAGTCTTGGTGTCACCTACAAGTTCACCTATTAAAAAAGGAGCCAAACGGCTCCTTCTTATCATGTCACTTAATTACTTCATGATGCGCGCTTTAAAATTGCGCCCTTTCATTTTTCCAGTTTGTAGCTGCTTTAACGCTGGTTTTACGATGTCGTGCTCCACCGCAACGTAAGAAACCATTGGCAAAATGTTGATCTTGCCAATCTTTTTACCATCGAGGCCAGCTTGTTTGGTTAAAGCGCCGAGGATGTCACCCGCACGCACTTTCTGTTTTTTCCCACCCAGAATTTGGATCGTTTGCATCTTAGGGTAAAACGGGCGCTCGATTAGTTTCTCAGGCAATTCTGATGGTGAAACTGCGATATCCATGTACTCATCAATACGAGCAACGCGGTACTCTTCTTTTTCACTATAGAAGCTAAATGCTACCCCTTTCGAACCAGCACGACCTGTACGACCAATGCGGTGGACGTGAACTTCTGGGTCTCTTGAGAGCTCGAAGTTAAACACCGCATCCAAGTTGTCGACATCTAAGCCTCGTGCAGCGACATCTGTTGCCACGAGAATCGAGATACTTTTATTGGCAAACATGGTCAATGCCTGTTCGCGCTCGCGCTGTTCCATATCACCATGCAACTCAACCACACTAAAACCGCGGTGGCTCAGTTCATCGGTCACGTTTTGGACCTCTTTTTTGGTGTTGCAGAACACAACTGAAGATTCAGGTTTATGCGTTAGGAGTAGCGCTTCGAGGGCATCATCGCGCTCCTCAGTGCTATTTAGCTTGAAGAATCGTTGCTCGATGGTGCTTTTCTGGTGCGTGGATTCCACTTTGACCATTTCAGGCGCGACCATCACTTTTTCCGACAACGACTCGATGTTGTCTGGGAATGTCGCACTAAACAGCAGAGTTTGACGCTTACTAGGCGCCGCTTCAATAATGGTATCAATGGCTTCTTCAAAGCCCATATCCAGCATTCTATCGGCTTCATCTAGCACCAGCGTGTTAAGCTCTTTGAGACTGATACGCCCTTTTGACATATGATCAAGAATACGACCTGGCGTCCCCACTAAAATATGCGCGCCATGCTCCAAAGAGCCAATCTGTGGCCCCATTGGCATACCACCACAAAGGGTAAGTACTTTGATGTTATGAATACCGCGCGCTAGGGTACGGATCTCTTTCGCCACTTGGTCGGCAAGCTCTCGTGTTGGACACAAAACCAAAGTTTGTACTCTAAAGCGGCTAACGTTTAGGTTGCTCAACAAACCCAGCGAGAATGTCGCGGTTTTACCCGAGCCGGTTTTACCCTGCCCGATCACATCTTTCCCCGCGAGAACCAAAGGCAATGCCTGTTGCTGAATGGGTGTCATCTCGGTGTAGCCTAGACTATCCAAAGTTTCAGTCAGTTCTGGTCTTAAGTTGAGCGTTTTGAATGAAGTTGTCACAAATTTACCTTGTATACTACGCGTAATTTACAGTGTGAATAACGCGATTTAAAAAGTAAAAACCGCCTCATAATGGAAGCGGTTTTTGGAAATCAGTTTACCGAATCTTGCCTAGCGAATGCCGTGTAAAAACTCATGGCGTGTGGCTGGATTCGATTTAAAAATACCACCTAAAGCCGTCGTAGTTGTCTCGCTAGTTGCATCCATCACTCCACGAGACTTCACGCAGTAATGCGTTGCATCGATCGTAACAGCAACATCATCAGACTCGAGCAAGGTTTGCAGTGCGACCAAAATTTGCTGAGTCATTCGCTCTTGCACTTGTGGGCGTTGAGCGAAGAAACGGACAATACGATTAATCTTAGATAAGCCGATAATCTTGCCACGCGGAATGTACGCGACGGCGGCACGTCCATCAATGGTCACTAAATGGTGCTCACACGTACTCGTGACTGTAATGTCTTTTACACGCACCATTTCACTGACGTTCATTTTGTTTTCAATGACGGTGATTTTCGGGAAATTGGAATAATCTAAACCAGAGAAGATTTCATCAACGTACATCTTGGCAATACGGCGTGGCGTTTCTTCTAAACTGTCATCCGTAAGGTCAAGCTCAAGCAAAGAGAGAATCTTGTGCATGTGATGCTCAATTTTCTGTTTCTTCTCTTCACGATTGAACTGATTAGGCACCATCGGTGTCTCTAATCCTCGGCTTTCTAGCGCATCTTTTACCAACTTCGCGGATTCGCTAAGACCAGACATTCCAATTCCTCTTATTTACCCCTTTAGGATGGCAGACAAGGATACTCGGATTTTTGAATAATTACACCCATATTTTACTGGGGGTCATTATTGCCACGGTCTATTATGTGGTAAAGTGCTTGCCAATAAACACTCTAATAAAATAAATAATTAGGATTTCGATATGGGCTGTTGTGACGCTCCTGGCTTGATGCCACTTGAAGATGCGATGGAACAAATGCTATCGCCAATCAAACCAATCCAAACTACCCTACAATTGCCGCTTGCCGAAGCTATCGGCTACGTTTTAGCAGAAGACATTCTTTCCCCGATATTCGTTCCTCCTTTCGATAATTCAGCGATGGACGGCTACGCAATTCGTATTGCCGATTTACAAGCCAACAACGTTATGCCTGTTGCGGGTAAATCCTTCGCCGGGCAACCTTTTGAAGGTGACTGGCCAAACGGCCACTGCGTTCGCATAATGACGGGCGCGAAAATCCCAGATGGCTGTGACGCGGTCATCATGCAAGAAAACACCGAAGTAACCGATTCAGGTATCCAATTCAATCAAACCGATGTGAAGCCGCAAAACAATATTCGCCCTACCGGTGACGATATTAGTCAAGGTGACGTCGTATTGCCGGGTGGTTCTCGCCTAACCTCACGTGACATTCCGATGATCGCGACGCTGGGTATTAGCCATGTGACCGTCGTTAGGAAACCTCGCGTTGCGTTTTTCTCAACTGGCGACGAACTTAAGCCTCTTGGCGAACCTTTGGATGAAGGTCAAATCTACGACAGCAACCGTTACGGCATTAAGCCACTCATCGAGAATTTTGGTTGTGAACCTATCGACTTGGGTATCATTCCCGATTGCCCTGAGAAACTAAAAGCGACCTTTGAGCAAGCGCAGTCACTGGCTGACGTTGTCGTGACCTCTGGCGGTGTTAGTGTCGGAGAAGCCGACTACACCAAAGACATTCTCGAAGAGCTTGGACAAATCGGCTTTTGGAAACTGGCCATTAAACCTGGTAAACCTTTCGCCTTTGGCAAACTGTCTACCGCTTGGTTCTGCGGCTTGCCGGGCAACCCTGTCTCGGCGGTGTTAACCATGTACGTTCTTGTTCAACCGATGCTTGCAAAACTTGCTGGACACACTGAATGGAAAGCACCGGAATCGATCCCTGCAATTACCAAAAGTGCGTTCAAGAAAGTACCTGGCCGCACAGATTATCAGCGCGGTATCTATCGCATTGAAAATGGTCAGTTTGTGGTTGAAACCACAGGCAACCAAAGTTCAGGCGCCTTCCGCTCCATGAGCTTAGCCAATTGTTTTGTCGTATTGGAGCGCGAGCGTGGTCGTGTAGAAGCGGGAGAAACCGTGAACATTCAACTGTTTAACTCAACCTTATACTAGGAGCATCCATTGGAGATTTTATCTGACCAAGAGATGCTGCGATACAACCGTCAGATCATACTCAAGCAGTTTGATTTTGAAGGGCAAGAGGCGCTCAAACAAAGCTCTGTGTTGGTGTTAGGCACTGGTGGATTAGGCTGCGCGTCAAGCCAATATCTTGCAACCGCTGGCGTTGGCAAATTGACCCTAGTGGATGATGACGTGGTAGAGCTGTCTAATTTACAGCGCCAAGTACTTCACCATGACTCAGACATTGGTAAAAAAAAGGTTGAATCCGCGGCCGATGCACTAAAGGAGCTCAACCCGTACCTCAACGTTGCGACGGTTGATAAGCGACTGAGCGACACTGAACTGAAAACGCTGATCGAGCAACACACCTTGGTGCTCGATGCCTCAGACAATGTCGACACACGCAACCAACTCAATCGCCTTTGCTACGCGGCTAAAGTGCCTCTTGTTTCCGGCGCAGCCATTCGAATGGAAGGTCAAATCAGCGTCTTTACTTATCAAGATGCGGAGCAGCCTTGTTATGAATGTCTCAGTGCGTTGTTTGGTGATGGCGCGTTAAGCTGTGTTGAAGCCGGAGTCATGGCGCCGGTTGTTGGCATTGTTGGCGCAGTGCAAGCAATGGAAGCCATCAAGGTCATCGCAAACTACGGTACCCCTAAACAAGGGAAGATACTAATGCTTGATGCGATGACCATGTCTTGGCGTGAGATGAAGTTGATGAAAATGCCAACTTGTTCAGTATGTAACTAAACGCATTTTTGCTAACGATAAGGCGGTAATGTATTGATGAATAACCCTAAAATCTATCTTGTCGCCTTATTGTTTTGTTCGCTGGTACTTGTTGTCACGCTCTGGCTAAAACCCCAATTTAATAGCGAAACCATTCAAGCAACTGTCATTTCACAGACTGTCACTCAATCGTTAGATGGGCATCGGCGTTACCTCAACGTGGAAACGGAAGATGCTCAAAACCTACTTGTCCAATCTGACGCAAAAATCGACTGCCCCGAAGGTTCGACTGTTACGCTGAAGCAACAAGCGGGCGTCTTTTCCAACGTCGTTTCCTACGCCGTTATAAAGTGCAAGCAATAGTAGAAAAGGAATCTCTATGTCACCACTCGTTACACCGCAATGGGTTGTTCAGCAACTCGACAATCCTAACTTGGTGCTTCTTGATGCCAGCATCAATTTTCAAATCCCCGGAGAAGTCGAAAAAGACACCGAGAACCTCATTCCAAACACGCTGAGGTTTGATTATGACAAAGAGTTTTGCGACATCGACTGCGATCTTCCCCATATGATGCCATCTCAAGAACGATTCATTGGCTTAGCTCAAGAACTCGGTTTAAACAACGAATCAGTGATTGTGGTTTATGACAATAGCGGAACGTTCGCATCGCCTCGAGCATGGTGGATGCTCAAAGCTATGGGGCATGAGCATGTTTATGTACTTGATGGCGGCCTTACAGAGTGGAAGAAACAAGGATTCGACACCGTACAGCAGTACGACCAGCCGCATAAACTCGGTAACTTCACAGGAACACTTAACCCGAGTTACTTTGTCGATTCGACTTACGTTCTTAACCAAATCGATAACCCTGCATCCCTTACCGTCGACGCACGCTCAAGGCAGCGCTTCAACAAAGAAGTGCCCGAACCTCGTGCTGGCGTTCGTGGTGGACACATTCCAAATTCAGTGTGCCAACCTTTTGCCGAACTGATGGACGGACACAAGCTAAAACCAGTTAACGAGTTGCGAAAAATACTCTCTTTATCATTGAGCGACGATAAAGAAGCCACCATATTCAGTTGTGGTTCAGGCGTGACGGCTGCAATTGTGTTACTGGCGGCGCACTTGTGCGGTTATGAAAATTTATCCGTTTATGACGGTTCTTGGACTGAATGGGGACAAAGAGAAGAGTTGCCAATCGAATAAAAGAATAAGCCCCAGCATTTCGCTGGGGCTTGTGTTTCTACTGAATTTCTTTGTTCATCACTTCGACCAAGGTACCACTTGGGTCTCCAGACAGCTCCCAAGTAAATATACCGCCTAGCTTAGACTCTTTAGCCCACTTCGCTTTGGCCTTGATAGAGCGCTGATCTTCAAATGAAATAAACACTTTCTTTTCTGGATTCCACAGATACGGCGCTTGCGCTTGCTCATCGTATTTGTATTGGTAGCCCTGCTTCGCACCATAGTTGTTCACCAGATCCCAAAACATAAAGTAGCCGTTTTCTCCAGTGCCGAACTGCGCACCGCTATCTGAAACGAGTTCTCCGTTTGGCAACTCACCGTTGTACGCTTGAGTGCCTTGCCAGCCTCTACCGTAGAAAGCCGCGCCGATAACCAGTTTCTCACTCGGTATGCCCTGCTCAATCATTTGATTAATGAAGACATCGGCGCCCATTCCCCACCAACTGCGTTCAGTAGCGTGAAGATTGGTCGTGTGGCCAGTTTGCTGCCCCCAACCACCTAGGAAGTCGTAAGTCATGGCAAACATATTGGTCAAATACGGGCTCGCGGTTTTCCAATCAATTTGTTGCGCTTTAGCGCCAACGCCTACAGCGGTTGACAGTTCATATTCGCGCTTGGTTTGGCTCGCGAGTTTGTCTAACTCACCACGCAAAGATTTGACAAGATGGTTGAACGCCTCCCTTTCAGTTGCTTTTTGCTCGTCAGATAACTTGGTTGCTGGATTCCACGGTGAGGTTGTAAGACCACCGCCGCCAGGGTATTCCCAATCCAAGTCTATTCCGTCAAAAAAGTCATACTTTGCAATAAGCTCAACCGCAGTTTTTGAAAAGTGTTCGATCGCTTTCGGATCTTTTGCCATGGCATGGAACGGTTCTGACATTGTCCAACCACCGAATGATGGCAAAATTACCAGATCTGGATGAGTTTGTTTTAACTGCGCGAGCTGGGCGAAGTGGCCCTTGTAGTCAACCTCTACTGACACCGCACCAAAGTCTTCTTTTAACGCGGCCTGTTGATCGACAACAATCGCGGTAAATGGTGCTTTGCCTTTACAGTGTTCTTCGACTTGTTTTTGAATCGCTTCACTCGCGCCAGTGTGAGGACCACACATACTCAGAAATGCGTAAATGACATGGGTAAGGTTATCTGCGGGGATATCTTTGACTTGGTAAGGATTATCGGGGTTACTGTATTGCCAATCAGCAAAGTAGCCCGCGACAACTTTATCTTGTGCGTGAGCTGATAAGCTCATCACACTTGCCAAGGCGGCAGCAGCGATTGTCTTTTTCATTGTATTCTCCTTGTTAATCTGATTACCAATTAATCAAGGAAGATTTATTTTTGCGTCTGAACAAAATAGGGATGCGAGTGATTTAATGTCTTTAGCATCCCTATTTCACAAGTTGCAGAGCAATGTATTGAATTACACTCTACTTCATCTGTTCGTCAAGGTTGAGCACTGTCAATGCGTTGCTTACACTCGTGGCAATAACATCAATCACGCCCGTTCTAAGTGCGCCAAGCAGCGCGAGCGGTTTACTGTTTTCCGCCGCGATGGCGATCACTTCAGAGATCGGTCGAAATTCATCAATACTTAAGCCGATTACTCGGTCACTCATCACTGTTCTTGCAGACTGGCCGTGAATATCGAAAAAGTCATAACCGGCAAAATCACCAACAACCCCTTGTTGCATCCGTGACTGAACGACCTCATCAGCGGTAAACCAGCCTAAGTCAACCATATAGCTGTTTTCACTCATATCGCCAATGCCGACAAGCGCCACGTCAGCCTTTCGCGCAAGGTCGAGAGTCTGCTTTACTGTCGCATTTTGCATGAATGCCATTTTTTGCTCGCGATTTTCAGCGTAAGCCGGAGCATAAAGCGTTTCTGATGACCCTCCATAGCTTTTGGCAAACTGACGACAAATGTGGTCTGCGTTGAACATACCGCCTCTTGGGTGAATCCCGCCAATCCCGCAGACAAACTTAACATCGCGTTGCGGAATAACCCCAACATGGTGCGCCACCGCTGACACGTTTCTTCCTTGTCCAACGGTGACTACCGCCCCATTTTGTATTGAGCTCGCCATGTATTTCGAAACCAAGCCAGCCACTTGCTGACGCTGTTGATCTTCGATAGGTTGGTCTAAAGCAATCAGCGCCCGCCTCACGCCAAAGCGTTCAATAAGTCGTTGTTCAATTTTGGCGCTAAATACTGGGTGGTATTTTACGGTGATTTCCACAATGCCTTCATCGCGTGCTTGCTTAAGCATCCGGCCCACTTTGGCTCGGGAAACTGAGAATTTTTTCGATATTTCCTCTTGCGTTGCCCCATCTTGATAGTAGGCAACGGAGATTTCCGTTAGTAGGTCTGTGTTGTCGTCAGTCAACTCGTTGGCAGATTTACTCATAGATTCGATTCCAAAGCGCAATTTTTACATGACATATGCTCAGTGCTGTAGCATATGTCATAAGCAATCAAAATACCAACATTTGCTCATCTACGTGACATATTCTCAGCTCACAAAATGGGCATGTCATTTCTCGCACAAGCCCTGGAAATAAAGGGCAAACGTTTATCACGATTTTGCGCAACAACGAATACAAAAAATAGTTGATGGATGTCACTTTAACCCTGTTTAGATGATTGACTTTCTGCGTGGTTAAGATAATTATGAACCCATCATTTACTCAAGCACAGAGCAAATGTTCACAACAATTGTTCTGACGCGAAAAAGTTTAAAGTTAACTGGTAGTTTTTGTTCAATACTATTGGTTAACTCGCTTGCAAATGCACTCTCCATATATAGCCATCTATATATGAGACCCATGAAATAGGATGATCGGAATGAGCAACAAATTAGAGCAACTTCGTAAACTAACGACTGTAGTAGCAGACACTGGTGAAATTGACGCAATCAAAAAGTACCAACCAGAAGATGCAACAACTAACCCTTCTCTGATTCTAAAAGCAGCTCAAATCGCAGAGTATGCTCCTCTAATCGATGCTTCAATCGAATACGCTAAAGCTCAAAGCTCTGATAAAGCGCAACAAGTACAAGACACTTGTGACATGCTAGCGGTAAACATCGGTAAAGAAATCCTAAAAACTATCCCAGGCCGTATCTCTACTGAAGTAGACGCTCGTCTATCTTACGATATGGAAGGCAGCGTAGCGAAAGCACGTCAACTAGTGAAAATGTACAACGATGCGGGCATCACTAACGATCGCATCCTGATCAAACTGGCTTCTACTTGGGAAGGTATCCGCGCAGCAGAAATCCTAGAGAAAGAAGGCATCAACTGTAACCTTACTCTACTCTTCTCTTTCGCTCAGGCTCGTGCTTGTGCTGAAGCTGGCGTATTCCTAATCTCGCCATTCGTTGGTCGTATCATGGACTGGTACAAGGCGAAAGAAGGCCGTGACTTCGAAGCTCAAGAAGATCCAGGTGTTCTATCTGTAACTAAGATCTACAACTACTACAAAGAGTACGGCTACAACACTGTCGTTATGGGTGCAAGCTTCCGTAACATCGGCGAAATCCTAGAGCTAGCTGGTTGTGACCGTCTAACTATCGCGCCTGCACTTCTTGCTGAGCTAGAAGCTGCTGAAGGTGAAGTCGTAGAGAAACTAGTAGACTCTAAAGGTACGGCAGAGCGTCCAGCACCAATGACTCACGCTGAGTTCCTATGGGATCACAACCAAGACCCAATGGCGGTTGAGAAGCTTGCAGAAGGTATCCGCAACTTCGCAGTTGACCAAGGCAAACTTGAAGCAATGATTGAAGCAAAACTTTAATCAACAGAATTTAAAAAGGGGAACGTTTGCGTTCCCCTCTTAACATCCTTTCTAAGAAACAATCTAATAATCGGTATTTATTATGGATCGCAAACATCTAGCAAATGCAATTCGTGCTCTAAGCATGGACGGTGTTCAACAAGCTAACTCTGGTCACCCTGGTGCACCTATGGGTATGGCTGACATCGCTGAAGTTCTTTGGCGCTCTCACCTAAACCACAACCCTTCAAACCCAGAGTGGGCTGACCGCGACCGTTTCGTGCTTTCAAACGGCCACGGCTCTATGCTGATTTACTCTTTGCTACACCTTGCTGGTTACGAGCTATCAATCGACGATCTGAAAAACTTCCGTCAACTACACTCTAAGACTCCTGGTCACCCAGAGTACGGTTACGCACCAGGTATCGAGACAACAACTGGCCCACTAGGTCAAGGTATCACTAACGCTGTCGGTATGGCGCTGGCTGAGAAAACTCTAGCGGCACAATTCAACAAGCCTGGTCACGACATCGTTGACCACTTCACTTATGCATTTATGGGTGATGGCTGTCTGATGGAAGGTATCTCTCACGAAGCATGTTCTCTAGCGGGTACGCTAGGTCTTGGCAAGCTAATCGCATTCTGGGATGACAACGGCATCTCTATCGATGGTCACGTTGAAGGCTGGTTCTCTGACGATACACCTAAGCGTTTTGAAGCATACGGTTGGCATGTAATCCCAGCGGTAGACGGTCACGATCCTGAAGCGATCAACGCAGCGATCATCGCAGCTAAAGCTGACCCTCGCCCTACTCTAATCTGTACTAAAACTATCATCGGTTTTGGTTCACCAAACAAGTCTGGTTCACACGACTGTCACGGTGCACCACTAGGCGCTGAAGAAATCGCAGCAACACGTAAAGAGCTAGGTTGGGAGCACGGTCCTTTTGAAATTCCGCAAGATGTCTACACGCAGTGGGACGCGAAAGAAGCAGGCGCAGCTAAGGAAGCAGCGTGGAACGAGAAACTTGCAGCTTATGAAGCAGCATATCCAGAGCTTGCAGCAGAGTTCAAACGCCGCGTAAACGGTGAACTACCAGCGCAGTGGGAAGAGAAAGCAAACGCAATCATCGCTGACCTTCAAGCAAATCCTGCAAACATCGCATCACGTAAAGCGTCTCAAAACGCGCTAGAAGCATTCGGTGCTATGCTACCAGAATTCCTAGGCGGCTCGGCTGACCTTGCGCCATCTAACCTAACCATGTGGTCTGGCTCTAAGTCTGTTTCTGCTGAAGATGCATCGGGTAACTACATCCATTACGGTGTGCGTGAATTCGGTATGACAGCAATCATGAACGGTATCGCTCTGCACGGTGGTTTCGTACCATACGGCGCGACTTTCCTAATGTTCATGGAATACGCTCGTAACGCAATGCGCATGGCGGCTCTGATGAAAGTTCAGAATATCCAAGTGTACACTCACGACTCTATCGGTCTAGGCGAAGATGGTCCAACTCACCAACCAGTAGAGCAAATGGCATCGCTACGTCTAACACCAAACATGAGCACATGGCGTCCATGTGACCAAGTGGAATCTGCAGTCGCTTGGAAACTGGCTATCGAGCGTAAAGACGGTCCAACATCGCTAATCTTCTCTCGTCAAAACCTTGCACAGCAAGAGCGTGATGCAGAGCAACTAGCAAACATCGCTAAAGGTGCTTACATCCTAAAAGATTGTGCAGGCAAGCCAGAGCTTATCCTTATCGCGACAGGCTCAGAAGTTGAGCTAGCGGTAGAAGCAGCAGCACAGCTAACAGCTGAAGGTAAACAAGTACGCGTTGTGTCAATGCCATCTACAGATTCATTCGACAAACAAGACGCAGCTTACCGTGAAGCAGTACTGCCATCAGACGTAACTGCACGTATCGCTATCGAAGCAGGTATCGCTGACTTCTGGTACAAGTACGTTGGCTTCGGCGGCAAGATCATCGGTATGACAACGTTCGGTGAATCTGCTCCAGCAGGCGAACTGTTCAAGATGTTCGGTTTCACTACTGAAAACGTAGTAAACACAGCGAAAGAGCTTCTCGCTTAATCGCTTCAAAGCTCATATAGCTTGTAAAGCCCCACTCCACGCGAGTGGGGCTTTTTGTTTCTTGGCACAAACCATAATTCGCGCTCTGGAATTTCGATTATTCCAAAATTACACCGCTCATCCGTTATTCTCATGGCATAGCAATAAATAAGGCGAAACTATGTCATCCACACCTTCTAAGACCCTACGCTCTAATGGAATAGATAGTAAACTGACAAGGATAGCCAAAACCGTTTTCTCTTATTCAATCAAGCTCATCGGCGCCATTGCCATTCTTTTGAGTGCCTCTGTACTGTTATCAAAACTGGGCACGATTCATGGTAAAGAGTTACCAGAGGAGTACTTTTCAAACGGCTACCCCGCGATTCTGACGTTGCTCGATTCAGAAGTGTTTATGGGGTTCATATTTTTTGTCACCGTCGCCATTCTCGTCTACGTGGTTTATTTGATGTGGCAATTGCATGAAGTCGCGGTCCATCGCGCTGCAAAAATGTCGAGTGCGCACACTCAAATCGTATTCGCACTTTCTCTATGTGGCTTATTTATTGATAAAACATGGTGGGTACTCGCCATCATCATTGCATTCGCTCGTTGGGATGTACTCGCCGCCGAACTGTCGAACATTATCCGCAACGGTCGCCAATCAAACAAAGCAACAGAGGAATAAGTCATGAAAGAGATCATGTTACCGTATGTGTTTATCTGCTGGTTGCTCGTAAAAACTGGCGTCGTTCGCTGGACACTAAAGAACGCTGTCATCATCGTTGGTATAGGCGGCCTAATCGCATTTTCACTGTTTACCGCTCATCGCTTTTGGTCACCTGCTGATTTAACTGATAGCACCACCGTTAAAGCGCCCCATGCGGTACTCAGCCCGCTGGTTGGCCAAGAAGTCGAACAAGTATTTGTTGAGCACAATCAAATGGTTAAAGAAGGCGATCTGATATACACGCTTAGAACTGAAGACACCGCAGCGCAGCTCGATGGATTAAAGGCACAAAAAGACGCAGCGCAAGCTGAGATTCTCGCGCTGACGCACCAAGTCAACAATGACAAAAAGCAACTCGACCGTCTGACTAAGCTCAACGATTTCGCACAAGAGTCACAACGAGACGACCTGAGAACACGCATCGAATCGACTGAGGCAAAGATCGCTGCGGTGAATGCTCAAATCCTAAGTGTCGAAGCGCAAATGGCAACGGCGAATTGGCAGAACGAACGTCGTGAAATTCGAGCGCCTTTTGATGGGCAAGTCTCTATCGCTAACATCGTCGAAGGCACGCGCTTAGGTAACATGCACCTCTACAACACCAATAAGAAGTTCGTTGAGATGCGCATTGCCGACCAAACTTACCGTAATATCGAGGTTGGTCAGTTTGCTGAGTTCTACGTCGATGCCTATCCGGGGGAAATCTTCCGCGGCCGTGTGCACAGCTTGACTGCAGGCACGGGCGAAGCAAGAGTGTCAGTGGTTAATGGCTCACAGCATGTACGTCAACATGTCGGCAACAATGCAGGAAGTCACGGCCGTACGATTGTGATTGAATTTGAAGAGCCTGCTGGCTACAACGTACCTATTGGTGCGACCGGCTCTGGGTGGGTATCGGCGAAAAAACCGCATGAAGCGCTCGGCTTTATGGATATCATTGGTGCCGCAACCGTGCGCTTAAAAGCATACAAATCCTACCTATCGGCATTGTAGGAAGCGTAAATCTCAATAAGCACCTTTCGGGGTGCTTATTGGTTTCTTGTCTTTTTCCGTGCGGCGACGTGAGTATCAACAATGGGGATGATCAAATCCATCAGCCACTGCTGTTTTGGCGCAGATCTTAACGACGCTTTACATATCAAAGCCATATCTAAATTGAGTGGCGATAAGTTCTTGTCATCGTAGTAAGGCTCGTAACGTAGCGTGAAGCAATCGTCCATCAATTGGTTGATTAGATGGACACTGTCCACCACGATACTCGCTTCCAGATTAGGGTCGAGCGCCTTAAAGTGGTCATGATGCTCATTAATGCCAGAAATGATGAATTTGACGTACTCGCCCTCTTGATTACCCTCAAAGATGCCACTTCCTGAGTGGATTTTCTTTTGATAGAAACTTTGCGGCTTATCATTAAGTACGTGTAAACCCAGATCGACCTGATCTTCAAGAATTTGTGATTCGCTATGCTCGCTCCACTGACGCAGCTCAATAACAGCGTTGGTTTCAGCGCGTATCGCCTGAATTAAATCCTTGCCTATTTCGACCAAGTAAGGCTCAACAATGTGCAGTGTTACTCTGCTCAACTTACTCGGGTCGAACTCTTCGGGAGTCAATGCAAGATCAAGCTGCTCAAGGGCGTTTTTGATTCTTGGTTCAATCGATAATGCGTAGTCGGTAGGCATAAGCCCTGAAGAGTCCCGAACAAACAGAGGATCATCGAGCTCTTCCCTTAGTTGGGCTAACACCTTAGAAACGTAGGATTGCGAACGGCCAAGCTTTTTAGCCGCACGCTGGGTGGAGCGTGTGTTAAGTAAAGTCACCAACACATGCAAAGCGTTAAGATCGTGCATTCGTATTTGCGCTCTTAAAGGTAAAACTCCCTCTAAATTAACCAATTAGAGGGAGCCTGCCAACCGTTTACTTCTCTTCGAAACGCTTCGCGAGCAAATGGAACTCTTGCACTTGAAGATTGAGCGCTTTTGAATGCTCATTCACTGAGTACGTTGCTGCCAAGTTTTGCTCAGCCGTCGCAGCAATGGATTGGATATGTGCACTCACTTCTGAAGAGAGTTTGCGTTGCGATTGGGCGGCTTGTTCAACGCTGTTCATTAGCTGCCCCATTGACTGCATCATGCTCTCTACCTCTAACAGCTGTTTGGAACTGGTTTGCGCAGCATGCCCACATTCCATTGTCTGCTCTTGGTTGGCAATGATTTCCTGTTGCCAAGCGCCAATGGTACTCAGCATGACGTCAATACTCTCTTTGATTTGTACCGTCGCATTCGAGGTTCTTCCAGAAAGCGCTCGAACTTCATCAGCAACCACCGCAAATCCTCGACCTTGCTCACCCGCGCGAGCCGCTTCAATCGCCGCATTAAGTGCGAGCAAATTAGTTTGTGCCGCGATGCCACCAATTTCTTCCATCATGTCGCTGACTTTTTGCGCTTGTTCACTAAGTTCGTAGGTCGTTGCGGTCGCTTTTTCAGCTTGAACACCTAGGTTTTCCAAATTGTGATGCGTCTGTTCGATGCTGGCTTTTGCTTTTGTGCAGTTCTCTAGCGTAATTCCAATAAGTTGGTGCGCTTCGGAGGTACTATTGGATACATCATTGGCCGCCACTTCGACTTCTTCGGTCGCAATCCGAACTTGGCGAATGTTGGTGGTTTGCTGGTCTAATGCTTGTGATACTTCAACCGCTGTTGAGTTGAGGTTTTCAGAGAGTGATTGCAACGGTTTTACAGAATCAGTCATGCGCCCTAGCACGGTGCGGATGCGCGCAGACATCATTTTTAAGTGGAAATCTGCAACCGAAAAAGGTGTATTCCCCGAATAAACTAAACGACTGACGCTATCAAACTTATTTTGGAGCTTTTTAAGCTCTCTTGGCGTGTCAATGAGCTCTTGTCTAAACAGTAACGCAAGTACTGAAGCTGGCAATAACCCAGCTAACCACTGCAATGCTCCTTCTAGTTCCAACGCATTAGAGGCTAACGGTGCAAGCAATGAGCCTAGTAGCACCACGTATCTCACCGAATCTGAAATTTTTAGTGACCAAGTCCGGCCATTTTTCTCTGCGTTGAGTAAGCCTTGATACGCAGCAGAGGCAATACGAACCCATTCAGGCTTGGGTTTAACGCGCACGGATTGGTATCCGCTGATTGTTCCGTTGTCATAAATTGGCGTTACATAGGCATCAACCCAATAATACCCGCCCGACTTGGTACGATTTTTTACAATGCCTCGCCACGCTTTACCTTGCTTTAGATTTGTCCACATATCAGCAAAGGCCGCTTTAGGCATATCGGCATGTCGAACAATGTTATGGTTTTGGCCAATGAGTTCGTCGTGATGATATTCAGCAATACGGCAAAAGGCGTCATTACTGTAGGTAATCACGCCTTTTGTGTCGGTAGTAGAAACGAGTTGTTCATCGTCTCTCAATGATGTTTCACGTTCTTGGGCAGCGCTCATTTTTCTCAACTTTAGTTGTAATTATTTGTAGCACGAGAATATAAACATTTTTCAATATATGACAAAATATGAATATCACACTTTAAGCACTTAAGCGTGTTAAGTGACTAAAATTTGATTCCTCTTGCTAGCCAGGCACGGTCCCTTGCACACATTACAATCAAAAGTTGAGCGACGCTATTGAGCGCCAGAATAGCGAAATGCTTCACGGGTGAGCATGTTCAACTCTCGCTCAGCCATTTCGTTATGCACCACCGTAATCCGACCCAAATAAATCAGGGGCACTTGGTTTGCCCGATCTTCTAGATGAGCCTTAATCGCTTCTGCTGTCGCGACGCCAAGATCATCACTCATTCGCATTGGGGTAGCATCTAACTCTCCGGTACGAATCTTTTCGATTTCTTTCGCAGTCCCTCCCCATCCAGTCACATAGATATCATCTAAGCGATTGGCTTCGCGTAGCGCGTCGATCGCGCCCATTGTCATTGCGGTATTTGCATTATGAATCACCGATACTTCAGGGAAGTTATCAAGGACAAGCCTTACTCCATCGGCTCCTCCGAGCTTCTGGTACTGACCAAAATGTTCGTAGGCGGTGAGCCACTCACCTTTTTCAGTGACACAGTCGATAAAGCCCTGAGAGCGTTGAGTATCAGTAATCCCCGGAATACCTCGGTTCGCTGCAAATTCAACGTCCGTCCCAAGGTGGTTAATTACATGGTCACACAGCACTTCCGCACCCATTTCGCTAGAGAAATCGAACCAAGCATCCGGCTGATACTTCCACTTAGCAACGGGCGTATGAAATGCCCATATAAAGGTTTTAAACCTGTCAGACTTCGATAAGGCTTGGATGTTGTCTGCTTGCAACGCAAGTTCAGAGGGACCAAAAATAACAAAGTCATAAGGTTTCTCGGCGTTGAGTACTTGTTTGGTGTACTCGGTTTGAAGAGAATGCTCGATTTGCTTTGATGAAAACTCATCAATATGAAAAGGAACATTTAGAGCAAAGAGCCGTTTAGTTAATGCGGTATAGTTTTTTACCCAAAAATCGGAAATGTCAGCACTAGGGTAAATGACCGCAATTCTCACCGCTTCTTTTACTGGCGTGCTTAGCTCAACGGGATCGGCACTTACCGTCGTTTGGAAACTGTGTCTTACCTCATCATCCGCGGATTGCACGTTCGGTACGAACAGTAAAGTCGCTGCGCTTAGAAGGGAAAAAACACCACTCACTCGCCACTTTTGTCGGTTTATTATCATGAATGTTACCAATTGTTTGATTGTGTAATAACATTATTATAAATATACACGACAAATATAATACAGATTGCCATTTATAATTTTGATGATTAACTATTTATTGCGCTTGCTAATGTGTCTACCCGTGGTTGTCTTCGCTCAAGAGTTTGACTCGTTCGAAGAAGACTCGTTTCTTACGTACGCACGAACCCAAGTAGAGAAAGCCATTTCGGACAGCGCTATTTGGGACGGTCCAATAGAGGGACCAAGAGCGGTTTACGATAAAAATGTCATATTCGTCGCCTCAGATTTGCGTAATGGTGGCGTTTATGGTGTCGCTAGAGGCATGTCTGAAGCTAACTCTCACCTCGATTGGCATTTAAGATTTATTGATGGATTAGGGTCGGAGGTTCGCCAAGGTGCAGCGATTCGCAAAGCGATTGGATTCGAGCCAGATGCGATTGTCCTTGGTGGGATAGATGCAAGCAGGCACAAAGATGTTCTTTTACTCGCTCAGAGCAAAGGCATCGTCATCATTGGATGGCACGCAACTGAAGCCGCGGGTATCAGTGCTGAAAATGGCTTGTACACAAACATAACGACTGACCCTTACGATGTTGCTGAGATTGCAGCACTATTAGCGATTGTCGATTCCGATGGCAAAGCGAACGCGCTTATTTTCACTGATCCCAACTACAAAATCGCGACTCTCAAATCAGACGCGATGGCAGAGACCATCAAACGTTGCAAACGCTGTGAACTACTTGAAGTCAAACCTCTTCATCTCGATAAAATCGCCGAACAAATGCCCAGTACTATGGACTCGCTGTGGAGCCAATATGGGCAACGCATCACCCACATATTAGCGATTAACGATCTTTATATAGATTATGCGATTCCTTCATTGGAGTCGTACCAGCAAAAATACCCAAACGTTCCTAGCAATATTTCTGCGGGAGATGGCAGCAAAGCCGCTTACAAGCGCATAGACAACGATAAATTTCAGTTGGCAACCGTACCCGAACCGCTTTATCTCCAAGGGTGGCAGATCATCGACGAGATCAATCGAGCGTTCAGTAATTTGCCGCCAAGTGGTTATTCCGCCCCCGTCCACCTTGTTACTCCAGACAACGTCTCCGCCCTGATTAGCGCACGTGGAAGAGGCGTATATGACCCTGACAATGGTTACCGAGAGGCCTACTTGAAGATTTGGAAGCCTGAATGATGTTTAAACATATCAGCATCACCCAACGACTGATCATCTCTAGCATGCTCTCTTTGTTAGTAGTGAGCATTGCGGTTTTTGTGGTGATTCGCTCCCTCTACTTTGTTGAGTCAACACTCAAAAAGGAAACCTCTACTCACGTATCACAGTTGATTGTTAACTCCGAGATCAGTCGTCACGTATTCGAGCTCACCTCTCGGGTAAAACTGTTAGAACAAACCTTTCTCTTCAGTGAAACTACTCTGTCTGAAGAGGCGTTTAACATTGATTTTCAGCTGCAACGACTTCGAGACCTATCGACCAATCAGGAGTTTTCATTAAGCATTGATGCCTTTATCGACAACTTCCATCGGTTTTTAGGCAGTTCCCTTGCCCTTAACCGTATCTTAAAGCAAACAGATAAGATCGACACTAAGCTCGCCCAGCAATTGGATTCGCTTGAATTGGCAATTGCGAGCAGCAAGCTCCAAAGCATGGGTTCGGCCGATTTTAAGCGCTATAACAACGGACTTGATCTGGTCAATATGCTCAGAGAATCCTTCCTGACCGTTGGCAAAATGATCAGTGATATTCATAGTCGAATAACACCGGAGACCGAAAAAGTCCTCATTATTGAAGTCGAGAAAGAGCTCGATATTTTCTTACTCCACCTTGAAAATGTTGACTCTGACAGCCCCACTGTCATCGAGGAAAAAGCAGCAATCTCCAAAACAGTTAAACGCTATAATTCGGCGTTGCGACGAATCAAAGCCAACCTTGAGCAACGTTGGGTGGTAATGGAAGCCTTGATTAAAGCACAAACTGAGTTGCTGCAAGCCGTCGAGCGCACCGAGTCAAGAGTGCAAAATCAAGCCCTAGCGTTAACCAATCAACTAGAACAGGAAATGGAAGAGTCTCGCTTCAATGCCATTGTCATCAGTATCTCGGCGTTTCTTTTCTCGGTTTTACTGGTTAACCTCGTTGTGAATCGCCACATCAGAAAACCGCTCGAAGATTTGAAAAAAGGCTTTGACCACTTGGTTACCGAAGGCGAAGATAACCCGATCGACCTTGGACGCAGTGATGAATGGAGCCACATAGAAAACGCCTATAACAACATGGCGTCGCGTCTCGCCGAAGCCTATAGCGATCTCAACGAAGAAAAAAAGAACTTCGACTTTCTCGCGCACCATGATCCACTTACCCATTTGGCCAATCGTCTACTCGCGACCAAAAAACTGGCTGAACAAATTGAAGATTCTGAGCAAAGCGGGCAGAAGTTCCTTTTGCTCTACCTCGATATCGATGAGTTTAAAACCGTAAATGATTCCTTGGGTCATGCTGCCGGCGACAATTTGTTGGTGAAGATCGCCGATATTCTCAGAGAGCAAGTTGAGGGTCACGGCTTTGTCGCACGTATGGGTGGCGATGAATTTATGATCGTTATCGACAACGCCGACCTGAATCAAGGCAAAACCATTGCTCACAAACTTAATCTCGCGTTGCGTATGCCTTATCACATCGAGGAGCGAACCATATTTGTCTCTGCAAGTATTGGTATCTGTGAGTATCCAACACATGGTCACAATGGTGAAACACTGGTTAGAAACGCGGATACCGCCATGTACTGCGCGAAACGAAACGGTCGAGACCAATTCCGCGTTTACACCGATGAGATGACCCTAGAAGTGAATGACCTCATCGATACCAATATCGGGTTACATCGCGCGATTAAAAATGATGAACTGGTCGTACACTTCCAACCGAAGGTCAATCTCGATACCGGTGCAACCGTTGGTGCCGAAGCCTTAGTCCGCTGGCAACATCCATCGCTTGGCCTTTTGCCCCCGGCAAGCTTTCTTGAAGTCGCCGAAAAGTCAGACCTTATCATTGAGATCGATAAATGGGTGTTTCGCAAAGTGGCAAGTTTGCTTGCCAACTGGAAAACTCATCATGTTCCTTTGCCTGAGATGCTCATTTCCATCAATTTCTCAGCCAGGATGTTTTACATGTCAGACCTTGCGGAGCAGCTTCAGGCAATTCTCGACGAAACAGGCGGCTCAGCGAGCGACTTTATGCTGGAAATTACCGAGCGCGACATGATGCGAGATGTGGATACCTGTGCCGACACGATAAATAGACTCCACCAAAAGGGATTCAAGATAGCCATCGATGACTTTGGTACTGGGTACTCATCACTGTCTGTTCTAAAAAACTTGTCCGCGGACTGCCTCAAACTGGATCGGAGTTTTATCAAGGACATTAGCCATTCGAATGTCGATCTCGAGATCACCTGCGCAGTCATGAAACTCGCACAAGTGTTAGATTTGGCTGTGGTGGCTGAAGGTGTCGAAACACATGAACATGCAAACACGCTAAGAGGTATTGGTTGCGACCTTGCACAAGGGTTCTATTTCTCTAAACCCCTTGCTGTGGACAAATGGTTGGCATTTCTTGAGTCTGAATCGACGCCTCCGAGGGAGACGCCCAAACGCATTGGGGGTTAAGTTGCGCTTTACTCTAGCACTATAACCCTTACAATTGAGCGAAATTAAGAATACCAAGGTTACACCCATGTCCATTCAATGGTTTCCGGGCCATATGCATAAGGCTCAAAAAGAGATTGCAGAAGCGATTCCTCAAATAGACGTCATTATTGAAGTACTCGACGCTCGCATTCCTTTTAGTAGTGAAAACCCGATGATCGCCGAGCTCAAAGGTGATAAACCTGTTGTCAAAGTGCTGAACAAGCGAGACCTTGCCGATCCAGAGCTAACACAGCTTTGGATTGATCATTTTGAGAAAGAACACAATGTAAAAGCGATCGCCATCACTACGTCACAGCAAGCAGAAGTGAATAAAATCATGGAGCTCGTTCGTAAGCTTGCTCCTCACCGCGAAGAGATTGGTAAAAACATTCGCACCATGATTATGGGGATCCCAAATGTGGGCAAGTCCACCATCATTAATGCCCTTGCAGGTAGAACCATCGCGGTCACTGGCAACCAACCTGCGGTGACTAGACGTCAACAACGTATTAACTTGCAAAACGGCATCGTTTTATCTGATACCCCGGGTATTTTATGGCCAAAAGTCGAAAACCCACACAGCGGTTTTCGTTTGGCCGCGACTGGCGCAGTGAAAGACACCGCCATGGAATATGACGAAGTTGCTTTTTACACAGTCGAATATCTAGCCCAAGCCTACCCTGAGCGATTACAGGAGCGTTATCAAATTGAAGACTTACCTGAGTCTGATATTGAGCTAATGGAAGAGATTGGTCGCAAACGGGGGGCACTGCGCGCCGGAGGTCGAGTGGATCTGCACAAGTGCTCTGAGATTCTCCTTCATGAATTAAGAGGCGGGACGCTTGGACAAATCACGCTAGAGCGACCAGAAATGATCACTCAAGAGCTGATTGAAGTTGAGATTGAAGCAGCACGCAAAGCAGAAGAAAAAGCGAAGAAGAAAGAGGAACGTCGCAAACGCTACCTCAGAAACAAGCGCTAGAAGACTTAAACAGGGCAGCACATCACTGCCCTTTTTTGATCACAAAGATTGAGTTTTTGTTATAGTGTAACAAAACAAACAATGAGAAGTTTTCTATGAGAATTCCAACCAACATCATCACCGGTTTTCTTGGCACGGGGAAAACAACGGCCATTTTGAATCTACTCAAGAACAAGCCCGAAAGTGAAAATTGGGCTGTGCTGGTTAATGAGTTTGGTGAAATTGGTATCGACGGCGCGCTAATGACCGATCAAGGCGCTTTGATTAAAGAAGTACCTGGTGGTTGCATGTGTTGCGCCGCTGGTGTGCCTATGTCTGTCGCTATCACCGCCCTGCTACGTACCAACCCAGATCGTCTAATCGTTGAACCTACAGGCCTTGGCCACGCACATAAAGTTCTTGCTACGTTGACGTCAAGTCAGTTTAAAGATTATATCGACCTAAGAGCCACAATCGGCTTGGTAGATCCACGTAACCTTTCAAATCCCAAATATCTTGAGAATCAAAACTTTAATGATCAATTATCCATCTCCGACATTGTAATCGGCAATAAGGTGGATGAATGTCATGTGGGCGATGTTGACGCGTTTAACGATTGGGTTACCGATCAATCCCCACCGAAAATCTTTAGCCAGTTGGTAAAGCAAGGCAATTTCCCAATCGAGTTACTCGATAGCCCGCGCCGAAACCCTACTGAGTCGAATGAGGTTGAGTCGCATCACCACGAGCATGCCGAACAAGAGCCGCAATTTCAGTTGCCACCAAACCAAACCTTTGTCCGTAAAGAAAACAGAGGACAGGGTTACTTTAGCTGTGGCTGGATATTTGGTGCTGAAGTCGAGTTCGACTTTGATGACCTTTTCTCAGTTTTATCTGACCTTACCGCTGAACGCGTAAAAGGTGTTCTCAATACGAACAACGGCTGCTTTGCATTCAATGTTAGTAATGGCGTGGTTTCGGTGAATCAAATGTCTCTTGAAGGGTTTGAAAGCCGACTAGAGGTCATTGATAGCCAATTATTGCCATGGGATGAGTTAGAAGGCGTGCTAAAACGTATATCAAATATCGACTCTCTCTAAACGACAAAAGGCGCACCATTCAGTGCGCCCTATCCCTCGTTACTCAATCGTGAGTCTGCGAATCGAGTGCGACTTACGCCACTCGATATAAAACGAGGATTTTCAATTTTTATCATTGAATCCATCCAAATTGTAGGTAAGACACTATTTCCTCCATGCGGGTTGGTTCGAGTTGTCTTACCCTTTAACTATGGTTCAAAACCGCCAGTTTGCAAGCTGGTCATCTCCCCTATTTAATCGGTTCTGTGATACCGATCCGATAATTAAATCCTCTCGATTCGCCACGAGTCTCAATAAATTGTCATATTTGAAAATCAATATTCCATTCTTGTCGCTATAGTTACGCATAGACCGGCGTATAATTTGCCGTAACATCATTTCCACCGCTTATCGTACGAGGCAAAACACTCCATGACAAAAAGAGAGAAATTCAAGCAGTCCCTACTCGCAGCAGTACCCAAGGACGCGATCAATCAATTTCTCTCCAAAGACAAAACGCCCGTTTCAGTCCTGTTACTTTCTATCATCGTTGGCGTTCTTGCTGGTTTTGTTGGCACTCTATTTGAGTTGGCGGTGCACTTTGTTTCTGAAACCCGTACCGATTGGCTGAAAGATTCTATTGGGAGTGCTCTACCACTCTGGTTAAGCGCATTTTTAATTAGCGCTTCGCTGGCATTCATAGGCTATTTTTTGGTGCATCGATTCGCACCAGAAGCCGCGGGCTCAGGAATACCTGAAATCGAAGGTGCGATGGATGGAATTCGCCCGGTACGCTGGTGGCGAGTAATCCCCGTTAAATTTTTTGGCGGTATGGGTACCCTCGGCTCCGGCATGGTGCTCGGTCGGGAGGGTCCGACGGTTCAGATGGGCGGCGCGATTGGTCGCATGGTAACCGATATCTTTCGAGTCAAAGATGACGACACGAAACACAGCCTATTGGCCTCTGGCGCTGCGGGTGGCTTAGCGGCGGCATTCAATGCACCTTTAGCGGGGATTATGTTTGTCGTTGAAGAGATGCGCCCTCAGTTTCGCTATTCATTAATCTCGATAAAAGCGGTCATTGTTTCTGCGGTTTCAGCTAATATTGTCTTTCGCGCTATTAATGGGCAATCAGCCGTCATTACCTTACCTCAGTATCAGCCACCGGAATTACCTGCGCTTTGGCTTTTTCTCTTACTTGGGATTATGTTTGGTATCTTTGGCGTTGTTTTCAATAAATTAGTGACACTGTCACAAGACTTCTTTGCCAGAATCCACAAAAACGAACGTAAGCGCTATTTGATTACCGGTAGCTTGATTGGGGGATTCTTCGGCATCACTCTACTTTACATGCCAGAGATTACAGGCGGCGGAATCACCTTGATTCCTAATATTGCCAGCGGCGGTTATACCGCAGGATTTCTTCTATTGCTTTTTGTCGCTCGTATCGCCACTACCATGATCTGTTTTGGTTCGGGCGCTCCGGGGGGTATCTTTGCGCCAATGTTAGCTTTGGGCACCTTGTTTGGCTATGCGTTTGGTCTGATTGCGCATCAACTGTTACCTGACTTGATGATCGAGCCCGGTATGTTTGCAATTGCAGGAATGGGCGCACTGTTTGCCGCCACCGTGAGAGCGCCAATTACAGGAATACTGTTGGTCATCGAAATGACCAACAATTACTACTTGATACTTCCTTTGATCATCACCAGCTTAGGTGCAGTGGTCTTTGCTCAAATGCTCGGTGGGCAGCCGATCTACAGTCAATTACTCCACAGAACTCTTAAAAATGAGAAGTTAAGACAGGAAGACCTCCCTAGCGAAGTGAAATGATAATTGCATCGCAACCGTTTGGCTTGTTATCATCTGCGCAGAAAAATCGGTAACTCGCAAAACCTTCGATCGATTTTTAGAGCATTTACTCGCACACAGTAGGAATAGGTCGTTGAACTGGAGACGCTTAACACAATTTCAGAGTGTACCCCCATCGCAAGCCGCACTTGCACTGGGTGTTATTGGATTGGGACACGCGTGGTTCTTGTATATTCCTGAAGTTGGTGAGTTTGTGCGTCCCTATCTCGCCTCTCTTGGCGCGATATTGCTGTTTCCTGTCTTAGTTAAATACCTCACCAATGCGAATACATTCATTAACGATATTCGTAACCCGCTTAGTGGCAGCTTGATGGCTCCGATGAGCATGGCACTGCTGATTCTATGCGATTATTTAGCGGTGATTTCACCCGTTGTCGCCTACCCACTTTGGTTTGCGGCATTATTACTGCACCTCACCATGATGGTGATGTTCTTTGGTTTCCAATTAACCAACTTCAAAATATCGAACATCGTCCCTAGTTGGTTCTTGTATCCCGTTGGGCTTATCAGTAGCTCACTGGCTGGCACTCAGTTTGGTCATACCGTATTCTCCGAAACCTTGGTGTCAGTTTGTATCGCGATCTATTTTTTCATGCTGCCGCTGGTACTTTATCGCTTGATGTTTGAAGGGATGCTGCCCAGACGCGCCAGACCCACACTTGCTATTATGGCCGCGCCAATTAACCTGACGCTGGCGACCTACTTAGTGAACTTTCCGCAGCCAGACCCGATCCTTACCGGTGCTCTCGCTGGCATAGCGGTCACCATGACGCTGTTTATTTACTTGTGTTACTTCAGATTACTTAGGCTTAAGTTTCAGCCCTCTATTGCAGCGGTTACGTTTCCGTCTGTCATCAGCGCCATTGCAATGCATCGACTCACCAGCTTCTTTGAGCAATATCACCCACAATGGCATTGGCTCCACCATTTTGGACTGTTCGAGTTAAGTGTCGCGACAGGATTGGTGATTTGGGTTTCGGTGGGTTACGTAAAAATGTACTGGCCTGAGCTGTTTTCTTCCGACTGCACTAATCATGCGGCAAACTAGCCATCTATTTGCTATTTCTATCCTTTAAAAATTTCCGCCCTAGCCTGCTTTTGTACGCGTTTTTCTGAACCCGAAACGTTGCAAAAGGCTAACTTTTATCGCCGAATTTTCAGTAAGTTATAGTGCCGTAGCCTAGGGAAGACTTCCCTTATGCATTATAGTTGATATTTTTGTTTGTAACCTACCACGAAAATATAATTATCTTAGCTAGAAACATTATTAAATTTCATTCATATATTCTTTCGTCAGCTGGCACATGGTTTCAAATAAAGGATATACGATTATGAATACGCTAAACCTATGCCCTCCATCTCCAGAATTCATAAACAAAAAGATAGAACATCACTTAGCGAAGCTCGTTGACTGCCATCAAAACGGTAAACATTTGGTGATGGGTGCCCAGCCCAACGATGACGATATTGTGCTGCAAAGCAATGATTATCTTGATCTCGCGAACCACCCCGAGATCATTCACCGTCACGCCGAAGCCATTCTCGAAAAACGGCACACATCCGTCATGTCTGGCGTGTTCCTGCAAAGTGAAGATAGAAAACCTGCGCTCGAGCGCAAACTGGCAGACTACACAGGATTTAGCTCCTGTTTATTATCTCAATCCGGTTGGTCAGCAAACCTAGCCTTACTGCAAACCATCTGTGATAGCGAAACCCAGGTGTATATTGACTTCTTTGCCCACATGTCACTTTGGGAAGGGGCAAGAATTGCAGGGGCAAACATCCACCCGTTTATGCACAACAATGTCCGTCACTTACAAAAGCTGATTCGCCGCCACGGACCCGGTTTAGTCTTGATTGATTCGGTGTATAGCACAATAGGTACGGTTGCCCCTCTCATCGATATTGTCTTAATGTCGAAGGAGAATGGCTGCGCACTGGTTATAGACGAATCCCATTCCCTTGGCACTCATGGCAAGCATGGTGAAGGTTTGCTCAAGAGCCTCAAACTCAGCCACCAAGTTGATTTTATGACCGCAAGTTTAGCGAAGACGTTTGCCTATCGTGCGGGAGCGATTTGGTGCAACAATCGAGCAAATGAGTGCATTCCATTTGTTGGCTACCCAGCGGTATTTAGCTCAGCCATGTTGCCCTATGAAATTGAGAGACTCGACAAAACCTTAGAGATCATTCGCCAAAGTGACCACCAGCGTGAGCACTTGCGCAAAATCAGTCGTTACTTGAAACAACAACTGACGCAAATTGGCGTAACGATTCGTAGCGAGTCACAAATCGTCACGCTTGAAACGGGTGATGAGAGAAACACAGAAAACGTACGAGATTTCCTAGAGAGTAAACACGTATTTGGCGCCGTTTTTTGTCAGCCAGCAACCACTCCTAACAAAAACATCATTCGTTTCTCATTAAACAGCAGCACCACACAACGACAACTGGACCAGATCATCGCTGCGGTTCAATCGGCCCGTCAGCAACCCAACCTATACATTCTCTAGTCACGCCAACGTGCCTTCCAAGTGAAGGCACCTAAATCCAGTTGGCAATCTTGTCGAGCAGAACATCGGTGCCCGCGGGTTTGATGACATAGTCATTCATGCCCGCTTGTTGAATTTTATCGATGGCAAGCGCCGTTGAGTCTCCCGTGTGACCAAGAATTGGGACATTGGCATACTCACTGGCTGAATTTCGTATTGCATTGGCCGCCTCTAATCCATTAAGAGACGGCATTTCGATGTCCATAATCACCAAGTCTACAGGGCTTTGTTGAAGCTTTTCGATCACCTCATGACCATTTTGAGCTTGGATAACTTCAAACCCTTGCTGCTCCAACAAAATCGACGTGTAAGCACGTAGAGATTGATTGTCGTCCGCAATAACGATGGTTTTCCCGTGGCAAACACGTTTCTTTGGAATAACACTGCGGCTCGGTTCGAGCTGTTCAAACAGAAGCTGATCAAGCACGCTATCGGGATCTTCCCTAAAGCGCTCTTTCTCAACTGGATAGATGGCCAGGTGACGTTCAATATTGTCGTGATACGAGTGATCACTTTGGAATAAAGGTGCGATGCGACCTTCGGTAAAGTGCAGTTTTGCTTCAAGTTCATTCATTAAGCTTGGCGTTTTGAGCGCAATGTCGAAATCGATAAAAATGACATCAAATTCGAATTCATATTCTTGTTTTTTACTCGCCGCCTCAAGGCCCAAAGTGACAAATCGAAACCCTTGGTAAAACGCGTGTTCATTTAAAATGTTACTAAAGGTTCCTTGTTCGCCAATCAGCAGGATGGATTTTGACTTCATCAGATCGAGTTTGATCGACCCTACCGCATTAGATTTATATTCTGGGAACGTGAGTGTGAATTGCGTCCATTCATCCAGTATCGAATCACACTCAATCATTCCACCAACCGCCACCATAACTTTGTGACAGAAAGGCAGGCCAAGCCCATAGCTGCCTGTCTTACCAAAGGTATAAAAATCCTTGAAAACGTGCTCGATAACATCGGGAGCAATACCGACACCGTTATCATGGAAAATCATCCGATTTTTATCATCACGGCGGGTGAGCGTAATTACAATTTTAAAATCATTGTCGGCTTGGTAGTAAAACGCATTTTTGAGCAGGTTGTAGAGTGCGTATTTGATTAAGGTATCACTACCGAAGAAGTCGAAATCTTGCTCGACAACCAGCTCCACCGCAGATTTGTCATGGCCGCTTTTGTAAGGGAAGCTCTCAAGCGCGTGTCGCGTGACCGTAGCAATGGAGTGTTTCCTAAAGGTAGACGTCGACACTCGATTCTCATCAATCGATGTTAACAGCAGATCGATAGCTTCATTGCCGTTGCGAATCACTTCATCAGCGTCATCAAGAACCTCTCTGGCCATCGACAGTTCGTGCGTTGATATACTGATGCCACTTTGAGAGCCACTCTTATCCGCTGGTAAAATGGAACTCAGCACTTCAATCGATGCCTTAAGCGCACTTAACGGGTTGCGCATTTCATGGGCAATGCCAGCGCCAAATGATTTGGCAATCGACACCTTGCTTTCGTGCTCGGCTTGGTTTCGAAAATAGAACAAATTACCGAACACATAGGTAAACAGGAAAATAGGGATATATGGCCACACCACATCGTTCAGCGCCTGATTCATATCGGCACCATAAACAAGCACAATAGCGATGAAAATAGACACGCCCGCTTGAGCCAACACAATCCGCGTTTGATGCACGAGTAAAATATGCAGGAAAATGGACGACATAAATGACATCGCCCAGATTGTTGACCAGTCGTTTTTCAGCATCATGTAGAAGAAAAAAAACGGTAAACAGAGCGTGATGGCAACAAGGTAGTAATACGGCATATAGCGCCGATAGTGCTCAGGCAACTGATTACGAAACGCAATAACGGCGAACAGCAAAGAACAAAACGTTCTTAATGCCAAACTTTCGTATGGTTGCGGAAATAGATAGCTCCATACGTAGTAGTATGTAGGAAACCCTAGCAGCCCCATCCAACCGACTAAGGTAAGGTTAGGTTCTGCGTACTGGTATATTTTGTTGACCGTGTCTTGGATTGCTACGCGAAATGCGTCCATTAATCACCTATCCGACTCGCTGACTATCTATATTGCTTTTATATTTATGGATTTATTCAATTAACAATTAGCACATATCTTGGGAGCCCTCCATATTTGAGCTCCCAATCTTCCGCTAAGATGACACGAGTTTGATGGAGCTACCAAGTTTGGTTGGTTCTACGTCAATACGCTGTGTCATTTGCTCCTTTAGTTCAGAGACGTGTGAGATAAGACCGATGGTTCTTCCCGATTGCTGAAGATCAACCAAGGTTTGAATGGCCAAATCAAGTGATTCTGGATCGAGACTGCCAAACCCTTCGTCAATGAACAAGGTATCAAGACGGATGCCGCCGCTGTAAGATTGAACCACATCCGAAAGGCCGAGTGCGAGAGAAAGCGCCGCCATGAATGACTCACCGCCAGAGAGCGTTGCCACATCTCGTGTTTTGCCTGTGTAGCCGTCTTCAACAATCAGATCCAAACCTCGTCCGGCTGCGCCTTTAAAACCTTCGGTCTTGCGTAATAGGATGTAGCGCCCTTTACTCATTAGACTCAAACGCTGAGAAGCCTGAATCAGAACATCATCAAGCAATACGCCAAGCACAAAGCGGTGTAAGCTAACGCGACTGCCTGTTTTGCCACTCGCCACATCGTAAAGGGTTCCGAATACCTTGTACTCGTTTTCCAACTCGGCATTCTTTTGATGCAGCATTGAAATGTCTTCGCATACCTTGTTGACGCGCTCATAAGCAGAGCGAGTAATATCTAACTCAGCACGAGCTGTTTGATAACGCGATTCGACCTCAGCATGTTGCACATTCAGCGCCTCCATATCTGGTTCGGTTTGCTCTTTTAAGCTCTCGGTCAAGTTTTGTACTGTCTGCTCGAGTTTGATTTGCGTCTGTTGGTAGCCTTGTAGCTCCTCTTGCCATTGCTTCAACTGCTCATCGTGCACTTTTGCAGCAAGAAATGCCGCTTCATCAGAAAACTGACTCTTCTCCAGCGCCTGCTGCCAAGATTGAGCGTTACTGGTTAATGCCAACGTCACTTGTTGGCAGTGTTCGCTGAGCGTTTTCACCTGCCCTTCAAGTTCATAGTGCTGGTTGGACACGGCTTGGAACTGTTTCTGCGCAAGGTCGTGCGCATAGTTGATGCTGTCAATACGCTGTTTTAATTGAGCTAAAGCGTGGTCGACTACACTTGCCTCTTGGTACATTTTACCGATCTCTTTAGCTAGCACTGTCGATTGCTCTCGTAATCCAGTTAATTGTGCTTGCGTCGCAGACATCGTCTCTTTGAGCTCTGCAATCTTACGCTCACCATTGTCACTGCGCTGGATAAGCTCTGTAACAGTTCGCTCCAAGTTTGCTAAATCAAGCGATTCGATCTCTTTGAGCTTGCTCTGGTTAGATTTCAGTTCCTCTTCAAGCGCTATGTGGTCGGCTTGCGCTAGTGCTCCAAGTTCTGCCGCCGTCTCAGCGACTCGCTTTTCACTCGCAGCGATTAACGATTGCTGCTGCTCAAGGGAACTCATTGCCTGCTGTTGGGTATTCAGCGCTTGTCGCTCTTTGGCACGGGCTTGTTCGACTTGCTCTTTTGTAATCTCTTCGCCATCAAAGCGCGCTGGATTGGGGTGCTCCTCGCTGCCACACACAGGGCATGGCACCTTATCTTGAAGCTTTTGTGCCAATACCGCTGCTTGAGCACTATGCCAAGCCCAATCGAGCCTATCAGCCTGTTGTGTGGCTTCCAATAAGGCTTGATTCGCGTTCGCCAACTGAATTTCGAGCGGCGTAAGCTGTTTCTGCTGGCTAGAAAGCTCATTTTTGAGTTGAGCAAACTTTTGCAGATCCGACATCGAACGCTGTAAACGAACAATTGATGCTTCAACGGCAGGTCTCTCATGATGCTGTTGCCTTGCGAGCTCATATTTCGCCTTGCCCTCTTCTGCTTGTTGTTCGAGGCTTTGTTTGTGCGCGATGTACTGCGTTAACGTCTGCTGTTGCTCGGCGGCTAACGTTTCCAGTGATGTGCACTGAGCATCAACCCGCTGTTTTTCAGACAATTTGGATTTAATGGTTTGTAAAGTATAAAGCTCATCGTTGAGCGCTGGTACTGTCGCGACTTGCTCTGCTGCCAGTTTTTGCTGGGCAGCAGAATTCTCAACCTCTTTCTTAATTGAGGTCAGTTTCTCTTCCGCATTGGTGAGTTGATTTTCTGCCTGCTCAGACTGCAAAGCACTCTGCTTCCACTGGCTATGGGTAAAAGTTAAACCATTAGCGGCTATCGCCATATCGACAAGATGCTGCTTTTCTGTAAAGCGGTCTGCCGCAGCAACATGTTCAGCCAATGATTTAGAGGCCGCGCTTAGTTCACTAAAGCGCTGTTGAATAGTTTGAGCTTGCTGAAGCGTTTGTTTTTGCGCTTGAAGCTGCGCAGCCGCATCGTGCTCTTGAGTTGTCGCTTGTTCTAGCGCGGCTTTTAAATGGGTCAGTTGTTCTTCAAGCTCAGCTTCAGACTCGGCTTCCGCGACCTTTAGCGCGCCACGGATTTGATGGTCAAAGTCGTTCTTCGCTTTGCTTATCGCACTGGCTTTATCTTTCAGCGAATACTCTATCCGCTTGTAAATATCGGTTTGGAATAGCTGGCCGAAGATCTCTTCGCGATCTTTCGAGCTTGCGAGCAGTAATTCTCGAAATTTACCTTGCGGCAGTACCATTACCTGACGGAACTGGGTTTCGTTCAACCCCAGTAGGTCTGTAACTTCTGTTTTTACTTGCGCCGTTTTACTGGTGATTAGAACTTCTGGCTCACCCAGTTGATACAAAGACGCCGTGTGCTTTCGTGTGGTTGTCCCTTCACCGCGAGCTTTGGGCGCTTCTTGCTCGGGAGAACGTGTTACTCGGTAAGTCTTTCCTTGCAACGCAAAGTCTAATGTCACTTCAGTTGGCACTGAGAGCGGAGCAAGATCACTGCGCATTTGAATGCCTTGACGCTCATTTCCCGTCGTTTCGCCATACAACGCGAAGCAGATTGCATCAAGAATCGACGTTTTCCCCGATCCGGTTGGTCCGTTGATGAGAAACAGTGGATTTGATCCCAATTGAGTGAAGTCAATCTCTTGCTTTTGGGCAAACGGACCAAAAGCTTGTAGTACGAGTTTAATTGGTTTCATAGTGATCTTACTGCTTTGTCAGTTGTTTGATGATGCCAGACAGTGCGCTTTCTTGTTCATCACTGAGCGCTGAATCTTGTGCTTCTAAATAGAAATCGCGAAACATATCCATTTCACTTCTTGCCAATTTAGCTTTGGCCATCTGCTGTTCAACGCCTACTAACATGCCGGGTTTCTCAAGGTGCAATACATTTGGATACACCGCGCGTAGTTTGTCCATTGGATTTAGGATCGCGTGTTTATCAAGCAAGCGGACCAGTAGATAGTCATCAAACTTAGGATCAGTTTGGCCAGCAGAGAGAAGTTCTTCCATTTCGCCTTCCAAGATACGCATCTCATGAGGCGCCGTTAGGTCAATGTGGGTCGACTGCTTGAAACCCGACTCATCCAACTCAACCAACGTCATGCCTTTTCGTTGGTGCTGCTCCGAGAAGCTATATTTCATCAAGGAACCGGAATAGCGAATATACTCTTCACCCTTTTTCTGTGGCTGATGAAGATGCCCTAGTGCGACGTAATCAAATGAAGTGAAGTGCTCGTGACTGACGCGATCTGAACCACCAATGGACAAAGGACGTTCTGAGTCTGATTCAATGGCACCGTCTACAAAGCAGTGACTGATTAATACATTCTTGTGTGAAGGTTGAAATTGCTGGCAGATTTGCTGAGTGAGCAGTTGATGAGCCTCATCGTGTGTCGACACCGACTGCTTAAAGTGGTGGCGAACTTGCTCTGGGTCGCTATATGGCATGCCGTAGAATGCAACGGGACCAATCTCTGACTCAATAACAACCGGAGTTAGCATCTGCTCAAAGTCAGACAGAATGTGAAGCCCTGCACTTTTCATTCGGCCAGAGCCAAAACCGAGTCGCTGAGCACCGTCGTGGTTGCCCGGAATTAAGATGATTGGCAGGTTTAACTCACCACACACTTGGTTGACGAAGCGGTTCATGACTTCTATCGCGGCGGTTGGTGGTACTGAGCGATCGTAAATATCGCCCGCGACGACTAACGCATCAACGGGATTTTGCTTGATGTAATCGACGATTTGGTTAAGAACAACCACTTGATCGTCAAGTAATGAAACGTTGTGGAATTGTCGACCTAAATGCCAATCTGAGGTGTGCAGAAACTTCATGAACGCCCTTTATCATTCTTATGATTTGCGCTCTATGATACTGTCTTCTTTACGGTTATGCCTCCGCTTTTTCTTTGCTAGTCGCGTAAAAAAGCCGCGAATGATACGCGGCTTTCCGTTTTGAGGCGTTGCTTTACTCTGCGCGGCTATGGCAAAACTCAATCGCCGTTTTAAGCAATTCAAGTGCGGTTTTATCGCAATCAGGCAATACCGCATCACTTTGTGCAATCGGCGTCACTCGGTCACCCCACTTAATGTGGCCTGCGCCCCAAGTGAGGCCCGCACCAAATGCGGCAAGTAGTAAATTGTCGCCCGGTTTAACAACGCCTTGCTCCAAAGATTCACACAGTGCAATCGGAACCGTAGCAGCAGAGGTGTTGCCATACTTCTGGATATTGACGAAGGCTTTATCTTGGCTGATTCCAGACATATCACACAGTGTTTGAATAATGCGAATATTCGCTTGGTGTGGAATGACCACGTCAATGTCATCGGTGGCTAGCTGACTTCTCGACAGAACACTGTGAGCCGCTGCGCCCATGCCTTTAACGGCGCGTTTAAAAATCTCTTTGCCAACAAAGTTGAAGTCCCAATGTCCATTGTCTGCGGCAAAACGGTCCATTGATGTGCCAAATTTTGGTACCGCAAGAATATCGCGTCCTGCCGAGTCACAACCGAGCTGTGCATGTTGCAAGCCGACTTGTTGCTCAGTGCGCGAAAGCACGACTGCACCAGCACCGTCACCAAACAATACAGCGGTGTCACGCTTCGTCCAGTCAATGTAGAAAGAAAGACGCTCTGCACCGATCACGATTGCATGTTTGTAGTTGCCTGCTTGAATCATACGCGTCGCCGTTTCCAAGCCGTACACGAAACCTGTACAAGCAGCGTTCAAATCAAACGCTGTGGTCGCTTTCATCCCAAGGTTTTGCGACACTTTCGAGGCAATGTTCGGAATCAGTGAATCAGGCGAGCAAGTCGCGACGATGAGCAAATCAACGTCATCGGCACTAATGCCAGCACAAGCCAGTGCATGTTTCGCGGCAACGGTCGCCATATCAGAGGTTTCGACGTGGCTAATACGGCGATTTTCGATCCCCGTTCTAGTTCGGATCCATTCATCTGAGGTATCGATAAATGTGCTTAGATCATCATTGGAGAGCGTAGCTGGAGGTAGGCACTTGCCCCAGCCAGTAATTTCTGCAAAAAAAGTTGTCATTCTGAGCCTTTTCGTTTTCTTATTTGAGTCACTCGACCTTTTCAGAGTATAACTAGCGTTGGTGGGTGGTGTCATCCTATTGAAACAACTAGTGTCACAGCAATTACAAATAGAAAGAGAAAAGTCATGTCTACATTTAATACACGATGCCCGTCATGTTCAGGCGTCAATCGCGTTCCTACAGAGCGAGTGTCAGAGAGCCCAAACTGCGGTAAATGCCAAACTTCATTGTTAGATGGCGCGCCAATTGAAGGGACCGAGCAAAATCTAGACGCGTTGCTTGAGTCAAAACAGCCAGTGGTGATCGATTTTTGGGCACCATGGTGTAACCCATGTGTTGGGTTTGCTCCTGTATTTTCTGATGTTGCCTCTGAACGAGCACAAAGTGTACGATTTGTAAAAGTCGATACCGAATCTCAGCAAAATATCGCCGCTAAATATCAAATTAGAAGCATTCCAACCATTATGGTGTTTAAAGATGGGAAAAGAGTCGATATGATTAACGGCGCTCTTCCTAAAGGTCAATTTGATCAATGGTTAAACCAAGCTCTACTGAAGTAGCATACAGATTAAATTAGCAACCTAGAAAGCCGAAATGAGCAAAAATTTCGGCTTTAATTATTCATTTTCTACACATAGATAACGATAAGCATCTTTTATCTTCTCGAACAATATTTATCGTTTTACCTCTCCCCCATTTAACCCCATAGTCGCGCCAAATTCTGATTATTTTCGCTCCATCAACCAGAGGTCACGACGTTGGAAAACACCCTTGCTCCTGCTCCAAAAGCACGCATTTCTGTACCTGTTATTGCGCTTGCTCTTTATGCGGTAGCGTCAGGCTATTTAATGAGCTTGATTCCTTTAATGCTGCCACATTATGGCTTGGAATCTTCCCTTGCCAGTTGGTTAGCCAGTGTGTTTTACGCGGGTCTACTAGTTGGTGCTGTGATTATCGAACCTGTAGTCACCAAGGTTGGGCATAAAAACGCTTTTGTTTATTGTTTGGGGGCTTTTCTGTTTACGATTGCGCTGTTGCCGGCATTCAATCAATCCATGGTTTGGCTTTGTGCACGTTTTGTCGCTGGTATTGCGGTAGCGGGCGTGTTTGTGATTGTTGAGTCATGGTTGCTGCACGGTGACGAATCTGCAAGAGCAAAACGCCTTGGGTTATACATGGGCTCGTTGTACGGGGGCACATCACTTGGCCAACTTGGTATTGGCGTACTTGGAGTGACTGGTGGCGTGCCATTCATTGCCATTGTTACCATGCTATTGTTGGCGATTGTTGTTCTACTATTTGGTGAAACTGACCAACCTGAAAGCCAACACAGCTCACCGCTCTCGTTGAAACAAATCGCGAAGCTCAACCATGCGGCAATCATTGGTTGCATTGTGTCTGGCTTAACGCTTGGCGCTGTTTACGGGTTGATGCCTTTAGAGCTCTCTCAGCGCGGTATCAGTAACGACAATTTGGGCAGCTTAATGGCACTAGTAGTACTTGGCGGTATGGCGGTTCAGCCAATCGTTCCTTGGATGTCTAAGTATTTTGGCCGCACGTTTTTAATGGCAATATTTTGCTCGCTTGGCGTTGCTGCGATTGCGCTAACCGCGGCGTATTCGGGTATTCATGCGTTGGGTGCGGGGCTGTTTATTCTGGGTATGGCGACATTCGCGCTTTATCCCGTTGCAATCAATCTCGGCTGCGACAAACTTGATGCAAGCTACATTGTGTCAGCGACACAAGTGATGCTGTTTAGCTACAGCGTGGGCTCCGTTGCTGGTCCAGTTCTCGCTGACTGGTTTATGTCTGGAGAACAAGGTTTGATGGGCTACCTGTTTGCAACGCTGCTGGCGACTTGCGTTTACATGCTCATTGCAAGCATCAAAACCAAACGTCAAGCGGTCGCTGGCGAGTAATAAATCAATAAGGAGAACGCTATGTTCTCCTTATTTTTTATGCCCGTTTCACTTTCAAAACTCGAGTGTGATGGTCGTTTCTCCCTGCTGAGGTAATTGAGCGAGCTTCACATAAAGTTGGTTGCCTGATTGTTTCCATGTGATTGCTTGCTCTGCGTTGCTAGAGATTCGAGAAACTTGTACTTCCGCACCTAGGCTCCAGTTAACTTCAAGTGCGCGTGACGATGGCATACCTTGGTACTTCCCTAACGATTCAATACTCAAAGTTGCACTCGAATCAAATACACGCGTCGTGATTTGTGTTTCCCGTTTCGCGCCATGCAAATAGTCAGTCGTCTTGCCATCGTCTTCAACAAGCGTGAAGGCATTATTGGCGAAGCCAAAGATTTTTAGTGTAATGTCTTGCGGCACTTCGCTGGTCCATTGCCCTGCACTACTCTTTGAAACAGGGATGATCGCGCCTTGTTTTGCAAACAGCGGCAGTTGGTATTGGTTATTTTCGTTGTATAAGTCAATGGTCTTGGATTGTGCTTTCAGCGCATCCATCTTGGTTCCGGTTCGGAAATCAAACCAATCTCCCTGTGGGAATGTCACAGTAACGTCTTTGGCATCAAGTTCGGCGACCACTGCACTCATCAACTGATTGCCGATCATCTTTTGGTGCTGGATGTCATACAAGATTGAATCCTCGCTGAACTCATAACTGACAGGCGCAAAGATCGCCTCGCCATCCTGATGGGCGTGATGAGCCAGAGAGTATAGGTATGGGATTATCTCGTAGCGCAGAGCAAGGTTGTTGCGGTTACTTTCTCTGTCTCCAATACGATCTGGCGCGGTTTCTTTGCAGTTGCACAAATTCTCGGTATGTGGGCGAACCGGCACATCAAACAAACTGCTGTAGGCAAACCACTGAGTGTACGTCTCATCTAGGGCTGCTTGCTTTTTCTCGCCAATTACCCCAAGCCCTTTACGATGAAATCCGCCAATATCTGACCCATAGTAGTCAATGCCTGACAACATCATATTGGTTTGTTGCCCAATGTGAGTGGCGAGGCTTGTCAGATTAGAGCCAATATCCGCAGACCACATCGACGCACCGAATTTTTGAATCCCCGTTGTTCCGGAGCGAGACATCATAAATGGCCTCTGGTGCACATTGTTATTTTGGTATCCCTGATAGATGCCTTCTAGCCAGTAGTAGTTAAACAGGTTGTGAATTTCATCATGCGCTTGATCGCCAAAGTAACGAGCTTGATGATTGTACATTTCTGGTTCACCAAGATCAGTCCAATGTCCCATGACTCCCATATCAATCAGTGGCTGACGCTTCCAATTGTGCCAATAGCCGTTTACCTCTGGGTTCGACCAATCAATCATGCCGCCTTTCCCCCACCAGGTGCCTCCCCCATTAGGGTTCACATTGGCACCTAACCCTGTCTCTGGGTCTTTGGCGAGATAGCCTTTTTCTTCGAGCGCTTTAAATTCATCAAGTCCCTGACTGACATAGCTCTCTTCAATCAGCACCATCCCGATTCCTTGCTGTTTGAGCTGCGCTATTTTTTGCTTGGGCTGTGGGAAGTTTTCTCTATCCCAGGTAAGAGAGCCCATCTGGCTATCTGGATCGTTGCCACTCACATTACCGAACCACTGAAGATCCATAACTACCCCATCAATAGGGAACTGATTGTCACGCAGTGTCGCGAGCTTGCTCTCCATTTCAGCCCAATTATCAAATCCGTACTCTGACAGCCACATACCAAACATCTTTCGTGGCGGCACGAGAGGTTTGCCAGACAACTGCATAAACTGCTTACGCAGCTCTTTTTGTTTAGGAGCGACCATCACAATGATTTCGCTGGCTCCTTTTGAGGCTTTTACATTTATCTCTTGGCCATCGAACTTCCATTCCGAACTGTAAAGGTTGTTGAGATAGAGTGCGAAATCACTCTGCGTTGGGCTCGCACCATAAAGAATAGGAATAATAGTGTTGCCAGTCGCACCACCATTGAATCCTTCCATTTTGTTGCCCGCGTGGCGTGTTCGTTGGTTCCATCGACCATCTAAGTCGCCCGCTTTTTGAAACTCTTGGCCTAGCCCGTGGTAGTGATAGTCATGATCAGTGTGGAGGGTGAAGCCTGTCGATTGTGCTGGGCAAACCTGATTAACTTCGCTGCCTTGCTTATCTTGAATCTTAACGCACAAGGTCGTCGGTTCAACGGCAACAACCAATGAATTGGTCGCCCACTGGTACTTGCCCAATTTATCTAAACTTAAGAGTGTTAAAGCACTTACGTCGAGTAGATTTTGCTGCAGAGGGACTTGCTCGTGACCAAAGCGCACCCGCAACGTATTGTCAGCGACAAACTCCAGCGATAGCACTTGCGGAGCAACCACCGCTTTTTGCTTTAACTCTTCGTAGAGTTCGTTACTAAGTTCGCGATTTAAGCGAGTAGAAATGGCCGATTTGAATGCCTCCTCCGAGTAGTAAGACTCGCCATAGAGTGGCTTAAGCGACTTTACGAGATCCCTCTGTTTCAACTGCTTACTGAGGCGAAATACATCGGCAGCATTAAGCTGATAGCTCGCTGTTCCCTCAAAATACTCTGTCGTAGAAACCTGCTCGGTATTCGTACATCCCGCTAATATAGCGCTCATCAAAGCGCCGTATAACACCGTTTTGCTTCGCATTGTAAACTCCAATAATTCAGTAATTTAGAACCAGTTTACTCAGTCGATATCGGTTGGAAAAATAGACTATTGCTAGTGTCATATAGGAAAAACATATATCACGCCCACTCTTTACCCTTTGCTTTGGTAATACCTATAGAGGGATGCATTCAACAAGGTGATGTTTTGTGAGCTAGCCAGCGATGTGCGTGAAGCGGCGCGGCGTATAACATTGCGACTTTGAAGGGAAGAGAGAGTAAACGTTGTTGAGCCGACTATTTTTGACGCCGCTTGGCTCGGTTTGACATCTTGTTTAGCGGCCTTTCCGGAGCTGCCCGACGCTCCAACAAAAGATGACGAATTGAGAGAATTGGATGAGGTAGAAGCATTCTAGGCCCCGAGTATCGCATAACGGCTTTCATTGCCGCTTTGGGCTGTGGTTTATAACAGTGGATCGGGCACTTGTTGCACGTCGGTTTTTCTTGACCATAAGGGCAGCGGTCTAACTTTACCTCAGCGTAAGCCAAAAGTTCAGCGCATTCACTGCAAAGCTCTCCTTTTGAATGGTGCTTATCACGGCAGTAAATCGCCATCATCGCCGCCACGGTTTTGTGTTCCGTGAGTAAAGCACCTTGCAAGATATCACTATGGATGTGTTTCATGGTTGATCAGAGGTAATCGATACAAAAGTAGATCAATCGTATCACTCACTTTGCTTTCGACTTTGACATAGGTAAAGCCAAGTCGAGATAGTAGCTTTTGGCTGGCTATGTTGTCTGACGTTGTGATCGCAATCAGCTCATCGATTTGTGGGTTTTGCTTTGCGTATTCAATGATCGCAAGCGATGACTCCAGACCAAAGCCACATCCATAGCAGGTCGGTAAAAAACCATAGCCAATATCGTATGCATCAAATTGGTCGCGCTTTATTAGTCCGCAAACCCCAATGGGCGTAGAGTCACTATGGCGCTCGACCACCAACAGACATACGCCATGGTTGCGATACATGGTTAAAATGTTCTCTTCAATATAGCGTTCGGCGTCTTGTTTGGTGTGAAGCTGTTTGTCGCCGACATACCTTTTAAAGTCTTCACTTGAATAGAGGTCTTGGATGAATAGCGCATCTTCTTTTGTCGCCATTCTAAGTCTCAATCTTGAGGTGTGAATCACTTCCATGTTGCGATGTCCTCTTACGATCAGAAATGACTGAGCTTAACACCTACAATTAACGTATAGGAAATGAAAGCAACAAAGCTCGGATAGTGCGACTAGGAGGCTCACAATGCGCGTTCTACTGCTGACAATGCTGATGTTTGGTTTTGTGCAAACGACCCTAGCATACCCAGCTCATTCGGAAAAATGGGCTCATAGAAGTGTCATTTACTTTGCCCCGACTAATGACGAACACGTCAAACAGTTCCTGCTCGAAACTCTGATGATAGAGTGCGAACTGGCAGAGCGTGACGTTGTCACCCTGGTTATTACGGAAGATGGATTTACAGTACCTAGTTGGGTCAGAGAGGAATTCAACCTTAGTGGTATGTTCCACATCTATGATGTCGTTCCGGGTGAACATACCGCGGTATTAGTTGGTAAGGATGGCATGGAAAAGCTGCGCTGGGGTAAAAAAACCAATTGGGACTCTATTAAATCGACAATCGATAAAATGCCACTTCGACAATATGAAATGGCACAAAATGCGAGCCCCTGTTCCGCATAGTCGTGGGCATTGTTGCGCTTGCGATGAGTTAGAGCGACGCGATCTCTTTCTCTAACTGATACTTTTGATCGGTAACGATCTTTTCGAGCACTTCGACACGATCGGTCAGCTGCTCAACTTGCTGCTGAAGTTTGACATTTTGGGCACGATCTACGCCACTCTGTTGCTCTAGTTCTAGTTGTTTGATTTCTTTGCGGTGAGATAGAAACAACTTCACAAACCGAGTTCCAAACACAGCGCCAAATATAATGGCAAAGATCATAACCAATTCCATAGAACGTTTCCTTATTTGGGGATTTTTGTACCTTAATCACTAACTTCAATTGCGCTTTACGCTGTGTATAACATAGAGCTAATACATTGAGCAATAATATGAAATCAACTATGCTGTCTCGTTCCAAGAGATTGCAGCCAAAGGTATACAGATGAACGAGCGAAATTGGTCCCCTCAATTAGTGGCTGGCTTAATCTATTTTGTTCTGTTTTTCGTATCTCCCCTTTCCGCGCGCGCTTCTGAACTGAGTGAATACCTCTTTGAGACTTGGACTAGCCGAGATGGTCTTCCCCACAACAGCATTAATGCCATCACCCAAACTGATGACGGCTATCTTTGGTTCGCAACGTGGGAAGGTCTGGCGCGATTCAATGGACATCGATTCGAACATTTCACTCGCGGTGTTGATTCAGGCTTAATTGACTCGGGCGTGCGCGCTCTTTATGCAGACGCCAATGGCGGACTACTTGCCGGTGGCGTACGTGGTGGATTAACTTATCGTCACCAGCGAGGTTGGCAACCTGTCGAGCCCGCGGGAAAGCTCATCAATACAGTACTACGCGATCCAAACGGTGGAATTTGGATAGGCACGCAAAGCCTTGGCTTGGTCTATCGCGCCAGCTTAGAAGCAAAGAACGAAATCAAAATCTCCTCAGTCGGTGTTTACAAACTGACCCTCGCGCTCGATGGGGACGTACTTGTGTCAACCAATAAAGGCTTATTTAAAGTCGGTCAAGAAGGTGTGGTCAACATCAGCGCCCAAGCTGGGTTGGACCCAAATCCAATCTACGACGCTATCCAACTGAGTAATGGTGAGTTCCTATTTGGCGGCAAACATGGCGCTTGGCGATTCGATGCCAATAACAAGCTGTACTCAGTTCACCCAACATTAGACAGTGCATTCATCACTCGAATTCTCGCTGACGACTCCGGTGATTACTGGTTTGGCACCATTAATAACGGGGTTTATCGGCTATCAAACAACACATTAACTCACTTTAATGAGCGCTCAGGATTACTCAACAACCGCGTACTTTCCCTTTTCCAAGATAGAGAGCGCAGCATCTGGATCGGAACCAATGGTGGATTGACTCGGTTGCACAAGGCACCATTTACCGTTTGGGATCAGCATCGTGGGTTAGCCGGCGATTACGTAAGAACCGTACTTGCACTCGATTCTGGCGACATTATCGCAGGAACAAGTCGCGGCTTGAGTGTTATTCGTAATCGGGAAATCCGCAATGTTCAAACAGACTCAAATCAGAGTGAATTGCTATCAATACTGAGCCTAGCCCCCAGAGCAGAAGGCGGCGCTTGGGTTGGGACGTACAACAGAGGTGTTTACCTATTTGATGGTCAAACATTGGCCCCCTATCCACTTGATGAGCTTCCTACACACGAAGTTCGCGCCATTTTACAGGACAAGCAAAATCAGCATTGGTTTGGCACAACGGCTGGTCTACTGCGTCGCTCACCGGACGGCACAACACGATTGTTTACCGTCGACGATGGCTTAGTAGATAACTATGTGATGGCACTCGCTCAAGATAAACATGGACATATATGGGTTGGGTCAGCGGTTGGTGTCGCCGTCATTCGTGGTGATAAGGTTGAACAAATCGATCTCACTAGCATGGAAGATGCGCAATATGTGTTTGGTTTCTACTCGCAAGGCTCTTCGATGTGGTTAGCAACCGATCGTGGCTTAGTTCGTTATCGATTTAGCGATAAAAAGCTCAGCCTTATTGGACGACCACAAGGATTACCGATCGATAAGTTCTTCCAAGTGATACCCGATCACATGGGCTATTTCTGGCTAACATCCAACCGTGGGCTTTGGAGGATCAGTCTAGACCAAGCGAACGCGATAGCCGACGGCCGCGCAACAGGACCTATACGTTTCGAACTCTATAATGAACGCGATGGTATGCGAACCGCTCAAGTCAACGGAGGCTCTAATCCAGCCGCGACTATCGATAATGAAGGGACATTGTGGTTCCCAACCGCGCAAGGCGTTGCATCTACCAATCCACGCAATACCGAGGGGCTAGTTGTTCCTCATTTCCCGACCGTCATCGAACGTCTCACCGTCGATAAAACGCAATATGATTTAGCCCAACCACACGTTTTCTCATTTCCTGCAGGTAGCCAACGCGTCTCATTTGATTACGTGGGTCTTGGTTTTTTATCCGCTCAACACATTCGCTATCGAACGAAACTTGAAGGTCTGGATAACGGTTGGGTATCTCGCGGATCACAAACGAGTGCCGACTATACCAACCTTGCCCCCGGCAACTACCGTTTTGTTGTGAAAGCCTATTACGAACATCATGAAAGTGACGTCAACCTCGCAAGCGTTGAATTCGTGGTATTGCCCTATTGGTGGCAACGTGCCAGCGTTCAAATAGGGCTGTTTCTGTTACTCGCAGCGTCAATCGCACTGCTATTTTGGTGGCGCTTGAGGTTGTTAAAACGCTCAGAGCTTAGGCTTAAAAACGAGGTCATGCAGAAAACCCTCGCACTCCGCAAACAAGCTGCGGCGTTTGAAGTTCAAGCTCGAGAAGACCAATTAACGAGACTCAACAACCGACGTGCCTTTGATGAATGGATTGAGAAAGTTGTCTACGCACCGGGTCAATCGACGTCGTTTTCTCTCGCGCTGATCGATATTGACCATTTCAAACAAATTAATGATACCTACACCCACTTAGCAGGTGACCAAGTGCTAAAGATCGTCGCGCAAGAGATTAAAAATGCGACGCCACAAAATGGTTTTGTCGCTCGTTGGGGCGGCGAAGAGTTTGTTATAGGATTTAGAGACTGGGAGCCTAATAAGGTGTTTTCGGTGTGTGAATCATTACGAAGTACCATTAAACAACGAGATTTTGGCAGCGTGGCAGAGCACCTAACCGTGACCATCAGTACTGGCATTGTTAACTCAGATAATAGTCACGACTTTGATCTGTTACTTCGCCGGGCAGACCGCGCCTTGTTGCATGTAAAAGCCAACGGTCGCGATAGCATCTATGTACATAGTGAGTGATCGACGCTGGGGAGCATTAAACTGTTCCCTGCTTATCGGTGAAGGTGTGGTGCTGCGATATAAAAAGAGATTAAGCGACCATCAGACATAAAAAAACCAGCTTAATGCTGGTTTATGTTTGGCCTCAATGTTGACCAAAATGTCATGGAGGCGCCTCCCGGAATCGAACCGAGGTCCACGGATTTGCAATCCGCTGCATAGCCACTCTGCCAAGGCGCCAAATTGTTCACTTTGATGAGATGGTGCCCCGGGCCGGACTTGAACCGGCACAGCGCGAACGCCGAGGGATTTTAAATCCCTTGTGTCTACCAATTCCACCACCAGGGCAACGCATAAAGCGATGGTACACCATCATCCTCACGGGCTTTCCCGTTCGAACGAGGCGTACTTTAACCGATTGATTTTACACGTCAACAATTAACGTCTTCACATTCGTTTAAGTGCTTAAAAAACCGCTTAAACGCGTAAAACCACCGCAACACGCCCAAACTTTACACGACTGACTCATCAAAGCTGTGGGTTCAGCAATTGATAGAGCCATGATAAACGTCACTTTGAATGGTATGTTCAAAGTTGAACTCATAAGTCTTACCTTCGCTATCAGTCACCATTATCTTCAACTGTTCTGGTAACACTTTTAAAGGCGGATATTTAACATTGAACCAAGAGCGGTGAATCCCGACACTGTCAGTCGTATTAGAGACTTGGGTCGCGTGATCATCACGCATCAAGGCGCCGATCTCGGTTACCACCTCAACGTTAACCAACTCAGGACCTTTTCTCTTCGTTTCCAATAGAGCGGTAATGGATATACCGTTTTCACTGTCTTTTGAAGGGAATACGCTAACACCATAGTGGTCAGTAGCCTGCTCAATTCCATCCAGTCGAGTTTTAACGTAGCCACAAGCTGAGCTAGGTACTGCAGATTGGGATTGCATTACAACTGGCTTGTAGTAGTCACGGGTTGTTGGAAAAACGACACATCCGGACAATACAACGCTAAAAAGTACGGCTAACCAAATTCTTTTCATAATAACTGCTCCTGTGAGATGCATTCATTATGAACAGTGTTTTATTAATTTACTAGCCTTGATTACACTCGCTTACATACTGGTCTGATTCTCCCAAATTTGACCTTTTGAACGCTACCGAGAAAACCGCATCTGCAGAGAAGAAAAAGCCTCTTCCCTAGAGAGGAAGAGGCTTAGTTGCCTTTGACGCTGTTATATTATTCTTGTCTCGCCTTTGACATTAATTTTCAAAGGTCACAATACTGAGTAGAGCAAATCTGATGCCAAACAAACATCTCTCTAAATTTCAATAACATAGCATTTTGGCGCAAATTTTTTGCACCAAGCTCGTGCGTTTAAGTGTAATGGATGTGCAGGAATTTGCGTTAAAACTCGACAACTTATTTTGTTCTCACGAGTTGGCATCGCCTTTCCAATCTCAGACCCGCCTTTAAAACTCGCCTGATACAGACAAATAGAATTGATCCTTTCCTAGCTCTTTATCTAAACCGTTGGCATAACCCATGGTCACGGGTACCGTTAAGTTGTACCCCATCTTGAGCTCAACGGTTGTTGAAATACCCAACCCAGTAAGCCCTTTATACTGACCGCTTTCACTCCATGCGCTGCCAGAGTCGGCAAACAGGGTTGCAGAGATATCACCCAAACCAATCGGAAACAGTCCCCAGTTGCGCTCAATTCGAGCCAACCATGACGTGTACTCTACTCGCTGAGTAAAATAGTGATTCCCTGATTGAACAGTTTCATCATAACCTCTTAATGCCTGAGTTTCTCGACCAAACAGAGCGCTCTCATCGCTTTGGTCGCTGCCGCCTAAACGAAACGGTTTCGCCTTCTCATCGCTGTATCCTCCAGCTAAGCGGAGCGTCAGTGTAGAGCGGCCAGGAAGATCAAACGTGCTTCGCCACTGCGCTTGATACTTGTTCCCTTCATAGTCGCTTCCCAGCAAATCATTTGTTTCAGCAGTGAGATCAAGATAGTGCCCCCAACCCACGCCCATGACGTTAAGGTAGCTTTCTCTGTTGTCGAACGAAGCCGCTAAACCGACTAGCGTTTCTTCCCGCTCTTCATACGGGCTGGTCGTTACCTTAGGTTGTTGAACCTCGCTCTCTTTCTCCCAAAAAAGACCCGCAGATAGAGACAACTGATCTTCAAACGCGGTGTAAATATGGTTACGTTGTAACAAGGCATTGTCGTTCTGTTCGATGCGCTGGGACTCAACCCCTAATTCAGAGAATGTTGTAAAGTCATGGTTTCTGCCAATCGCGGCGAACCATCGATTGTCGTAAAGATAACTAAGGTGGTATTGACCTAATCCGTTTTCCGTATCCCAACCCAACTCAATGGTGTAGTTGTGTCTGCCAAGCGCATCAGAGCCATTGGTTACGATTCCGGCGATCGATTGATTCTCATCAAGGCTGAAGATCGGCACCCATGTCCTTGGTCTTAGACTTCTCCAGGGTGAATAATCAACAGCATCGGTTTTCTCCACAGACATTGGTGCTGGATCTGGGTATTGGTAGCTTGCAGCAACCTCACCTAAAACGACATTATCGAGAGCATCTGGCTGTTTAAGTGCGCGAAGCGTATAACCTTCGCTGTCATAGCTTTGATAAATCAAGCCAAAGGTGTCTGACCATAATGGTGAAAATGCTCCCCCCACTTCGCGGGTGAGTTGCTCAACCGATTGGCTACCGAGAGTATGGCGGTAAACATTAAACACTCCGTCGTAATCAGCGCTAAACATCACAGTGTCTGCATCCACAAATACTGGGCTATTTTCAACGGATCGTGTCTTAGTGATTGTGGACCATTGCAAGTTCGTTAGATTCAAACGCTCAAGATTCCAGCCATCTTGGGATCGCTTAACACTCGCCACCAAGTTCGTGTCATCAGGAGAAAGATCGTACCCACCTAACACTTCGTTTTCAGCACCTCGCCACAGCCGTTGCTTGTTTTCAGGAGCCATAACATCAATCAACCACAGCTCACTAAACCCATCGATTTTTCGGCTTGCGATAACCTGCTGACCATTGGCCAGCCAACGAACATCTCTAAAACGCTCCCGCTCGGTTAACCGCTTCCATGTCCCTCCTTGTAACCAGAACAAGTCTGTAATGCCTCGCCCATCGGCGTAATAAACCAGTCTTGACGCAACCAACCCAGAGGTTTGGTGAGCATCTAGAGCAACGACACCTTTTGAACTTGAGATATGATTTTTTTCGCTAGATAACTGTACTTGAACAACGTCGTTTCTATCTTCACTGTTGTTTCGATTGATGAAAACATCACCCGCCGCGTTTGTCGTCACTACCTGCATAACGGGAGTTGTCTCATTAAATCTTTCACCCGACACCTTATTCGCCGTGCGTAACGCGATCTCTTCACTAAAGCGCTCATTTAGGTAAGTTTGAAACTGTGGCCACAATGCTTCAAACGACTCACCAAATGTATTTTTGGCGGTTCTGTTCAAGAGGAAAAATGGCAATAAGCGACGACTGTAATCGTCTAAGAAGGTCTGAACTTTATCTTCTCCATATTGGCGAACAAGATAGTCAACAAAGTAAGCACCATAGAGATATTGATAACCAAGCGGAAAGTGTTTACTGGCGACCACCGCTTGATTGAGGTCCTTGACCTTTCCAGAGGCGACTTCCATGCGCATTTCCATTGGATAGCTTGAACCTTGCAAGCGCCCGTAACCAAGCTCTTTATTGGTTTCCAAATACACCGCCAAGCCCTCGACTAGCATTGATGGCGTAAGAGTATGGGGGTAAAGCAATACGTTACGACCAAATATGTTGCGTAAAAACTCAGGCGCACCGCCCCCCATTTCTAGATGCAGGATATGCACATACTCATGTCGTATCAGTAAATGTAGCCACTCGTCATTACTTTCGAGGCTGTTTACGTCATCTGGCGGGCTCATATAGAGCCTGATCTGCGGGTAAGGGATGACGGTCGCCCAACCGTTTGAAAAGTCAAACTCATCGACCAATACTATCTCGGTCTTATCTTTAGGCTCGTAACCAAAAAAAGGCGTCAGCTCTTTATGAACTTGCTCTGCCAAATCGAGAGAACGAGCTGCCTGCTTTTCGTGCCCAGAACGAAAGTGGATTGAGAAATGATCAGATTCTTGAGTTTGCCATACTTCATCCTGCTGATCCCAAGCAACGGAAACCGCGTGAGCATCGTAAGAAACAAAAGGATAGGATAGCAACGCTGCTACGGACAAAGTGAGCAAGTTCTTTTTCATGTTAAGAGTTTCTAATATAAGAATAATGGTTGATTCATCTGCTAAATGTACACTGTATTATTAATAATTCAATCCGTTCATTGTGTTCGGTTACAAAGCGAACTTCGAAAAGCCTTAATAAAAACGCTAACTAGGTTCGATGTCTTATAACTCTATGTCGTTATAGAGTCTCGAGTCAGATAGGCTTCATAGTTCGTACTTTTATTACCGGCTCGTTCTCAATATCACTTGATTTCCCCCCTAGTTAATTTTTTTGCTCTTGGAAATATTTCCATTTGTAAAACATGAGGTTAAGGTAGAGTTAGAATTCTATTTAGACATCAAAAACAATCATTTGAGAAACACTTCACAGCCAACTGAAATATTGATGAGAAATATGCCAAGTCAGTCGAAATTGCCCATCAATCCCAACCCATATAATTGAGCAAATTATAAACTTAAGCGATTTTGATTTTTCAGGAGAAATCGTTTGAACTGGCTTAATTGTTCGGCACGGAGCCGACGAGGTTCGACCTCAATAAAAACATTGTACCATGGGATTATATTAGCCTGTGCTTTGACGCTGTCAGCGTGTGGTGGCGGCGGCGGCGGTGGCAGCAGTAATGGTGGCAACAAACCTCAAACCATCGCACCTAACTCTCCCAATAGCTATCTACCAACCACCAGTGACACTAAGTGGTACTACGACAACAGTAGCAAAGGTACGTACGCAACGACCACCCAAATAGGCGGAAAAACCGCGCAAGTCATTAACTATCCAACTGGCGGTAAAGAGTACTTTATTGCCACAGAAGAAAGTGTCTCGTTTGCTGGTTTCTATTCGCCTTCAACTTATGTTTCTGGCGTCGGCACTTTTAGTATTGATTTCCGATTCGATGAATCTATGCAGTTAGTTGAGAGTTCAGCTCGATCGCTGCAAAGTGTTGCCACTTCTGGCACAGCCAACATCCAACCGACATACGGAAATAACCCCATCAATGTTTATGGTTCGACAACCATCAATGGGACTGAGACGATTACTGTTCCCTACGGTACTTTTGATGCCACTCACGTAACCGTAGACTTATACATTAGCTCTACCATCGACGGCTACTTCTTTGAAATTCCTTGGCAAGTAGACCTGTGGTTTGCCGACAATGTTGGTATTGTTCGCCGCGTTCAAGGTGGTCAAATCATTGAACTCACAAACTTCACCGCGCCTGTCACAGAGCCAACCGAACCCACTGAACCATCGGAGCCAACTGATCCTTCCGAGCCTACGGAACCAACAGAGCCAACGGACCCTACCGAACCAACAGATCCTACTGAGCCTACTGAGCCTACTGAGCCTACTGAGCCTACTGAGCCAGTTGTAGACACAGATGGCGATGGTATTAGCAACAACGATGATACCGATGATGACAACGATGGCGTATTGGATGTCAACGATCACTACCCACTCGATCCGACTCGCCACGATAAACTCAAGGCAAACCTCACAAGTACTACCTTGTCCCACACCATTGGTTCTTCAGCGAAAGAGGTTAAACAGCTTTCAATTACCGGCACTAACATAGAGTGGCTGTTACTAGACACCGCTAGCTGGCTCTCAATTAGTGAAAGAATGGGCACCGGTGACACCACTGTCGAGCTTTCCATTATCGACTACAAGCTCACGCCTGGATCCTACTCAACGACTATAACGTTGCGCGACAAAACGGAAGGCACAGACTCGCAAATCCAAGTATCCGCTGAGTTTGCTTTACCAGAGTTAACGCTGAGTAGTAATAGCGTCACACTCGACATCTCAGATGGGTTTGAACCCATTTCAACCAGCCTCGACGTAAGCTTATCGACAGGTGATCGCATTCATCCAGTAACAGTGTCACTGCCTGAAGGTCTGCATTCCTCCAACATTTACGCATCGAGCACCGCAAAAACACTTGATGTGAACTTGACCTCTATTGAAAGTGTAAAGGAAGGCCTTAACACCTTTACCGCAACGGCTTCTGCTCAAGTTGGTGAACACACAATCAACAAACAATTTGACGTGAACGTGCTTGCGTCTCGTCGTGCGCTTGTTGTGCCTGATCGCGGTGTTGCCTTGACTAAGTTTGCAACCAAACAACGTCTTACTGCTGACATCGATATCCTAGACACCTACGGCTTTACCAACACGCTTTGGAAAGCGTCAACAGAAGCTCCTTGGCTGACGGTGACAACCTCTGGTACCACGGCTGATAAGTTGCAGCTTACTGCGGATGCTCGCGGTTTAGCGACCAATCAGCTGCATGAAGCGGAAGTTGTCGTCGTACCAGATGACACGAGTATTGCCAACAGCAATAGCATTCGTGTCAGCCTTTGGGTTGGCGATACCGACCCAGTCGAGAAGCAAGTGATACCCCAAAAAGCAATCAATGTAGCGGCTGACCCAGTTAGACCTTACATCTACCTTAACGATGGAACCGCCGATTCTGCTGAAATCAGTGTTTATCATAGCCATACGCAAGAATACGTTGCGGGGCTATCACCTGGCGGAACGCACCAGTTTGGTGACATTAAAGTGAGTGAGGACGGAAGATGGTTATACAGTGGTTTGGATGGCAACAGTATCGCTGTCTTTGACCTGACGACATTTAACCTACATACGATCTGGTCAGGTAATGATGGGCTCGCAGAGACGTTTACAATTACCGAACCTTCAGGCGTACCACTGATTGTTGGCGCTCGTGGGAACATTTATCACGCCAATACCGGTACACGCCTAAATGTACGTGGTGACGCTCACTGGGTATCAGCCGTTGCTTGGTATCAAGGCTATGACATTGTTGCATCAAGCCAATTTGGTAACCGCTTCTGTGCTGCCGAATCTGGTCTATCGCCGTACCTATTGCACTGTTATGAACTGACGTACAACAGCTATCGTGACGATGTCAAAGTGGAGCATATCGCTACAGCGCCACACGGTACAGATTCGTTCGCTACCGGCTTAGCCATCAACAACGATGGTAGCGTGGTCTATCCGGTTGGGTCCTCACTGCTCAGTCTTGATGTCGATAGCATGCAGGTTACGCAGGTATTTACCACCGACGGATACGCCGCTGGCTCAGCAATGGGTGAGAACAACGAAGTTCATGCCACCACAAGTAACTACTATGGTGACAAAGATATATGGATCTTCAAGTCGGATGGCTCACAGCGTTACAGCGGTGACGCGTCAGGAAGTAACAATAGCATTTACAATGAACTGGATGTGTCAGGCGATGGCTACCAAACTTATGTCATTGATGATACGCAACTCATCATTATGAATAGCTATTAATCAGCAATGCCCAGTCTTTTGACTGGGCATTTTTTTGACCAAGCTACAGACATAAAAAAGCCCCAACATCTCTGTCAGGGCTTCAAAATAATGGAGGCGCCTCCCGGAGTCGAACCGAGGTCCACGGATTTGCAATCCGCTGCATAGCCACTCTGCCAAGGCGCCATTAATTTTGCACTCTCTCGAGTAATTTAAGATGGTGCCCCGGGCCGGACTTGAACCGGCACAGCGCGAACGCCGAGGGATTTTAAATCCCTTGTGTCTACCAATTCCACCACCAGGGCAACGCGAAAAGCGATTGCAGACCACCGTTCCAACGATGTTGTCGTGGGAACGGGGTGTACTTTTACAGCTAGAAATTTAGAGTCAACGAAACATTTAGCTCTAATGTTCAAGTGGTTAAAACAAATCTGCGTTGTTCAAGGCGAGATCTATTTGCTCACAACCGCATCAGGCTATCAGCCAATCAAGACATTGCCTTCTTCGATCTCTACCTTGTATACCGACAATTTTATTTCCGGCTTTTCGATGCATTCACCACTCTTTAAGCTGAAATGCTGCTTGTAGAGTGGTGAGGCGACGCACATCTCCCCTGCTACATCGCCCACGATTCCTCGGCAAAGCACATAAGCTTCACCGATTGGGTCCCAGTTTTGAATCGCAAACACACCATGCTCAGGAATATTGAACAGCGCCACTTGCTCGCCATCAATTAACGCAGCTCGACCTTGGTAGGGAGACAACTCATCTAGGCGACAAACTTTTACTTTATCTACGACTTCCATTAGATTTCCTCCTTCACAGGGATACGTTGACCGCGCACTCTTTGATATGGCAGCGCTTGGCTTGCATCATCGGCATTGATAAATGGTTTGAACTTAGCCAGTTTGTCACTGTTTTCAATCGTGCTCTTCCACTCACATTGGTAGGTATCAACGATATGCTGCATCTGAGCTTCAAGAGACTCATTAAGGTTAAGCGAATCTTCGATCACTACTTGTTTCAGGTAATCCAATCCACCTTCTAAGTTCTCCATCCAAACTGAGGTTCGTTGTAGACGATCCGCAGTTCGTACGTAGAACATGAGTACACGGTCGATAAGTGCAACTAGCTCTGCTTTAGATAGATCCGAAGCAATCAGGTCTGCGTGTCTTGGCCGCATACCACCATTACCACAAACATAGAGGTTCCAACCGTTTTCAGTTGCGATGACGCCAATATCTTTACTCTGCGCTTCCGCACACTCACGGGTACAACCAGAGACAGCGAACTTGATCTTGTGCGGCGCACGAAGGCCTTTATAGCGATTCTCTAGCTCAATGGCTAAGCCGACAGAATCATCAACACCGTAACGACACCAGGTTGAACCGACACATGATTTAACCGTTCGCAGTGATTTACCGTAGGCATGGCCGGTTTCAAAACCTGCGTCGATCAATGCTTGCCAGATCTCTGGTAGCTGCTCCACTTGAGCGCCAAATAGGTCGACACGCTGACCTCCAGTGATCTTAGTGTAGAGATCGTATTTCTTCGCCGCTTCACCCAAAGCAATCAATTTATCTGGGGTAATTTCACCGCCCGCTACGCGAGGGACGACTGAGTAAGAACCGTCTTTCTGTAGGTTAGCCATGAATGCATCATTCGAGTCTTGTAGCGAGCTGTGTTGTGGCTCCATGATGTGCTCATTCCATAGCGACGCAAATACCGATGCAGCGGTTGGCTTACAAAGGTCACACCCCATGCCTTTACCGTGTTTTTCTAGCAAGGTATCGAAATCTTTAATTTGCTCTACCTGACAGATGTGGAATAGCTCTTGGCGCGATAATTCAAAGTGCTCACAGATGTGGTTGTTAACTTCAACCCCCATAGTAGTTAGCTGAGCATCCAAGACACTCTTAACCATATTGGTACAACCACCACAACCTGTACCCGCTTTCGTTTCCGCCTTAAGCGTATCTAGGTCATGAGCACCTGCTTGAATCGCACTGACCAAGTCACCTTTGCTGACATTATGACAAGAACAGATGATGGCACTATCATCCATCTCGCCGTTTAGCATTCCCGTATCAAACAGCAAGTTAGCCGCATGGTCTGGAAGCTCAGTTTCGTTAAGGTAACATTGAAGTAGCGCGTCATAGTCTGAGTTGTCTCCCACTAAAATCGCACCAAGCAACTTAGTTCCTGATTCATCGACAACCAACTTCTTATAGATACCAGCAACTGCATCTTGCAGCACCATCTCTTGCGCACCTTCAGTTGCTTTATGAGCATCACCAATCGAAGCAACATCAACGCCAAGCAACTTGAGTTTGGTACTCATATCTGCACCAGTGAAGCCTTGGTTATCACGTCCAAGTAATTGATCCGCAACCACTCGCGCCATAGTGTAGCCCGGAGCAACTAAGCCGAAGATTTTCTCCTGCCATAACGCACACTCACCCACAGCATAGATGCTTTCATCACTTGTGCGGCACTGATCATTGATAACAATACCGCCACGCTCACCAATCTCGATACCTGCCTCACGCGCTAGGGCATCTTGAGGTCTAATACCTGCAGAGAATACGATGACATCGACTTCTAGAGGGTCGGCGTCTTTGAACACTAACCTGTGGTTAGCACTCTCACCATCACAGATTTTCTCTGTCGCGGTAGAGGTATGAACGGTTAAGCCCAAGTCCTCAATTTTTTCTTTAAGAACTTGCCCTGCTCCATCATCAAGCTGAACTGGCATTAAGCGCGGCGCAAACTCTACCACGTGTGTTTCAACGCCCAGCAGTTTCAATGCGTTGGCAGCTTCTAGACCAAGCAAACCACCACCGATGACGGCACCTGTTTTGGCGCCCTGACAGGCAGTTTTGATTTCAGAAAGATCATCTAGAGTTCGGTAAACAAAAATATTATCGCGATCTTTACCGTCGATTGGCGGCACGAATGGGTAAGAACCTGTCGCGAGAACAAGTTGGTCGTACCCCATCACGCTATCACCATCGAGAACTAGACGCTTTTTATCTCGTTCAACTTGCGTCACTTGGCTACCGAGCATTAGCTCAATGCCATGCATTTTGTACCATTCTTCACTGCTCAGCATTAGGTCTTGATGACTATTGCCCGAAAACAGCGAAGAGAGCTGTACTCGGTCATAAGCGATAAAACGCTCTTCTCCGATGACAGTTATGCGTTTTTCTAGGTGAGCACCACGCTCTACCAACTGAGACACAAGATGGTGGCCAACCATGCCATTACCTACAACAACGATATGTTCCATAATGTGACTCCTTTAAGCCGTTTTAGCGGTCGTTGCGAGCTCTTTTTGCTCTTTATCTTTTTTATCAGCCGGGCTAGCCGCTGTTTTTGCCTGCTTCTCATAGAGGAAGCGAAGAACTGACTGACGACATTTCTGATACTGTGGATCGTCAGCTAGCTCAACGCGGTTACGTGGCCTTGGCAAATCGACTTCTAACACTTCACCGATCGTCGCCGCTGGGCCATTGGTCATCATGACGATTTTGTCAGAGAGCAGTACCGCCTCATCGACATCGTGAGTAATCATGATGACTGTATTGTTTAGCTCAGCTTGAATCTGCATTAGTGAGTCTTGCAAACGTGCACGAGTTAGCGCATCTAGCGCGCCAAACGGTTCATCCATCAATAGGACTTTTGGTTGCAGAGCCAACGCGCGAGCAATACCAACACGCTGTTTCATACCACCTGAAATTTCATCCGGCTTTTTATCCGCCGCATGTGACATTTGAATCAGCTCTAAATAGTGTTCAACTTGCTGTTTAATCCAAGTTTTAGTGTCAACTGAACCAGAGTGTTGATCAGCAATCTGCTTCACCGCGAGCTCAACGTTTTGGTATACCGTTAACCAAGGCAGTAGAGAGTGGTTCTGGAACACAACCGCACGTTCTGGGCCAGGGCCACTCACCTCACGACCATCAACAATCACACCACCGTCAGTTGGCAAGTGCAGACCTGCAACTAGGTTAAGTACCGTTGATTTACCACAACCTGAGTGACCAATTAATGAGATAAATTCGCCTTTTTGGATCTGCAGGTTTACGTTTTTCAGTGCAATAAAGTCGCCGTTTGGTGTCGGAAAACTCATACCCAACTGGGTTAAATCTAATAGTGCTTTAGACATAGGAAACTCCTTTTATCGCAATGCCAGCTGTTTGTTCCAAGATAACCACTTCTGAAGTTGCAACATGCCGCGGTCGAGAAGTAAACCGATAAAACCGATAGCAATAACCGCTACCATGATTCGCCCTAAAGACGCCGAGCTACCATTTTGGAACTCGTCCCATACGAACTTACCTAGACCTGGGTTCTGCGCCAGCATTTCTGCCGCGATCAATACCATCCATGCAATACCTAATGACAAGCGAAGCCCGGTGAAGATCATCGGAATGGCTGAAGGAAGAACGATGACTCGAATGTGCTGCCACCATGACAGCTGCAAAACTTTACTTACGTTAATGAGGTCTTTATCTACGCTTGTTACGCCAACCGCAGTGTTAATAAGCGTTGGCCACAAGCTACACAGTGCAACGGTAAGCAGTGAGTTAACGAAAGATTTGGCAAACATAGGATCGTCACTGACATATATCGCACTCACCACCATGGTCACTATAGGTAGCCACGCTAGGGGTGAAACAGGTTTAAGTAGTTGTATTACTGGGTTGAATGCTTGGTAAACGCCTTGGTTCAAGCCGAGGATAATACCCAGAGGGATTGCAATAACTGTCGCAAGTAAGAAACCACTCGCTACCGTGATCAAACTGGTAATTATTTGGTCAAAAAAGGTTGGCTTGCCTGTGTAAGGGCGAATTTTCACCTTAGCATCAGGGTTCCTTGCTAGCTTTGCTGCGTTGCGTTTTTCTTGGCGCTCAATAAACGCGATCTCTTTGTCACGCTCCGCCCAGTGCTCGCTGACTAAGTTACTAAACTGCTGATAGGTTTGAGCTGGACCAGGTAAGGTACCAAGTGATGTTTCTACCTGACGTGCACTAAAATGCCACATCATTAAAAACAGCAAGATTCCGATAACAGGCAGTAGAATAGCTTTGCTTTTATTCGCAACCAGCTCTCTACTCGGAATTAATGATATTACATTGCTCGACATAACGACTCCTATACATCCTTGTTGGTAGTACTATTTTTATTGGAGGGGCGAACCCCTCCTTTATGTTGTTAAACTTTGTCTTTGCCTTTCAGACCAATCGCGAATTTCTCTAGGTAAGCGTTTGGTGAACGGCCGTCGTAGACGATATTGTCGATAAAGTGAGTTTGTGGAGCGCGGAAGCCATCTTCTTCAGCGAATTTAGGGAAATCTGTACTAGACAGAACACCATCTTCGATTAGAGCTTCAGCTGCTTGTTGGTAGATGTCTGGACGGTATACTTCTTTTGCCACTTCCATGTACCAGTCATCCGACTTTTCTTCAGGGATTTGGCCCCAACGACGCATCTGAGTTAAGTACCAGATCGCATCACTGTAATATGGGTAGGTTGCGTTGTGACGGAAGAACACATTGAAATCAGGCACTTCACGTACATCACCTTTCTCATATTCAAAGGTACCAGTCATTGAGTTCGCGATAACTTCAAAGTCAGCACCAACGTATTCGCTCTTAGCCAATAGTTTCACCGCTTCTACACGGTTAGCGTTGTCGTTCTCGTCTAACCAATGAGCAGCACGAATCAGAGCTTTCACAACACGAATATGAGTATTTGGATATTTTTCAGCCCAGGATTTTGATACGCCAAACACCTTCTCTGGGTTATTTTTCCAGATTTCGTAGTCAGTCACGACAGGAGCGCCAATACCTTTAAATACCGCTTGTTGGTTCCACGGTTCGCCCACACAGTAACCTTCAATTGTGCCCGCTTCCATGGTTGCTGGCATTTGCGGTGGAGGTGTGACGCTCAGTAGTACATCTGCGTTTACTTGGCCGCTGTTGTCGCCCGTTGTTGGCGCGTAATAGCCTGGGTGAATGCCACCAGCAGCTAGCCAATAACGAAGTTCGTAGTTGTGAGTTGAGACAGGAAACACCATGCCCATGTTGAACGGCTTACCTTCATCAAGATAGCTTTCAACTACAGGTTTAAGAGCATCGGCCTTGATTGGATGAACTAATTGACCATCCTCTTGAACTGGGATGTTTGGTTTCATTTGCTCCCAAGTTTTGTTCGATACGGTAATCGCGTTACCGTTAAGGTCCATACTAAATGCAGTAATTACCTCGGCTTTAGTACCGATACCGATAGTCGCACCTAACGGTTGACCAGATAGCATGTGTGCACCATCAAGTTCGCCGTCGATGACTCGGTCTAGTAGTACTTTCCAGTTGGCTTGAGCTTCCAACGTGACGTACAAACCTTCATCTTCAAAAAAGCCTTTCTCATACGCGACCGCTAGGGGTGCCATATCAGTAAGCTTGATGAAACCAAACTTTAGATCTTCTATTTCAGGCTCCCCTAACTCGGCGAAAGTGGTGGGCACGTAAAACGTGGTTGTAAGTGCAGCGCCGACTAAAGTGCGCTTGATTGCTGACGTCCATTTCATAAGTTTTCTCCAATAAAAAGGCGCTACAACTCCAGTGAGCTGTAGCGCCATTGCTTCCTTTCTATTACCGCCGTTGATAATTCAAGGTTACGATTGAACAGATTGTCATAGTTTCTGTTTATAGTGTTCCAAGTTATGTGCCAACTTATTTAATCCTTTAATATCAACCTCTTAAATGAAACACTCTATCGAGCAGTATTATATTTGCTTAGTATTAGTGCACTTCGCACCAATGCGGAATTTTTCTTATAACCCCAAAGTGGTAGAGTGTTACTTAAGGGCTTCCAGGGTTTGCAACAGGTTCTTTGCAACTTGTGCGAGCGATTGGCTCGACTGCATCGCCGAATTCCTCATCGCGTTGAACGCAGCTTCTTCGTCGACCTGATGCATCTTCATCAACAAGCCTTTGGCTTTTTCAACCAACTTTCGCTCTTCTAGTTTGAATTCTAATTGCTCTATCTCACTTTCTAGTGCAGTCACTGATTGGCGCATTTGGCAGGCATTTTCAATCCAAGGTAAAAGTGAGAATTGACTGTCTGCTGGAATGATTACGTAGTCCATTTTCTCTGGTAAGCGACTGATATCATTAGACTGTAATTGCTTTAACACAACCAGAAGCGGCAACTTTCTGAGTCGACACTCTTCGATAATCAGTCGAAGTTCTGCGCTCGGCTGCTGCCAACCCACAACCACATTGGCACCGGGTTCTCGGTCGAGCATCTTCTCAAGCTGGTTGAGCTGACAGCTGTTGATATTGTCGAACTCTTGCGCGAGTTGAGTGGTTAATCGCACCGATTCTTCGACTCGATCACTACACACAATAAGAGGATTTTTTGAGAGGTTTTTATTCATGAACATTCCCTGTTTTGCTCTCTATCTAATAGGAGACATAACAAGGAATGTGCCAAGTAGTAAAATCAGTGATTTTTACAGTAGCTAGACCATAAACTATAGGCTTTTTCGAAGGCCTGCTCTAAATCATTAAATTCGGCAAACAACGTTGCTGCCATTGTAGATACTATGGTATTTGCCATCATGTTGAGGTTCGACTCTTCAGTACCAAACAGACATTTGCTTGGTAGAGGGATGTCTGTCAGCATTCGTTCAGTCCAGTAGTGAGACTCAACACCGTTTGGCGTACTTACCCAAACCGTTTGACTCACCTTTGGATTGTACTCCGACTCGCCAGACTGACCTTTAAAAGAAACAACTGCGTGACTGGTTAAGCCAATTTCACTCTCCACTTCGGCATGAAGCTGCTGAAATCCAGGATGAAAGCTACCGCGTAGGCCAAGTTTCGCGCCACCTGGGTTTAACGCACGAACAACCGTGTTGATCGGAGTACGCAATCCATAGCGATTTTTCCAGCCAATCATGGTTTCCGCTTGTGGCGCAAAATGCTTAAGCGGCAAGTAAGCAATGCCGTGAGTTTCAAGTAGACTCTTCGCACGCTCCGGCGAGTCAGCGATTTGTACGTCGAACTGTTCTAAGTAATCTTCCGCATGCAATCGCCCTGCAGGTCTATCATGATAGCCGTGAAGCAGCACTTTATAGCCATGTTGCGATAGGATTTTCGCGGCTAACAGATGCCAAGGCTGGCCTGCGCTGCTGCGTTTGCCCGCATAGCATGGCCAGTCTATATCTGCGCCTAAACTCGGTACGCGAGACTGAAACGCTTTTACGAAACCTGCAATCTCTTGCTGAGTTTCGTTTTGCACTCGAATCAACATTAGTAGCATCGCCATTTGATCGTCACCACATTGACCATCAAGATACTCATCCATGATTTTGTACGCCTGTTCAAACGTTAGCGGTTTACGCCCACGCTCACCTCGACCTACAGTGCGAATACATTCTAAAATTGTGCTCATACTTCCTCTTGAGAAACAACATGCTCTAGGGTCTGTTGACCTTTTGCGGTTAAATTTTGTTCGAGATAAAAGCGTTTTAATCGCGGCGAGAGGTTTGCCGCCTAGTCATTCTAAGCAAAACGCCTCTCAACAAAGAGTAAAACGCTTTTAGCCGAACCCTTCGGGCAGCGTTTGTGGCTCCTTTCTGCTGCGTTATCGGCTCATCAGGTAGAGCAACTACAATTCAAAGCCTCTGCCTTGCATAAAGAACCCACAAACTGCTGCAAAAATCAGCTCAAAAGGTCAACAGACCCTACAGTCGACATTAGTTCGTCTCTCAGTTTGACCACTTCTCCCAATATAATCAATGCCGGACTCACTCCTTTCAGCTCATGCGCTTTGGAAGTTAGCTCTCTTAAACAGGAAACATGCACCTTTTGCTGTCGGCTACAACCATGGGTAACAATCGCGAGTGGGAAATCGCCATCTAAGCCATTGCTAATCAAGCCTCGCTGAATCTCGTCGGCTTTCTCTAATCCCATGTAGAACACCAATGTTTGACCTGCACCGACAAGCTGAGACCAAGCAGGTAGTGCTCCGGTTACCACTTGTCCGGTCACAAAGGTAACGCTTCGAGCCACTTTACGATGGGTTAATGGAATATACGAAGATGCGGCACAACCAATGGCTGCGGTAATTCCTGGGATGACTTGATACTCAATATTATTTTCAGCCAGCAACAAGCCCTCTTCACCACCGCGACCAAAGATAAACGGGTCACCACCTTTAAGCCTAACTACTTGCTTACCAAGCTTTGCACAATCAACCAATATTTGGCTGATCTCTTCCTGCTTTAGGCTTGGCTGACCACAGCGTTTACCTACGTAAATGAGTTTGCACTGAGTTGACGCGAATTCAAGGATCTCTTGGTTCACCAGACGGTCATAGACAATCACATCTGCGCTCTGAATCGCTTTCATCGCTTTGACTGTTAGCAACTCCGGGTCATTAGGCCCTGCACCGACTAGCAATACCTTGCCTGTACCGCCCAGTTTACTTTGCTCGTTATCGGAGCCATCAATGGTGTGCTCAACATAGTCATGAGCGACAAAACCTGCACCGCGCAAACCGAGTTGTGAACCTTCTTTGTAAAGTAAATCCATTTTCATGCTCTGCTCCTACTTAGTCACAACAATCGTTTGGTGGTACTCAGCAACTAGCTGCTCAACTTGAGGTAAGCAAGAGCCACAGTTGGTGCCACACTTAAGCTTGTTTTTCAGTTGATTGACGCTAGTGCACTCACCACTCTCTAGTTCACGCACGATCTGCTTATCGTTGACGCGGAAACAGCTACAAATCAACTCGGTTGCTTCTTCCTGAGCCGCAATGGAAAGGAGCGCGGTAAAGGTTAGTGGTTTACCAATCAGTCCTGCCAGTTCTGTAGCATTAGCCGCAATGGGTTGATTGGAAGCACTCAAGATCGAACGAATCACTTTACTATCGCCTAACTCGTCATAGCCGACGGTTAGCCAACCTAGCTCAAGTTCGAGGATCACTTCACGTTGATGTGGTGTCGACCCTAGATTGGAGACATAAGCTCTATCCGCAGGCAAGCTGTCAGCGAAACGCCAAATCCCGACACGTTCTTCCACTTGGAAAGATTGATATAGGAAGTCTCGGTCTACAAACTTCTCACCAACATAAAGGCCGTAGGTTTTGACCGCTACAGGCTCAATCGCAATTTTCTGCGACTTAAATGCAGGCTGGCCTGAGTACGGGTCAGCATAACGGCTTAGAACAGCGTTAACCTGGCTAGCAAGGCCATATTCTCCGGCCCAGTGCATCGACATAAACAGCTGTCGATTACCGAGACCATCATCAATGGCTGCTTTAGCATAGATACGACTGTCGCTATTATCGCTAACCAATGAGATGAGCTGACCTTCTTTAACGTCGATATAAGCTGCAGAGCGGCTATTGATATAGACGGTTGGTTCCGGCTCAGTCGCGGCCAAATGCGTGATATAACCCGTGCGAGTCATAGTGTGCCACTGATCGCGCTGACGACCAGAATTGAGCCACCATGACGAGTCTTGCTCGCTAATAGGCATTGCAGGAACAACAAAGCGCGCTTTTCCATCAGCATAGCTGTAGCTACCTGACTCGTAAGGGCGAGTTCCACCCCACTGTACTGGCTGCCACGCTTGATACTCTTCGTCGCTGATCTGTGCGTATTCAGAGATATCAAACAGGAGTGGACTCTGTTTATTGATACCGCTCATAGCCGCGAATTCTCTAAACACATCCGCTTCAGACTCAAAGCCAAAGGCATTCGGCTTACACTGTAAATTACATAGCTTTTCCCCCACTTCACAGATAGCGAGCCAGTCAGGTTTAGACTGCCCTTTAGGTGGTGTGAATTGACGCTGACGAGTGAGCATTCGCTCCGAGTTGGTCACCATACCTTGCTTTTCGCCCCACCCCGCAGCGGGTAATAATAAAGTGGCATATTTTGCGATATCAGAGTTTCCAGTCACATCAGAGACAATCACCATTGGGCACTTTTCTAGTGCGCGTTTTACGAAGGTATTGTCTGGCATTGAAACCACTGGGTTGGTCGCCATGATCCAAATAACGTTAATCTCACCACGATCGACCGCTTCAAACATCTCAATCGCTTTTAGTCCTGGCTTTGACGCAAGATTATCGGTTTGCCAAAATTCACTGACGAGCTTAATAGACTCATCATCAAAACCACGATGTATCGCTAACTGATTAGCCAAGCCACCCACTTCTCGACCGCCCATGGCATTAGGCTGACCGGTAATTGAGAATGGCCCGGCGCCTTTCACACCAATTTTTGCCGTAGCTAGGTGGGCATTAATGATCGCGTTAGCTTTGTCAGAACCCGATTGAGACTGGTTTACTCCTTGGCAGAACAAAGTAATGGTCTTTTTAGTGTTAGCGAACCAGCGATAGAAGGTTTTGAGCTGTTCTTGGCTTAGGTCTAGTTGTTCGCTAAGTTCGTTGATGCTGAAAGCGTTTGAAGCAACCGAGTCTAATAGCTTAGTAAAACCCGATGTGTGCTGCTCGATATATTCTTGGTCGATATTGGCTGTATCGACACAGTAGCGCAGTAAGCCATTGTACAGAGCAACGTCGCCATCATTGGGAAGCGCTAAATGCAGATCAGCTTGCTGCGCAGTGACTGTCTCTCTCGGGTCAATCACAACGAGTCTCAGCTCAGGGTTACGCTCTCTAGCTCGCTGAATTCGTCTAAATAGAACAGGGTGAGTCCATGCGGTATTCGCACCACATATAACGATAAGTTCAGCATCATCAATATCTGCATAGTTGACCGGAACGACATCTTCACCAAATGCGCGATTGTGCGCCACAACCGCCGACGACATACAGAGTCGCGAATTGGTATCTATGTTCGCGCTACCAACTGTCGCTTTCATAAACTTGTTCGCAGCGTAGTAATCTTCGGTTAGCAGTTGACCAGAGACATACATGGCCGTCGAACTTGGGCCACTCTCTACAATCGCCTCATGGTAGGCATTGGCAATAATATCTGTTGCTTGGTCCCAATTGATCTCTTCTCCATTGAGCTTTGGATACAACAGTCGAGACGGCATATCTAGGCTTTGCGCTAACGCCGAGCCTTTTACACATAGCGCGCCAGAGTTGGCAGGGTGCTGCTTATCTCCCTGAATTCCTAACTGGTTTACTTCAACACCGCAGCCTACTCCACAATATGGGCAAGCTGTCTTTGTACATTCCCTTGTCATCACTTACTCCTTGAAAAAAAGCCTCCTTCACTGCTCGAGTGAAGGAGGCTTCATTGCCTGTGACGTTGTTATATATTTTGTGCCCGTTTCAGCCGAGCTAAACTAGATCAGCAAATTAGATGCCAAGTCGTTAAGGCTTGATATTCAAGGAGTTAGATTTAACTTAACAAATGTTAATGCACCAAACCTGTGCACTACGCACCGCATAGGCCATGGTATAGAGCTATGATAGTCATCAGGAAGGAATTCAAAGACAAAAAAACCAGCACTCGGCTGGCTTGCTACTTTAAGAAATAATGGAGGCGCCTCCCGGAGTCGAACCGAGGTCCACGGATTTGCAATCCGCTGCATAGCCACTCTGCCAAGGCGCCATTATTTTTGCACTCTCTCGAGTAATTTAAGATGGTGCCCCGGGCCGGACTTGAACCGGCACAGCGCGAACGCCGAGGGATTTTAAATCCCTTGTGTCTACCAATTCCACCACCAGGGCACACAAATCGCTTTGTGATGCCGTTTAGAACAATAAACACCATCCAAAATATGATAAAGAATGGAGGCGCCTCCCGGAGTCGAACCGAGGTCCACGGATTTGCAATCCGCTGCATAGCCACTCTGCCAAGGCGCCCTTTTCTTTCAACGCTTTAGGTTACCCACCGTTGCGTTCGCTGCATACTTTACGGATTGAGCACTGAGAGTCAAACAAAAATCTCATATTTTTGTTTGTTTGCCGACAATTACATCAAATAGCTGTTTGTTTGATCTAATCAGGCGATTTTTATACACTTCCGACCGCTCCGCCCTGCAATAATTCTCGCTGTGCTTTAGGTAGTTTACTCACCACAAGCTCATAAGAACGCTCACACAGGTCGTGAATCAAGCCGTCTTCAACATCACCAGGATAATAAACGGTCACCCAGTGGCGCTTATTGGTGTGATAACCCGGTGTGATATCCACAAACTGATCGGTGAGCACTTCCCCATCTTCAGGTTTGACCTTTACAGTCACGTACTCTCGCCCTTCCCTTTGCGCCAAAATAGCGAACATCTTACCTTTGACCTTAAATACCAACGCATCTGGCCCAAAAGGGAAACTCGACTCCGCGCACATAAAGGTATCAAGGTATTTTTCTAGTTCGTTGTTCGTCATTGTTCGCTCTCCAGAAAGTCGAAATCGATTCGCTTATTTTGCTATTAATGCCTCACCGTTAAAGTGAACACCATCCCAGCCTGACTGAATAAAGTTACGAATATTGGCGTGATCTTCGCCTTGTGGGTTTTCCAGCACGTCTTGTCGATAAAAACGACCAAAACAAGCCAGCGTACTTGCCTTATCCAATCCATTCAGTTTGCCGAACGCAAAAATCTTACACGAACCGTTGTTTTGCCCAGCATCATTGCGGGTACTTCCGTTAGTAAACGAGGTTGGAACGAAATCGTAGTAAGCGTCGATCACCGCGATCGTTTGTTCAAATTCAACTTGCTCAGGCTGCTGGTTTAGTTTTTCAATAAAGGCATTCAATTCCATTTGGACTCTCTCCATAGATATTATAAAGAGGTCAGTCTATGCGATTGATTACGAGATAAAAAGCGCTAATTTGTCGTCAGAGAATAGGTAGGTTAACCCTGCTATATAAAGAAAGGATTCAAGATGAGCCGAGGCTACTTTGCTGATCTAGGCTCATGCAAAGTAGCCGCGGTTACAAGTGGATCAATATTTGAACTGGGTAACATCCTGATTGAGCTCTTCAGCTTGGGAAGAGAGCCCTTGCAAGACATCGTCCACATCGTTCACCTGAATTGACACTGCTGAAGATGCATCCGCTATGGATGTGATACTGCCGCTAATCTCATCCGTTACAGCGCGCTGCTCTTCGGTTGCGGCGGCGATTTGAACGTTCATCTCATTAAGTTCAATCAGCATCGTGACGATTTGCTCCAACATGTCAGTGTTCTCATCACACGTCGCGACGCCTTTCGATACCGTGATGTTTGCATTCTCAATACTCTTCGAAACCTCATTGGTTTCACGTTGCAGTGACTCAATCTTTTCACGGATTTCTTCTGTCGATGACTGGGTACGCCCCGCCAATGAACGGACTTCGTCAGCTACCACGGCAAAACCGCGCCCTTGCTCACCAGCCCTAGCCGCCTCAATCGCTGCATTGAGTGCCAGCAAATTCGTTTGCTCGGCAATGCCTTGAATTACATCGAGCACCTCAGCAATTGAGTTGGTCTCATTATGTAGGCGCCCGATCGCTTCAACCGCAGTTTGCATTTGCTGATTCAACTGAGAGATTTCCACGCCCAAACTTCGTCCAATATTGACACCTTGGCTGCCAGCGTCATTAGCGTTTTTGACAAACTCTGCTGCTCGGGTTGCAAACTGTGCCACCTCAGCAATTGAAGCGCTCATCTCATTAACAGCCGTAGCCACCGACTCGGTTCGATGATTTTGGTCATCGACAGCGGCGCGGGTACTGTTCATGTTGCCCGCCATGCTATTGGTATTGCTGTTTAAGTCATCAGTCGCTTGTGCAAATTTGCCAATGATTTGCTGTAGATGTGTGAATAACCCGTTCAAACTTAGAGCGAGTTCAGTCATCTCATCTTTACCCGCCACTTCGAGTCGCTGGGTAAGATCATTATTTTCGCTAATTTGTTGAATACGCTCGCTCGCCAACTTGATAGGCCAAGCGATACTTCTACCTAAGAAGTAAGAGATAACAATTGCAATAAACACAATGACCACGATGCTACTCAAGACGGTAAAGATCATTGCATTGATTAAGCTATCTACATCTTTTAGCGCCTCGTGTTTATCAATCTCTGTCACGATCCCCCAGCTCAATCCTGCCGCATTAACTGGCGCGTAAGCAGACAAAACATCCTCACCACGATAATCAACCACAACGTCCGAACCACTTTGCCCACGCAACGCCGATTTTGAGGTAGATGTGGTCACAGGCTGGCGACCAATCGCAGATCCTTTGCCCTTGATTTGCTCAATAATGGTGTTTGATACCCCTGAATTCAGCATCGTTTTATAGTAATTATCGGCATCTTCCATGAGAAATCTCGATTCGCTTCTCAAAAGCCCATCAGGGCCAACAAGATAACTTTCACCACTTTCCCCCAAACCCGCATTACTCCAGTTGCCGTTGAAAGTCATGATGTTGTTGATTTCGTCCACTGGCATCTGGAATATCAGCACACCTAAGGTTGTTGAACCCTGTTTGATCGGTGAAGAGATAAAAGAAGCCGCAGCTTGATAAGAAGGATAGTAAGGCGCGAAGTCTTCAAGATGGAACTGGCCATCGCTCATTGAAAGTGCCTGACTAAAGGCTTTTGCAATCCCGCTGCCCGCATAAGGGCCGGTCAATAAGTTGGTGGCGTAATCCAGCTCTTTAAACACTGAATAAACGACGTCCCCGTTTGGGTTAACGAGAAAGATATCGTAATAGCCAAACTGCTCTAGAAACCCTTTGATACTTGGGTGATATTTTGCGTGAACCTCATCGTAACGAGTACCCAAACTGTCAGCTATCAATTGATGCTTATCACCGAGGGGGTTGGGGTTGGTGCCTATGTATCTCGCTTGCAACGCCTTCCCCAGCGGAGAAATCATCGACAGTTTTTGCATTTCATTGGCAGAACGGCCGCTGTTTGACGCTCGATACGTCGCACCAAACTGGCTCTGATAGTAACGTTCTAATGCAGAGTGATCCCGCTCAGTCACTGACTCTATCGGATACTGAGCAAACGCTTGAGAAAACTCGGTAATGGCGTCTTGTACACCTACCGAGTGTGCTGTTGTGATCAATTGACCACGAATCTGTTCGAAATAGAGTTCAATCTCATTTTTCTTTATTTCACGAACAGAGATTAACTGCTCAGTGGCGCGATTATATAGCGCGTCTTCTGATAACACCGAGGAGCGCCAACCTACTATTACGCCTGTGGCAACAACCGCCAACGTACACAATATGGTTGATGCCGTTACTATTTTGGTGGCAATTTTCATAACAATGACCTCTCGCGGAAAGTCCATATCCGCTTATCGAATTAGAGGAAACTGCCATCTGACGTCACATATATTTATGCATCTAGTGATATAATTGTAAGCACGCTTTGGGAACTTTACGAAAAATTAGGAAAAATAATGTCTGTCAACGTATCCGTGTGCACTGGTAGCTGGACAGACTAAAATGAAATTCCACCGTCTATCTCAATGGTTCGCGCATTGACATAATCATTTTCAAGAACAAACTGAACCGTACTGGCGATTTCATTGGCCGAGCCCAAGCGGCGCAGCGGTATGGCCTGCTCCAATCTTTGTTTGGCTTCGGGTTTCATTTGGCGTGTCATTTCCGTTTCTATCACGCCTGGGGCAATAGCAACTGAGCGTATCCCGTACCTTGCTAGCTCTTTGCCCCAAGTTGCCGCAAGTGTCGCTACCGCAGCTTTAGACGCCGCGTAATTGGTTTGGCCAATGTTGCCTGCCCTTGCAACACTCGAGATATTAATGATGACGCCCGGTCGTTGTAACTTGACCATCTGACATGCTGCCTCTCTACCACACAAAAAAGTCCCGGTCAGATTAACGTTAATCACTGAGTTGAACTGTTCCAACGACATTTTGCTAACTACGCCATCTTTCACTTTGACAAGTAAGCCGTCACGTAGGATCCCTGCATTATTGATGAGTCCATCTAACTGGCCAAAATCGCCCACAATGTCATTAAAAACGCATTCAACTTCTTCTTCCGATGTGACATCCACGCAATAACACAGCGCTTTCACGCCCAACATATTGCATTGTTGCTTGGTCTCTTCCAGAGAAGATTCATCCATATCAAGTAGGGCTAACTCCGCACCGGCATAAGCCAAAGTGATTGCCATAATCTGGCCCAACCCTCTCCCTGCACCTGTTATCGCAATGACACTCTGCTTTAAGTCCATCGTTGACCTCACTTATTTTTGTTTTGGTAAAACTCAAACAAGCTAGAAAAGTCTTTTTCCGCGTTGCCATTAGCATTGTGAAAAGCGAATAGGTTTCGAGCGAGCGATCCCATCGGCACCGAGGTTTGGCTTTTTGCCGCGGTATCAAGCCCTAAGCCCAGATCTTTGAGCATCAGTTTGGTCATAAATCCGGGTTGATAACCATTGCTGGCTGGCGCTGTCTCCATCACATCCGGACATGGGTTATAAAGCTCAAGTGCCCAATTTCGCCCCGAACTTTGCAGCATAATTTGTGATAAGACGTTTGGATCCAAACCGTTTTCAATGCCTAGGTTTAACGCCTCACAGGTCCCCGACATTAATATACCCAGCATCAGGTTGTTACAGATTTTTCCCATCTGACCATCGCCTGCCTTGCCAGCATGGAAAATGTTTTTGCCCATGTGTTTTAGCACTTGCTCTGCTCTATCAAACGCTTTATCGCTGCCACCAACGATAAAAGTCAGTGTCCCGGCTGCTGCCCCCGCAACGCCTCCAGAGACCGGAGCATCGACAAACTCAAGCCCTTTGCTCTGTGCGTGGGAAGCAACCAATCGGGCAGAGTCTGGGTCGATGGTTGAGGAATCGATTAACAGAGTATTTGGCGCCACGACATCAATGAGTCCTTTATTACCTTGGTGGTCACCGAGATAGACCGCGCGAACATGCTCCCCCGCAGGTAACATGGTTACCACGGCATTTGCACCGCTTAGTGCTTCTTCGATTGAGTTTGCCGCGACAGCGCCTTGTGACGCCAGTTGCTCTACCGATTGCTCCACCAAATCAAATACTTGCACCCTGCACCCTGCTTTCACTAAGTTCAGTGCCATGGGTGCACCCATATTGCCAAGTCCGATAAACGCGATGGTTGTCATAACAGTGTCCTTTTGTTTTGAGAGTCAACTGACTAGTAGTGCCCTAACTGTGCAAGAGGGTGTGACTCTGGCGTCCACAGGGAGGTAAACATTTCATCAATAAGCTTATCTTCGACAGCAGCGAGGCTTTTATACTTCCAGTTTGGAGAACCATCCTTATCGACCAATCGTGCTCTCACGCCCTCTTGAAACTCGCCCAATAGGCAGCAACACACTGACAACGTCAGCTCTAAGCGAAAACAATCTGCCAATGAAAGGTCATGGCAAGCGGTCAATTGACGGTAGCAAATATGGGCACTGATCGGGCTGCCAGTGGCGAGATTTGATTTCGCGCGCGCTAACCACTGGCTTTCACCCTCTATTGCGTCAATGGCATCAACCACTTGAAGTAAGCTGTCCTGTTGGCAGGCTTGTTGAATATGCGGGTAAAAGGGAAGTAGCTGAGGTTTAGGTGATTCGTGATGCGCCTCTTGAGCAAATGTTTCCAACAACTCAGTCACGACTTCATAGGCGTCGTCCACGCATTCCCAGTCGGCCACTTGGAGTTGTTCGATCAAGCTGGCTTTATGTTCTGGAAGCGCCATAAAGTCTGCCAAATGGACGTCAACGGCATCAGTCGCATTGAGCATGGAACCGGTGAGCCCAAGGAAAAGACCTATCCCGTCATCCAACCGATTCAAGAACCATGTTCCACCGACATCAGGGTATAAGCCAATGCTGATTTCAGGCATTGCGAGCTTCGAATTGGGTGTGACGACTTTATGGCTTGAGCCCATAAACAGCCCCATGCCTCCACCCATCACAATTCCGCTTCCCCATGCGATGATCGGTTTGCAGTAGGTGTGAATTAGGTAGTCACATTGATACTCGATGGTAAAGAAGTCGCCACACACTCGGCGAATCTCATCATTGGTGTTGTCACGCATTACTTCATGCATCGATTTTACATCGCCGCCCGCGCAAAAAGCCTTTTCTCCGGCACCTTCAAGCACCACACAAATGATGTCATCGTCTTCTTGCCACAACGCTAATTGAGTCATTAACAAGGTGAGCATGTTGGCGGTTAACGCGTTTAATGAAGGGGCGTTGTCGAGCGTGGCAACGGCGATTTTGTGTTGACTGTCACTGCAAGGCAGTAGATTAAAATGGACAGTATCGGTCATATTGCCCCCTTATTGGTTTTTCCATTCAGGTGTACGCTTTTCAAGAAATGCGTTCACCCCTTCTTGTTGATCATCCGTATCGAAAAGAGCCATAAACAGCTCCCTCTCTTTTGCTAAACCGTAGTCTCGCGTTTGGAACCGTGTGGTCTGGATCAGCGTTTTACACGCAGCCACCGATGAAGGTGATTGATTGGCGACTTGTTTCGCAAGTTCAATGGCTTGATTTAACGCATCGCCTTTTTCAACCACTTGTTCAATCAGCCCAATTTTTTCCGCCATCTGCGCATCGATCTGTTCGCCGCAGAGAATCATCCGCTTAGCCCAACCTTCACCCACTAAAGCCGTGAGATTCTGAGTCCCTCCAGCGCACGGCAGCAAGCCCACTTTCGCCTCAGGCAGCGCGAGCTTGGCTTGCGTTTCTGCGATGCGTATGTCACAAGCCAACGCCACTTCCAATCCGCCTCCCATGGCGTAACCGTTGATAGCCGCTATCGACACGCCGCGAAATTGAGATAGGGTTTCGAATGCTTCCCCAAAGGCTTTTGCCATATTAAACGCGACAGCTTTATCACCCGATGCAAATAGGTTAAGGTCAGCGCCCGCAGAGAAGAATTTTTCGCCTTGCCCCACTAGCACCAGCGCATAGACATCGCGATCGGCATTTAAGCTCAACACCAATTGCTTTAGTTGCATCAGGCTTTGCTCTGTCCATGTATTGGCGGGCGGATTGTTCATCGTGATCACGGCAATATGGTCAGACACGGTGTGTTCGATTGCGTTGGTCATAGTGGTTATCCTTTACAGTAGCTGCGCGCCTTGCGCTAACAATCGTCTTGAAATGATTAAACGCATGATCTCATTGGTGCCTTCAAGTATTTGATGCACCCTAACATCGCGAAAATAGCGCTCCATTGGGTATTCTTGAATGTAGCCATAGCCACCAAAAAGCTGCAGCGCTTGGTCGCACACTTTAAAACCAATGTCGGTGGCGTAGCGTTTTGCCATGGCGCAGTAGGCCGTCGCGTCTGAGGAGTTTTGATCGAGCTTACAGGCAGCCAAACGCACTAATTGTCTCGCAGCCACCAATTCTGTCGCCATGTCAGCCAGTCGAAATTGAATAGATTGAAAATCGGCAATCCGTTTACCGAACTGCTTGCGTTCTTGAATGTACTGCGTCGCCTGATTCAGAGCTTGCTGGGCAGTCCCAATAGAACAAGTCGCAATGTTAATCCGCCCCCCGTCCAATCCTTTCATGGCAAAGGTGAACCCTTCGCCTTCTGCGCCAAGTCGATGATCGTCAGGAATGACCACACCATCAAAGGTGACTGAGCGTGTTGGCTGGCTGTTCCACCCCATTTTTGGCTCTTTTCGTCCGTAGCTTATCCCTTCGGCACTTGCGGGAACCACAAATGCCGAAACGCCCTTTGCCCCGTCGTCGCTGGTCCTTGCCATAACAACCAATACGTCGGTATCACCCGCACCCGAGATAAATGCTTTGGCCCCGTTCAATATATAGCGATCACCTTGCTTGATGGCACTGGTTGTCAAAGAAGCGGCATCGGAGCCTGCGTTTGGCTCGGTTAAGCAGTAAGATCCTAACCATTCACCAGTGACCAGTTTGTCGCAATAGCGCTGTTTGACGGCATCGGTTGCAAAACTTGCCACCATCCAACTGACCATATTGTGAATGGTCATGTAGGCGGTGGTCGACGTGCAGCCCATCGCAAGCTGCTCAAATACGATAGAGGCGTCTAAACGGCTCAAGCCCAAACCGCCTTGGTCTTCTGGCGTGTACAGGCTTAAAAAACCCAGCTCGCCCGCTTCGCTCAGAACCTCTTTAGGAAAGATTTGCTCACTATCCCATTTGGCGGCATTTGGCATTAAACGTTGCTCGGCAAATTGTGCCGCGGTATCGGCAAACGCTCGTTGTTCTTCATTCAGTTCAAAGTCCATCTGCCGCTCCTATTTCAATTGAATGGTTAAGTTGGGGCCAGTAGGAATGTCGTCATCGAACCAACGGGCGGTCACCGTTTTGGTTTCGGTATAAAATCGCACTGCTTGCTTACCATAAGCGTGCAAATCGCCGTAGAAACTGCCTCGCCATCCAGTGAATGAAAAGAAGGGTAACGGCACGGGAATCGGGACATTGATGCCCACCTGCCCAACTTGGATATCGTGTTGAAACTTACGCGCCGCGCCGCCGCTTGAAGTAAATATCGAGGTACCATTGCCGTATGGGCTTCGATTGATGAGCGCAATGGCATCATTCAGTGAATCCACTTCAAGGCACACCAAAACAGGGCCAAAAATTTCTTGCTGGTAGATAGACATATCGGTCGTCACACCGCTAAACAGCGTCGGGCCCACCCAATTTCCGTCAGGCAAGCCGCTTACCGTGCAACCACTACCATCCAACTCACAAGTGGCACCTTGCGCTTTGCCTTCATCAATCAGTCTTATCACTCGCTCTTTCGCCGCTTTGCTGATCAAAGGCCCGTAAGCAGCGGATTCATCATCCCATGCCCCTGGTTTCATCTTCGCCATTTCGTCTTTAAGCTCAGTAATCCATTGTTTAGATTCACCCACAAACACCGCGACGGAAATCGCCATGCACCGTTGCCCAGCAGCGCCAACCGATGCCCCCACTAAATTGCTGACCACTTGATTCTTGTTAGCATCGGGCATGATCACCATATGATTTTTCGCACCGGCAAAAGCTTGGACTCGTTTATTGTGCAGGGTTCCGGTGTGATAGATGTATTCCGCTACCGAGACCGACCCGACAAAAGACACGGTTCGGATATCTGGATGGGCAAGAAGGGTATCTACTTGGTGTTTGTCACCATGGACGATTTGCAACACGCCTTTCGGTGCGCCCGCTTGCTCAAAAAGCTCAGCTAAACGGATTGACGTCAATGGCACTTGCTCTGAAGGTTTGAGGACAAAGGTATTGCCAGCAGCAATGGCCAACGGAAACATCCACAAAGGGATCATTGCAGGAAAATTAAACGGGGTAATGCCACAGCAGACGCCGAGGGGCTGAATTAACGAGTAGCTATCAATGTCGGTGGCAACATTTTCAACCGTTTCTCCCATCATATTGCTGGCGATGTTTGCGGCTTGCTCTACCACTTCGATCCCACGCCACACGTCCCCTTTGGCATCCAGAAGGATTTTTCCTGTTTCTTGAGACAATAACTCAGCCAAATCGTCGTGGTGCTCTTTGAGTAAATGTTGGTAGTGGAGCATGACTCTGGCTCGCTCAGAAACCGCCACCTCTTTCCACTGATGAAAAGCATGGCTTGCACTCTCGATCGCGCGCGCTATTTCTGCGTCTGTCGCCTTTGGTAACTTGGCGATCACGACGTTGGTTGCAGGATTGGTTACATCAATCCAATCATTGGATTGCGATTGACAGAACTCACCATCAATATAAAGCGGAACTGACTGTGTCATAGTGGTATCCTTTTCACTCAAGTGGAATTTCTATTGCCATAGCAGTGGCTTCACCTCCGCCGATACACAGAGAAGCAACACCTCGCACCACTTTTTTATTTTCCGTATCCCCATCCGTCCCTATCGCCTGTAGCTGTCTTAAACTGTGGATCAAGGTGACGAGAATTCTTGCGCCACTAGCACCAATCGGGTGACCAAGTGCGCAGGCGCCCCCTTTGATGTTGACTTTATCGGGATCAAGACCAAGCTGTTTGACCGCAATTTGGGTAACCACCGCAAATGCTTCGTTGATCTCCCATAGGTCAACCTCATCGACACTCCAATCAAGCGTCGATAACAAGGTTTCGATGGCAAACACCGGCGCTAACGTGAACTCTTCAGGGGCTCTGGCATGTGTTGAATGACCTTTGATAACGGCGAGTGGCTTAAGTTTTTGCTGCTTTGCCAGTGTCGGCGACATTAAGATCAAAGCAGCGGCGCCATCGGAAATCGCACTCGAGTTTGCGGCTGTCACCGTACCTTGTTTGTCGAAAGCAGGTTTTAGTTTGGGGATTTTGGCAGGGTCAACGCGGTGAGGCTGTTCATCACGCTCAAGCTTTTCACCAGAGCTCAATGTGAGCGGACAAATCTCGTCAGCAAATAAACCTTGTTCATCTGCGCTTCGAGCTCGGTGAATCGAGTTAGTTGCCCACGCATCCATCTCTTCGCGAGTAAACTTCAACTTGTCGGCAACCTGTTGTCCATAGACGCCCATTAACTCGCCTTGATAGGCATCTTGCAGGCCATCTAAAAACATATGGTCAAACGTTGTTTTGTGCCCCATTCTCGCACCACCACGCTGCTCTTTTAGCAAATAGGGCGCGTTAGTCATGCTTTCCATTCCACCCGCGACCGCACATTGGATCGAGCCTAGTTTGATAAGATCGTTTGCCAACATCGCGGCCTTCATGCCTGAGCCACATACTTTATTGACCGTCGTAGATGGTGTTGATTCACTTAAACCAGCTCCAAGCGCTGCTTGTCTTGCGGGCGCTTGGCCACAACCAGCTTGTAACACACAGCCCATAAAGACTTCATCGATTAGGTCACTTGCAATGTCTGCGGCTTCAACTGCGCTCTCTATCGCCATGGCGCCAAGCTGAGGAGAGGAAAATCTTGATAAGTCTCCTTGAAAGCACCCCATCGGTGTCCGCTTCGCCGCAACAATCCAGATATCGCTATCTCCCATTGTGTCCCCCACTCCATGGAATTTCTTGACGTTTACGTAAGCATAGCACTAACATTTACGTAAACGTAAAGAAACGCATTTTTTACAATCTATTCTTAGGCAGTTGGAGAATAAAGACAGGTGGAAAGATTTAAGATTAGTGAGCTGGCAAAAGAGTTTGGTATTACCACTCGAAGCATTCGCTTTTATGAGGATGTGGGGCTTATCGAGCCCGAACGTAAAGGCACAATGCGACTCTACCAGCGTAGGGATAAAATCCGCCTAAAACTGATTCTTCGTGGTAAACGACTGGGCTTCTCTCTGGCCGAGATCAAAGAGCTATTTGCACTGTATGATACTCACCAAGAAGATACTCAGCTGACTAAAATGCTCAAGATTATTGATGAAAAGGAAGCTGTGCTTAAGCGTCAACTCGAAGACATTACCGTAGTTCTTGAAGACTTAAACGCAGCTCGTCAACGATGTGAAGAAGCCCTAAGTCAAAGCTAGCAACCTTAAGTAACTTAGCGCTTCTTTTTGCATCTTTAGGTGCAACTGGGAGGCGCTATGTTATCTCCATACCACCCGCTCAACTTTGGGCTGGGCGAAACCATCGACATGTTACGCGACCATGTTGGCGCATTTGCTGACCAACATATCGCGCCCATCGCAGATCAAATAGACAAAGACAATCAGTTCCCCAACCATTTGTGGCCGCTGCTCGGTGACATGGGGCTACTTGGCATCACCACGTCCGAGTCATTTGGCGGCGCTGGCATGGGCTACTTGGCTCATGTGGTTGCAATGGAAGAGATCAGCCGTGCTTCCGCCTCAGTTGCATTGAGCTATGGGGCTCATTCCAACCTTTGCGTGAATCAAATTTTTCGCAACGGCACCCAAGAACAAAAAGCCAAATACCTACCCAAACTCATTGATGGTTCTGCGATTGGCGCATTGGCGATGAGCGAGCCAAACGCCGGCTCCGATGTGGTCAGCATGCAGCTTAAAGCGACGTTAAATGGAGACCATTACCGCCTCAACGGCAACAAAATGTGGATCACCAATGGCCCCGATGCCGACGTGATCATCGTTTATGCCAAAACCGATTCATCCGCTGGCTCACACGGCATCACCGCTTTTATCGTCGAGCGAGCGTTCTCAGGTTTTAGTCATGCGCAGAGACTCGACAAACTGGGTATGCGAGGTTCAAACACCTGCGAACTTGTGTTCAACGATTGCCTGGTCCCGGTTGAAAATGTCCTTGGTGAAGTCAACAAAGGCGTTCAGGTGCTGATGAGCGGATTAGATTACGAACGTGTCGTCCTAGCAGGCGGACCTTTGGGCATCATGCAAGCGTGCTTAGATTTAGTGATCCCTTACGTACATGAGCGCAAGCAATTTGGCAAAGCCATTGGCGAGTTCCAACTGGTGCAAGCCAAAGTCGCCGATATGTACACCCGAACTAATGCCGCAAGAAGTTACGTGTACACCGTTGCTGCCGCCTGCGATCGGGGAGAAGCGACACGTAAAGATGCCGCTGGTGTGATTTTGTATAGCGCAGAGCTGGCTACCCAACTCGCCTTAGATGCAATACAGCTGCTTGGCGGCAATGGCTACATCAATGAGTTTCCCGCTGGGCGTTTATTACGTGACGCCAAGTTGTATGAAATTGGCGCGGGTACATCTGAGATAAGACGCATTCTCATTGGCCGCGAACTGTTTGAAGAATCACGCTGAGGACATTCAATGACGGTAATCACAAGCAAGATTAAACCTGACGCACCGCTCTATGTAAAAAACCATCAAGCGATGACTGCACTCGTCGATACGCTAAGAAGCAACATAGAGCTCATCAAACAAGGCGGCGGTACCAAGGCAATTGAAAGGCAACGTTCAAAGGGGAAACATCCTGTCCGAGAACGTATTGCCATGCTTTTAGACGATAACAGTGATTTTCTCGAAGTCGGACTTTTCGCTGCATGGCAAGTGTATGAAGAGCCAATACCGTGCGCGGGCGCGGTGGCTGGCATAGGAAAAGTGAAAGGCGTGGAGTGCATGATTATCGCCAACGATCCTTCCGTCAAAGGAGGAACCTATTACCCCCTAACCGTTAAAAAGCACCTTCGCGCCCAAGAGATCGCCCAGCGATGTCACCTACCCTGCGTTTACTTTGTGGATTCCGGTGGTGCCAATCTGCCTCACCAAGCAGATGTCTTTGCAGATAAACAGCATTTTGGGCGCATCTTTTACAACCAAGCACGCATGTCGGCATTGGGTATCCCGCAGATATCGGTCGTGCTCGGTCTTTGCACCGCTGGTGGCGCCTACATTCCAGCAATGGCCGATGTGTCGATCATCGTCAAACAGCAAGGGACCATCTTTCTCGCTGGCCCCCCTTTGGTGAAAGCCGCTACTGGAGAGGTGGTCACCGACGAAGAGCTTGGCGGCGCAGATGTGCACTGCCGTAAATCGGGCGTTGCGGATTACTACGCCGAAAATGAGCAACATGCAATGAGTCTCGCGCGCCAAGCCATTGCCAATTGCCACCTAACGCCCGTCGACTACAACCACACACCATCGGTTGCACCGCGTTACCCAGCCGAACAGTTGTATGGCATTGTAAACGCCGATTTGCGACTCACGTTTGATATTCGTGAAGTGATTGCGAGGATCATCGATGATTCCGATTTTGACGAGTTCAAAGCACTATTTGGAACCACCCTTGTGTGCGGATTTGCCCGAATTGACGGCCAATTGATTGGAATTGTCGCCAACAACGGCATCTTGTTTTCAGAATCGGCGCAAAAAGGGGCGCATTTTATTGAGCTCTGCACCAAACGCAAGATTCCTTTGCTGTTTTTACAAAATGTGACCGGTTTTATGGTCGGCAAAAAGGTTGAAGAAGGCGGTATCGCCAAACACGGAGCCAAGTTAGTAATGGCCGTGGCGTGCGCCGATGTGCCCAAGTTTACGGTCATCGTGGGCGGCTCTTACGGCGCTGGAAACTATGGCATGTGTGGGCGCGCTTACGAACCCACCATGATGTGGATGTGGCCCAATGCACGAATTTCTGTCATGGGTGGAGAGCAAGCGGCAGGCGTGCTGACTCAAGTCAAACGCGAGGCCATCGCAAGGCAAAATGGCGACTGGTCACCAGACGCCGAATCCGAGTTCAGAAAGAAGATCATCAATCAATACGAAACCGAAGGCTCGCCTTATTACGCAAGTGCTAGACTTTGGGATGACGGCATCATCGATCCAAAAGAGACTCGGAACGTGCTGTCCCGCGCGTTAAAAATCGCCCTTAATGCGCCGATTCCAGATAGCGAGTTTGGGATTTTCAGGATGTAATACAAAGGAACGGTACAATGGACATTACGCTGAGTAGCGATTTACAGTATGAGATTGATCAAAACGGCGTCGCAACGCTGAGCCTTAACCGCCTAGATAAACACAATGCGTTTGGCGATCAATTGATTCACGAGTTAATTCTTGCCCTTGATTATCTCGCCAATCATCCTGATGTGCGCTGTTTGTTGCTTAAAGGGAATGGCGAACACTTCTCCGCGGGTGCGGATTTAAACTGGATGAAACAAATGGCGGAGCAATCGCATGAGGCCAACGTCGAAGATGCGCAAACGCTCGCCAAGTTAATGTCCATACTGGATCAGTTTCCCCACCCCACCATCGTCTACGTTCATGGCTGGGCGTTTGGCGGTGCTTTAGGTCTTATCTGTTGCAGCGATATTGCTATTGCCGATCATCACGCTCGATTTTGCTTGAGTGAAGTCAAATTGGGGTTAGTCCCCGCAACCATTGCGCCTTATGTGATTCGAAGTATTGGCGTTAGACAAGCTCGACGATACATGCTGACAGCAGAAACCATCGACGCAAAAACCGCGCAAGAACTGCACATAGTTCACCACCTGACAAACAAAGACGACGCACAAGCCTGTATTGATCGCTTCATAGCGCAGATTTTACGTAATAGCCCAGCTGCATTACGTCACGCCAAAGAGCTTATTGAACACTGTGACAACAAAATCATCGACCGCGAACTGGTTCGCTATACCAGCGATATGATTGCCAATGTGCGCGTTTCACGACAAGGGCAAGAAGGACTCGCCGCTTTTATCGAAAAACGCCCGCCCATTTGGCCAGATGAGGAGTAACCCAATGGCTCACCTGTCACTGCCTAAGCGAGCGAAAATTGTTGAGGTGGGCCCGAGGGACGGCTTACAAAATGAAGCGAGCATCCCTACTCACGCGAAAGTGGCGCTCATCAACCAACTTTCAAATAGCGGACTGACTCACATCGAAGTGGGATCGTTTGTCTCTCCGAAGTGGGTGCCGCAAATGGCCGATTCTGATGAGGTCTTTAAACAGATCACACGCAACCCTGACGTCATCTACGCGGCACTTACGCCCAACATCACCGGCTTTGATGCCGCGATCAAAGCTCAAGCGGACCAAGTCGCGGTGTTTGCTTCCTGCTCGGAGTCCTTCAGCCACAAAAACATCAATTGTTCGATTCAAGAAAGCCTAGATCGATTTAAACCCGTTATCGAAAAAGCATCGCAGCAAGGTATTGCTGTGCGCGGTTACCTTTCCTGCATTATTGACTGTCCTTATGAAGGCAAAATTCAACCTGAACAAGTCGCAGATGTCGCCCAGCAACTTATTTCATTGGGCTGCTACGAAGTCTCGCTGGGTGACACGATAGGCACAGGCACACCACTAAAAGTCGCCCAAATGCTGAATGCCGTGATGCGCCAAATTGATCAATCAAAACTCGCCGTTCATTTCCACAATACGTGGGGACAAGCCTTGGCGAACATCTATCAAGCATTGCAAATGGGGGTGAATGTTATCGATTCGAGCGTGGCTGGGCTTGGCGGATGCCCCTATGCAAAAGGCGCGTCAGGCAACGTAGCCACAGAAGATGTGCTTTACCTGTGTGAAGGGCTGGGCATTGATACCGGTGTAGACCTTCGCAAAGTGGCGCTAAGTGGTTGGCGAGTCACACAATATCTAAACCGCTCACCTAACTCGAATGTTGCATTAGCATTACAAGATCACATCAAACGATGATTCTGTGTTGAGGCTCTAAAAATCACCCCTAGCGATTAAAAAGTTCGTGATATAACCCGTTCAAAAGTGTTAACTAAGTCTGAGTATTTGGCACGAACATCACACTATAATCGTTTCTTGCTTTATACAACTATAAAAAAACCTTCGTCACCCTTGGGCTTAAAATACACCTCATGAATATATTGGTCTGCGACGACTCAAAGATCGCACGCAAAGCTATCATCAGCAAAATCGGGCAAACCGCTAAGACCGTCATTCTTCAAGCGGAAAATGGTAAAGAGGCCTTAGAGCAGCTCGTAGAAACTGACATCGATATCCTATTTCTTGATCTTACCATGCCAGTAATGGATGGCTTTGAAGTGCTCGCGTCGCTCCCTGTTAGCCGTTACCCGACAAAAGTGATCGTCGTGTCTGGTGACATTCAGAGCGAAGCCAAACAACGATGCCGTGCGATGGGCGCCCTCGATTTTATCGAAAAACCCTTCAGTACCTCTGACCTTACCCAACTATTTTCAAAGTACGGTATCCCACTTCAGGCGTTTAATATGGCAACGCCAGAGTGCATTCACCAATCTGTCGATTTGATGGGCAGTATCCGCGAGATGAGTAATATCGCATTAGGGACCAGTGCTTCCTTGATTGCAGAACAAGTTGGCCAGTTCATTGAAATGCCGTTGCCGAACGTCGCATCTTTGCATCAGTCAGAGCTGAAAATGACCGTCCAAGACATTGTCAATAACTCTGAGTATCGCGCGGTATCTCAGCGTTTTGTGGGCAATGGCATCAATGGCGAAGCGCTCGTCTGCTTGCACGGGCGTGGGCTAGATAACCTCGGGGGTGAAGAAAGCAACGGCACCAACGAAGTCATTCTCGATATCTCCAACCTACTGGTTTCTTCTTTCTTGGTGTCGTTTAGCCGTCAACTCGATATCGCCATCTCTTTACGCCAACCTATCGTGCTTGAAAAAGAACTGCTTCAAGTGTCATTGACCTGTAATCAGTTTCTTGCGGGGTACGATGAAGATATTTTTACCATCGAGTTCGTCTATAAGGCGGAAAACCTCGACATTGCCTGCGATGTCATTTTCCTGATGGATAATGACTCCATTGACGCCATCGAACAGATTCTAAAGAGCGTGTTATGAAAGCAACCGAAATCAGTGACTTCCATTGGACAATGCAAATCATCGGCGATCTCGATGCTGGCCTTATCGTTGTAGATAAAGCGTACCGTGTTTACGCGTGGAACTCCTTCATGCAGTCCTACAGCGGTATTAGTGCCGACAAAATCATCGGCAAAGTTCTGTTTGATGTGATTGAGGGGCTACCGGAATCTTGGCTAAGAAAAAAAGTCGACGCCTCTTTTAAACTCAACAGCCGCGGCTTTTCCTGCTGGGAAGATCGCCCTTACCTCTTCAAGTTTAAGAACTTTAGCCCCATCTCAAACGGGTTAAGGGAGATGCGTCAAAACATCACATTCTCACCGTTAACATCGGTCAATGGTGAGGTGTCACATGTGAGCTTAGTGATCAATGACGTCACCGATATCGCCAAAAACAAAATCCACCTGATGGACTCCAATCAAAAACTGTCCGATCTGAGCCGAACCGATGGTTTAACCCAACTGTTCAACCGCCGCTATTGGGAAACGTGTTTAATGAAGGAGTATGAGAGCTGCAAAATTTCAGGTGCGGTCTCATCGCTAGTAATCTTCGACATCGATCATTTTAAGCGCGTTAACGACACCTATGGTCATACCGTTGGTGACCACGTGATTCGCCACACGGCGAATGAACTAAGAAAGGCATCACGCACATCCGATGTTTGTGGCCGGTATGGCGGCGAAGAGTTCACCGTGCTGCTTCCGGGGACATGCGCTAACCAAGCTCTTTACTTTACTGAGCGTTTACGTAAGAAGATCGAGAGCTCGATCGTTGAATGTGAAGGCTACAACGTTAAGTACACCATCAGTTTGGGGATTTGTGAAATCTCACCTTATCAATCTAACCACTTGAACTGGCTAGAGCATGCAGACAAAGCGCTTTATTTCTCAAAAGAGACTGGGCGAAACCGCTCAACCGTGTTTGATCTCGCGTTTATCAAATAGCAAAAGGGGCTGAAATTCAGCCCCTTTTTACATTACCTAAGATACGCTGACCTTTGGTCCAGTGCGCCATTTCTCCTTAGCTGGCTTGACAATCAAACCGATGCCGACAAGAAACATCCCACAAGCCAAAACTTGTGCGCTACTAAGTCGCTCTGCGTACATCAGATAGCCCGAAACAAGCGCAAACACCGGCACCAATAAAGTCAACGGGGCCGTGGTACTCAATGGATAGCGGATCAACAATCGGTTCCAAACCCAGTAACCAAACAAAGTGGTCGGGTAAGCCTGAAAAAGCACTGCGACCGTCGTTCTCGTATCCCAAACACGAACAGCGTCAAACACAATATCCACACCGTACAAACTGATAGCAAATAACACCAATGGGATCGGAGCAAATAGCATTCCCCATACATTGAACGCGAATGCCTGGGTGGTCTTTGACCCTTTGACTATCATCCCCATGACCGTCCAACTTCCCGCCGCAATTGCAATAAATAGCAATCCTTGAACCGTGACATTACCATTGGTCGCAGAGACCAAAACAAGCAAGGCTATCAAGGCCGTCACTGCCCCCATGACTTTTCGTTTCGAGGCTGCTTCTTTATGAATAAACACGCCCACAGCCATACTGATCAGCGCATTGGATGATAGCAGTACCGATGACATCCCAGACGATAGCCCCGCGGTGATTGACCAAGACGCCATTCCCCAGATGCCAACGCCAAATACAACGCCATAACTCATTAGGTATCGCCACTTCACGCTGGGTCTGCGAATGAAGAATATGGCGGGAATCACTGCAAGTGTGAAACGTGCCGCCGTCGCCAATAACGGATGAACATCTGTAATCCCCATTTTGATCATTGAGAAGTTAACCCCCCAAATCGCCATTACAAAAATAGCCAACAATAAATCGTTTCTTGTCATAACTGCCCTCCCTTTCTGTTGAAAATTAGTATTGCTCGGGTACAGTTATCAGTACAGATACAATTATTCACATAAAAACCAGTACAGTATGACTATGAGCATCTATAGAGCACTCGCAAACCAGTTCGTCCACGAGATTGAAAGCGGAAAACTCATCGAAGGTAGCCGTATGCCCTCTTTGCGCCAACTCTCTAAGCAGCATGCGGTCAGTATGTCTACGGCAGTGAGTTGCTATCAAGAGCTTGAATCTCAAGGTTGGATTTATGCTCGCCCCCAAGCTGGCTATTTCGTCAGTGCCAGACCCAGCAAACACAATACGCCTAAGTGGGCCCGCTTTGTCAGCAGGGTATCAACCGTAAACCACAGCTTTTCGATTCACTCCAACCACAACGGTCCACTTGGCGTTTCTAGTACGAGTATTGATGAAATCGCGTTAAATGAGTTGGAACGCAGTTTTCGACGCGCCAGCAAACGACTCACAGAGCGGCTAAATCACTACCCAAATACTCAAGGGGAGCCGCTGCTTCGAAATGCACTAAGTACTCATTTCTCAAAACTAGGCTTACACCTAAATCCAGAAGAACTCGTTGTAACCTCTGGCTGTATGCCAGCAATCAAAGCTGCGCTTGAAGCATGTACTCAAGCCGGTGATGCGGTTGCTATTAGCTCTCCGTGTTTCAGTGGAATATTGGATTTGCTTGGTCAAATGGGCAGACACATTGTTGAAATCCCTTCACTGGATGATGGGATAGACCTAATTCAACTTGAAGGCCATTTGCGAGATGGGAATGTAAAAGCGGGCATTTTTTGTACTTCGCATATGAACCCGCAAGGCATCACTATGTCCGCTCAACAAAAACAGACCCTCGCAAGGCTCGCCAACCAATACCAAACCCCGATTATTGAAGATGATGTTTACTTAGAACTCTCTTACGCTGACCACACGCCGCTTCCTGCTAAGTATTATGATCAAGGCGGCTATGTTCTATGGTGTGGCTCCATCTCTAAGAGTCTTTCTCCGAGTTATCGGTTAGGTTGGTGCCTTCCAGGTCGCTATACAGACCGATACCGTCAACATCATACCGCTTCTTGCTTCGGTGTTTCTCTTCCTATCCAGCTCGCAGTGGCCGATTTTATTGAGTCCGGGCACTACGCAAAACAGCTCAAGCGGCGCAGAAGTCGGCTACTCCAGCTTCGACAAGCGTATGTCAATTATCTCTCGGAACGATTACCGAGCCATGTGAATATGAGTGACCCGAAAGGAGGAATGGTGCTCTGGTTGCAGGTATCAAATTTAGACGTTGATCAGTTTCGATCGCTTATAGAACAACAAATCGATATTCGACTTGGTCATATGTTTAGTACGCTAGCACTCTATAACGATTGTTTTCGTATTAACATCGGCTATGAACTCAGCGACACCGTGAAAACAGAGCTCGACAAACTGGTGGACGCCATACTCAAATCAAGCTAAAAAGCCGCTGTCACGGATTCGATGCCATGACAGCGAATTATCAAACTAAACTACAACACCAGTCCGCCATCAATCTTAAGCACTTGGCCGGTGATAAAGCTGGCCTTGTCACTGGCAAGAAATTCTACGCCATTGGTGATGTCTTCTGGCGTTCCCATCCGACCGAGCGGCGTCTTCGCTTTCATCATGTCCAACACTTTTTCTGGGAGGTTTTCAGTCATTGGGGTTTGAACAAAGCCAGGGGCTACGCAGTTCGCTCTAACTTGTGCGCCTTTTCGCGCAAACTCTTTTGCCCAGCCTTTCGTCATTGCAATCACCCCGCCTTTGGTTGCGGCGTAATTGCTTTGGCCAATGTTGCCATCGGTTCCGACCACCGAAGACATGGTTACGATAGAGCCTGCATTGTTCTCCATCATGATCGGCGCAACAGCCTGAGTCAGATTAAACACACCTTTTAAGTTCACGTTTATTACCGCGTCCCACTCATCTTCGGTCATTTTCTCGATCAATGCGTCTCGGGTAATCCCCGCATTGTTGACCAATACATCGATTTTGCTCACGTCCGCTTTTACCTGCTCGATGAACTCGAATACCGCAGCGCGGTCGCAAATATTCATCACAATCGGTTTTACATTGGTCCGGCCTTCAAATGCCGAGAGTAACGCTTGCTCATTCATGTCGATCGCATAGACCATTTGAGCGTGCTGCTCGGCAAATCGTTCCACTACTGCTTTGCCGATTCCTTGGGCTGCGCCTGTCACTAGGCAAATTTTGTTGTTAAACATTTCCTTAGTCCTTAACTCGTTTACGTTTATTTGACTGACTTTTAGCGTGCAAAATGGACACTTAGCTTGTGCCTCTCGGTGTGATTGAGTTGGAGAAAGGCAGCACTGGAACGAACTAAACCGCAGCCCTGCCCTTAAAGGAGCTTAGACATAGTGACGAAAATTGCGAGTCCTAGCGCACTATTTCTTTTAACTGTCACACTAGGAGTTAGAGAAAAATCAGGAAAAAACCATTAGGCGAGCGATAGACCACCGTCGACAACCAAAGTGTGCCCAACGATGTAACTTGCCTTATCTGAAAGCAAAAATTCAATGGCGTCCACAACTTCACCAGTGTGTGCAAAACGCTTTAATGGCACGGCGTCGTTGACTCGCTCACGAATGCCCGGATCTTCACGCTCTCTATCTTGCCAACGCGGTGTCCACGTCACACCAGGCGCCACCGCGTTAATCCGTATCCCTTTGCTGATCGTTTCGAGTGCCACAGAACGCGTTAAACCTTCAAGTGCGTGTTTCGCCGCGCTATACATCGCCGCATTGGGCGTAGGTCTAATGCCATTGACCGAGCTGACATTCACAATCGCGCCGCCAGAACCCATCAGGCTAATTTCTCGCTTCAAACAGTAAGCTTGTGACCAAAAATCCACATCCAATGTGTTTTTCAAATCATCCAGTGCCACACTGCCAAACTCGCCTAGCGAACCAATCGCGGGAGAGGCATTGTTGATGGCGAAATCAAGTTGACCATATTGACGCTCAACGTAATCAAAAAAATCCCTAAGTTGGGATTCAATTGAGATATCCAGCGCAAGATAGTCGACACTTTGTAGTTCTGGTGACACCTCACATTGTTCCAGCCAATACGCTTTGTTGCGTGAACACGTAATGACCTGAACACCTTGCTCGATGAGACGTTTAACCACTTCAAGTCCAATGCCCTTTGAACCACCCGTGACGATCGCTGTTTTCTTCATTGATGCTCCTTGCTTAATGAATTTTATGCAGTGCCATTTCCGCCACTGCCTCTAGCGCAGCGAGATCCACTTCACTCTGAATCGCTGCGTAAGTCCAGCCGTTAAATTCCATATGCATGTACTTAGCCGTTAGAACAAAAGGTTCAATAAAGCATTCCGGTAACTCGGTATTGTAGCCAGTCGATAAAATGGAGATGGACTTGCCTTTTAGGCGTCTGCCGAGTTGTTTCTCTATGGTCAGCAAATCGGAGAGTCGGTCGAAGAACACCTTCAACTGTGCTGACATGGAATACCAATAGACGGGAGAGGCAAACACGATATGATCGAACTCGCTTAACTCGATGATTAGAGGCAAAAAGTCGTCCATACGGTTTTTGTGCTCGTAATCATAGTATGAGATTTCGCGCTCAGACAAATCAAACAGAGCCGCGCCAGATTGGTAAACAAACTCATTGACCAAACGACGCGTATTGCCATCCGATTTGGACGTTCCTAACACCACTGCGACATTCATACCGCCTCCTTACATCCGATTAGGTGACTAGCTCAAACTCAGCACAAGGCGTGCCTTGATGATATTTCAGTTGCCAACCTTCCCCTGTAAAAACCCAGATAGACGATCGCTTGGCGTAGTGGCCTTTGGTTCCCAGTTTGTCGATCCAAGCCGTTTTATAGAGGAGAAGTTGAATTGAGGGTTCGAGCTGAATGGTTTCAAAGTCTTGCGAGTGAATATGACCAAGACAAGGCTTTTCGTTCCCCATCATTTCGAGGATGTCAGCATAGTCAAAACTTGCTCCTGACTTGCCAACTTCTTTAAAGGAAGGATGTATGAGGCGTGCTATCTCGTGCTTATTTTGACGAATTTCGTACTGATGTAATGCCACTTCCTGCTCTATCAGAATCTGCATACGCGTTCTCAACTGGGTCAATTCACTATAACGATAATGCCCTGTTTATTTTATGTATGCAAACGGTTGAAATAAAACAACAACCTTTACCCCACAAACGATGCAACTTGCATTCAACACGCTAGCTAGTGTCAACGCTCATCAATCGAGCGAGCGCGCTGACGCGGGAAACTGAGAGAGAAACACGCACCATTCAAGTAACTGTCGGCCACGGAAACTCTCGCACCATGATGATCACAAACTTGTTTCACGATTGCTAAACCAAGGCCGTGTCCAGTTTTGCCTTTATTTCGTGCGGCATTCGCGCTGTAAAATGGATCGAATAGATACGGCCAGTGCTCAGAGCCTACACCTTTTCCATCATCATGAATTTCAATTACAACGTCTTCATCGCTTGACCATACTTCAATCACAATTTTGGTTCGTGCGAACTTGAAGGCATTGCGCACAATATTGTCCACTGCACGATTAAAAAGCTTCAAATCAACATTTAGCCCTACAGGAATCGCAGAAACAACGTGGACCAATTCCAAACGCGTTTCCTTTCGCCAAAATTCACATCGCTCTTGCAGCCACTCATTAATATTGATCGACTGCAACTGCAACTCTGACCCGCCGCGCTCTAATCTGGCGTAATAAAGCAGCTCATCCACCATATCTTCCATCTCTTCGGTATCGGCAATAATGCGCGCGACCGCTTTACTTTGAGCCGCTGGCAGCTCTAAATCGCTGAGGATATCGGCTTGCCACTGAATACGAAAGATGGGGGTGCGTAACTCATGGGCGACCGCGTTGGTCAGTGATTTATTACTGTTGATCAAATCACATATCTTATCCGCCATTACGTTAAAGCTTCTATTTAACGTCCCTAGCTTGATGCTGTTATTCTCTGATGCGCGTTGATAAAGGTCACCATTCGAAAACGAGACTGTGACCTGTTCAAGGTTATTTAGGCGACGCTTGATTCTCCAGACCAAAAACAGCCCGCTGAGTGCAAAACCCGTAATGGCAAACACCCAAATTAGTCGATTTTCGAATCGAATTTTTTGGCGTAAGAAAGAGTCCTTGTTATCGCTCAACTCATATAGAGTGCGAGTGTTACTCAAACGAAACCACAGATAGTCTTCATCATAGTAGTAACTGTTTATATTGGGGTCAGAAAATGCGTGTTGAACAAGTTGTGGCGCACTCGATAAATCGACCACTCTAAGATTTTGGCGCGTTTTATCGGCATACGCTTGAATAATATCAAGTGTTTCCGTTTCTGTTTTGACCGATGAAATGACATCGAGCAATTGCTGATAGGCCTCTGCTTGATGATCTCTCAATATATATTCGTAATCAGTACTGAGCTTGTAAACGATGAAGGCATAAGAATAAATGCTAACCAAAAATATAACGGTTAGCCCAATCAAATACTCAAAATAAATGCGGCGCATATCGACGGCTTTTGGTTAGTGATTACCAGCGCTCAGGGACAAATAAATAACCTTTGCCTCTAACGGTGATGATTTTTTTCGGAGGAATGGTGTTGTCGTTGAGCTTTTTTCGAAGAACAACGATTTTGTTGTCGATGAACCGATCGATGCCGTCATAATCGACCCCACGTAATTGTTGAGTGAGATAATTTCGTGATAGCACCTGCTCAGGCGACGACGCAAGTAACCACAGCAATTCAAACTCACTTTCGGCAATCGCGATGTCTTTACCGTTGAGAACGCATCCTTTGGTTAACTTGTTGAGCGTTAACTTACCAAAACTCAATTCATTGCTCGCGTCTGAGTTTGCTTCAGATTCCGCGACTCTGCGAAGCAGCACTCGGATCCGTGCAAGCAGCACACGCGGCTTAACAGGCTTACTGATAAAGTCGTCTGCACCTGTCTCTAAGGCGGCGACGTGGTCAAAGTCATCGTCACTCGCGGTCAACATTAAGATCTTACCGGAGAACTTGTTTCTCAATTGACGACAGATAGTCAGGCCATCGACCTCTGGCAACATAAGGTCAAGCAAAACAATGTCAGGCTGAATTGATAAGATTTGCTCAGCGGCAGATGTCCCTTCAGAGATGGTCACTACATCAAATGATTGACTCTCAAAATACTCCTGCAACATCTCACTCAAAATTGGGTCATCTTCAACGATCACGAGGGTTGGGTTTGTCATAGTTCCTTCTTACTCACAAACTTTTATCGCTTTAGCTTTTTATCCGTGTCGTGCTTGTTCGCTCTACAAATAAAAATCCATTATGTAACTGATAGTCATATTGGTATATCACATAATTTATGGGAGATGCAGCTTAAAATCGCTCTAAAGGATTAATTTTCTGAAAGAAAAAACCGGCGACCTAAATAGGTCGCCGGTTTGAGTTATGACGCTTTAGTCATCATAGATTGGGAACTGTTCGAATGCTCGACGATACATCGCGTATTCATTGGTGCTCCACAGTCTTAACAGCTCAGGGTCGTAATCATAAACATCCTTCTTCTCAGCAAAGCGCGGAACAAGATTATTCTCAACAACTTGATTACCAAACACCTGTGCGATGTTAAAGATACGCTCGTGATCTTCTTCTTCGAACTTACCAATCGCGCTGTTCTGAACCGTTTCTAGGCGAGATTGAAGGTTACATTTACGCTGTAAGCGCTGCTCTTCTGTCTCTCCGTCTACTTTAAAGCGCAGACATTCAGTGCCATTTTCTTCGTATTTGACGAACTGTTTGTCATACATAGTCCAACGAGCAAATCCAGTCGTATCTCTTAGCGCGACAAGCGCATCTTTATCACCGATAGCAATAATTCGAGCTTCATTTCTATCACGAGTTTCCCTAAACACAGAGAGTGCATTTCTCACTGGGTACGGCAAGTTATTAAGCTGCTCTAGCTGTGGTTTCTGTTCTTCAAGGTATAGCGCTCGAGACGCCATCGCTCTTGCAAGAGTGTTGCGAGACGAGATGGAGTAACGCGTCCCCTTCCACGTGAAGTTAATGCCATCTTCATCGCTATAGCTACTGTTCGCGTAGTTAACATGAATAGCATCACGCAAACCTTTGGAAGAGTCACTCAGACCATATTCTCTCGCTCGGCTGAACTTATTCAAGTTCTCTAACAGTGCGCTAAAGTAAGGTACACGAGTGTCTTGGTATTCACCTTCAGTCCAATAAACAAAGGCTTCGTCCCCACCCAACCCAAAGTAGCGCTTCATTGGCCACAAGTATGATGGCGTCGCTTCAATGGTTTTGGTCATTGGCGGTGTATAGCGTTTCACAGTCTCTACATAGTCACCATTTTTATCAACAAAGATCGCTTGGCGCGCTTCAGGTCGCCCTGCAAGGTCTGAGAGATAGGTGTAGAGGTGAGTCACTTTATCCGACATATCAATCAGCGCTAGGCTTGAGTTTTCTGTCGAAACAAATGGCGAGTCGCGACGAACCAACATTTGCGCTGCAAGCAGTTTGTCTGGCCATACACCCAATAGGTCAACCGATGATGATGACGTCTGATAAGGATTGTTCGCTTTCAAACTAGACCAAATCTTTCCATCTCGCGTCTCAGAACGAACCACAACTTTGTTTCGCTGACCTTCCAGCACCTCGACAAGCTCTTCATCATAACAAGTAGACGGTACATCACGGTCTGGTGACATTGCCCCTTGATAGATTTGCCATAGCTCAGACAACGGTGCAAAGCGATAACGATTCGGCACACCTTCAACGCCACTTAGCTCTACCAGTTCACACACTTTGTCTGGCGCTGTCAGCACTTCGATGAAGAAGTCAGCAGCCAAGTTAGCCGCATGGTAAGTGTCACAAATTGGACGAACTGCTGGAGAAAGCGTATCGAGATCGACCGGGTTTCCTCGCCAATCGACACAGTTATTGCCTGCAATTTCCTCGAAGACCAGACCATTGTTATTGGTCGTATCCGCACCTAGGTAGCGAGCAAACATATGATCGATCTCACCCACGTTCTCTACGATGTCTCGAATTTTTTGGAACTGATCCAATCGAGTAAGGAAGTAAGTGTATTGATGGTACTGGCTGAACCATTCACGACCATTGCGACGGTTCATTGTTTCATAACTATCATGGTAGCGCTGAATACGGAACTGGGTCACTTCTTCTAAACTGGTACCTTCATCGAAGCGATCGCACATCAAGTTGGTCGTTGTGTGCTCGTCGGTACAATAACGGTAATCAACCAACGGCGAGGTTAAACCCTCTTTGTCTGCGTTTTGACGAATGTGAGTCACAATGCCTGTTGGATACGCACGATAATCTTCTGTCATTGCCTTATCGTATTTATCCAGTGAAATCACTTTTCGCTTTTGCACACCCGTACTATCTAGGTTAGGTAGCGGTTTATTGTCTGCATCATATAAGAAGTCAGGTTCTTGAAGCTCGAGCTCACGGCCGTAAGCAAAACGCAATGCAGCTTTATCGTATTTACCGAACGTTAGCAGCTCATCAAATATCGACGCGCCGTAATCCATGATTGAGCTGTAAGCTGCTGGCTTATCGTCTGAACCACGAGCGTTGAGTTCGTCCACCGTGTAGAAATGATTCTTGTCGGTTGAACCCATAAAGTTATGACGCAGACCTAAGTTGTGCCCTAGCTCATGAATCAGAGTCGACTTAAACATGTGCTTAGAAATCGCTAAGCTCGCCATTTTCTGCTGATCTAGGTTCAACTCGTCCCAAGTTTTCATCGTTGTCTGGGCGTCATCAACAAAGAAATCGCCCTCTTCATAATCGATGCCTTTAACCAAGCCTTTCGATTGGGTACTCAGCCACATAAAGTCTAAGCTATAAACGTTTTGTTCTGAAAAACGTTTCAGCATGTCTTGGCGTTTATAGAAAGATTGAACGGCTAAGTCTGAGTTGGTTGTGTCGAACCTAAAATCCATATCGGCTTTGGGTAAACCATCACCCAGCTTACCTGCGGTAATGAAGCTGATTTCATCATCTGACATCGTAGGTACATCAAAAGCTGGACCTCGGTCATCAGCGATCATCTCGCTAAAGTCGTCCACTTCCGTTCTTTCTACGGGAGCATCGGTATCATCTGATCCTGTATCAACCGTGTTAGTCGCGGTCGGTTCGAGTTTCTCGATTTCTTGGCGGTTGTAACGCATTGCAAGATCGTTCCATGTATAACGACTCGCCGAGCGAATAACCCCTAGATATTGGTTAACGTGAGCATGGATGATTTCACCTGTCAGCGGGTTGGTCGCTGAAGGGCCGTAGCCGAGCAGCCCATTGTCAACTGGGTCAGCAATCAAGTTAAACACGTTGTAACGCAAGTCACCGGTTTTAACCCCTGCTTTCGACGACGGGTTGACGATTTTAATCGTAGGTACGCCTGTATCCTCAAGTGTCTGGTTCACTTCGCGAATGGTGTCGATCGTTAGATCAAGAAACTCTTCATTCCCTTCGTCGAAATAGCTGTCACTCAAGTAGTAATCAATCGTGTCATTGTTTGGGTTAAAACGGTTTATATAAGAGAAACGAGACCCTTGAACATTACTTTCGCCAGTGTGTGTTTTCACTTCTTTGGAGTCATTAAAGAACCCGAAGTAGGCGCTGTCTTGCCCTTGGTAGAGAACGGGCTCGTAATCATCACTGGCTAATTTGTCTAACTTAACCAAGGAGTAGAAAAAGCGCGTTTTAAAAGATAGGTTTCTAAAGTCACCACCAAACTGGTATTGATCTTCTGCAGCCGCTGTAAACGTGCGCTCCACTTCGACGTTTATCACACCCTCTTCTGCGTTATACTCGTAGGAAATCAAACGCGGCTCTGCGCTTTCGCTAACGTTACTTGCTGTGTACCAAGCGCTCAAAGAGTCCTGAGAAAGTGTTTTAATGGCTTCATACTGCGGGACAAAGTGGGTCGCTTCTTTCCAACTTAGGCTTTCGTCTTGGTTGATTTCTTCTTTGTTAGTACATTCGCCGTAGCTGTTTTCCGCACAGCGATACTGACGAAATTCACCAGGAATTTTGAGCACAGGCGCTCGGTTAATTTCTGAGTCCCAGCGGCTTGGGTCATCGACATTTACTTTGTCGCGATCCACTTCTTCAACATAAATTCCGTTGAACTCATCAAACCTTAAGGTGACGAGTTTTGGATCACCCTGGAAGAAACCACGCTGAGTCAGAGCGTAACGTGGGGCTTCTCCGGTAGATGGCATGTACATCCATAGTGATTCAGTATCAAGAGAGCGAACGGATATCTCTTGAGAAGGTTTTTCGTACGTGTCGTATGCTCTGTCGTCAGCACCACACCCGCTTAATATCGCGGCTATGCTGGCAGCAATCAATGCGTGTTTAAACATTTTTCACCTGTATTATTTTTATTTTAAAACTGATAACTAACTAATGCGTAATAAGTTGTTTTCTTTAAGTCAATTAGATCATTGATAGGGCTAGAGCCCTTTTCAGGATCGTAATAGCTAATTCCGTTAGTCATGCCCACTGCCAATGAAATGTCTTCATTGAACTGATAGCCTATTTCTTCGCCATGCATCATGTCGGGATCAAACGTATTTCCGTTGTAATCCCAAGATTGCCTTGGCATTAAATAGATGTTGAAGTAAAAATCTTTTGCAAATACATAATCGACTGAGAACTGGTTGCTCAACCTATATTCAATAAGTTGATATCCACCTGCCGTCTTATATTCATGAAAGTTTTTTCTAAGCAACAATGTATTACTCAGCGACAAACCCTCTAACCACTCATCGAAAGCCGCGCTCCAGCGTAATTTTAGTCTTGTCCCTAGTTTTAAATCATTCCTCCTTGATGTTTTTGAAGTCGGCAAAATAGCACGTACTTCTCCACTTACCGTTGAACCTTCTGTTGGATTAAACAGACCATTTCGTGCGTAGCCTATCGAGGTGTCATTCCAGAACTGGCCTTTCGTCCCATACACGTCACCATCTTGTTGATGATACCCCGAGACGACCAACTGCAAGCGTGAGTTGTCCTCAAATGCGTAGCGAATAACCCCAGTTGCAGAAGCCGAACGATTGGCGTTTGTTGCGCCATCCCTGTAACCATTGCGAGAATAGTCAGCGCTGATGTAACCAGACCATCGGCTCGACTCATCATCACTCCAACTGTCTTGCAAATCATTTGCCGACGCGCAAAAGGGGGCCACCAGCAGCATAGCTGGTAATAAGTAGCGATTGTTCATATTGTCCTTCTGAAAATAAAGTTCCGTTTTAATCTAGATATTTATTGATTAACCACCTTCCTTGCGCTGATATATTTCCTCTGCGATGGGTGTGTAATAGGAATGGCGTCAAGTAATTTCTTTGTATATTCACCTTTTGGAGAGGAATATATTTCTTCTACCGTACCCATTTCTACAATTTTTCCTTTATTCATTACCGCGACTCGGTCCGAAACATGCTTAACTACCGACAAGTCATGGGAGATAAATATAATGGCTAGATTCATCTCTCCTTGAATTTTTAGTAATAAGTTTAGAATCTGAGCTTGAACGGAAACATCCAATGCAGAAACGGACTCATCACAGATCAGTAATTTAGGTTTCAGCGCTATTGCTCGGGCAATCCCAATACGCTGACGCTGACCTCCCGAAAATTCATGCGGGTATCGGTTCACTGCTGTCTGAGGCAAACCCACTTTATCGAGTAACTCTAACACCCATTCTTTTCGCTGCTCTCGCGAACCGACCCCATGAATAATGAACGGTTCCTCCAAGATCATACCCACAGTGTGTCGCTGGTTTAGCGATTCTAGGGGATCTTGAAAAACGATTTGCATCTCTTTACGAAGTGGCCTCATGTCTTTGCATGATAAGCTCGTTATGTCCTTTCCTTCGAAAAAGATGCGCCCTTCTGTTGGCTCATATAGCTTTAGAATCGTGCGCCCAAGTGTACTCTTGCCGCACCCCGATTCTCCAACTAAACCCAGCGTTTCCCCCTGTGCAACAGAGAAAGAAACGCCATCCACCGCTTTAATCACATAGCCTTGGCGAAATAAGCCTTTTCCTGACGAGTAGTGTTGTTTGATATTGTCAATTTTTAGAACTTCATTCATCGTCAACCTCCTTGGTACTCGGGGAATTGAGTCACATCAATCGGGTTGATCTGGATAGTCTGTTTCGGCTTACCATCCAAACTTGGGACCAATGAAAGCAATCTTTGTGTGTACGGATGCTTTGGGTGATCAAACAGTTCGAAAATTTCAGCGGTTTCGACAATTCGACCATCGTACATCACCGCAACTTGATCACATATCTCGGCGACCACACCAAGATCGTGCGTAATGAAAATCATCGCCATCCCAGTCTCTTTTTGGAGCTCTCGCATTAGCTCTAGGATTGACGCTTGCACGGTTACATCAAGTGCCGTTGTGGGTTCATCACAAATTAATATGTCGGGTTTGCAAGCTAGCGCCATGGCAATCACCACTCTTTGTCTCATCCCTCCAGACAAGTTATGCGGATACTCATTGAATCGCTGCTCAGGTAACGGAATACGCACCTTATCCAACAGACCGACTGCATAATCGACCTTTTCTTGTTTGGTCATTTGCCCGTGGTGCAAATCAAGTACTTCGACCAGTTGCTTGCCAATCGTCTGCACAGGATTCAGTGCTGTCATCGGGTCTTGAAAGATGATTGAGATACGGTTGCCACGCATCTTGTACATTTCCGTATCTGGTACGCAGGTTAAATTCTCACCACGATACAGCACTTGACCAGCAGTCACCTTCCCATAGGGCTTAGGTAAAAGTCCCATGATTGACATAGAGGTAACACTCTTGCCGCTACCCGATTCACCCACAAGACCAAGTGTTTCTCCGGCTTTTACATCAAAAGAGACGCCCTTGATGATTTTTATCGCGCCGTCGTCGGTGTCGAATTCCACCTCCAGATCGCGAACTTGCAAAATCACATCTTGCTTTATTTCAGAGACTTGTTTCGACATTACAGCTTGTACCTATCATCAATGATGGTGACTGGCTCAAAGGAAGCCCCTTTCTTGTAGGCTTCAAGCGTCTTCTTCTTTAGATCTTCATCTATCCAGAAGTTGCTCGTGCCTAAGATATTAAACATGGCGCCAGTTTTCTTCGTCATCGGGTTAGCTGGGAACTTAATCCAACGCCAATAGGCATCTCGTGTATATGGCACCATGTAGCCCGGTACAATGACATAGGCATCACTAATATCTTGCTGAATGTCGCGCGACAGTTTCTGTTTTTTCTCCACATCAAACTCAGACTTAAACGCCGCTATTTTTTTGTCTAACTCTGGCGTACTGTAGTTGGTGTGGTTATTGGTTTGCGGTTTGTTCGCATTACTCGAGTGGAAGTACTCCTTGTATGCAGGGATATCGCCGCCCCCCATATTGAGGAAAGCCAACTGATGCTTCTTCTCTAAAATGAACTTAAACGCTGCCGACCCATCGACAAGGTTCAAATCAAATTCCAGCCCTGCTTGTTTCGCTTGCTCTTTCAGATAAGCAATTCTCGGCGTCCAGATGGTGTAGCCATAAGTGATCTTGAAACTGAGTCGCTGACCTTCTGCGTTCACTCGAATCCCATCAGGGCCAATCTGTTCAAATCCCGCTTGCTCGAAAAAGTGAGCCGCTTTCTTGGGGTCAAAACTTGGTGGTGTTGCCGACGCTAAGTCATATTTTCCATGGCCGAATCCCATCGCGTGTGGTTTACGTGAATAGTCACCACGAAGCACGTTTTTGATCATCCCATCAAAATCTGTGGCGTAAGTAATACCTTTGCGTACATTAATGTCGCTAAGCAATGGCATTGAGGTATTGATCCACAGCCCCCCAGCCCCCTGTGGCGTTTGATTGAAGCCCCAAAACTTATGGATAAATCCTCTTTGAAATGGTTCTGTGTTCGCTTTTTCATGCCACAAATGAGGAAGCACCATCGCGAAGGTATCCAGTGACCCTTTTTCAAAATGTTTGCGCGCAATATCGTTATCGCGTATCACTTTTAGTCGTAACTTGTCGACATTAAAGCGATGTTGATAGTACTTGTTCTCGTAACCCCACCAATCGGCCCCCACATGTTTGAAGGTAATACTTTTCCCCTTCTTTACTTTGTCTATGTAGTAAGGAGACGTCGTTGGTTCTGGTTTAAAGTTGTATTTACGAACAAAGTTGTCATCCATGCCGTCGCCGTTGGCATCAGAAATCTTTGCAAAGTGATGCTTAGGACGGGGTTGAACGCCATTGCTTGGCGTATTGAGTAATGACATAAGCTCGTCATTGCTTTTTGGCTCAGCCAGTTCAATTGAAATGGTGTAGTCATCGAATTTTTCAACACTCGAAATCGAGCTCTGAAAGAAATCATTATACCAAGGGTCAACGATGTCTTTAGAACGGTAGTAAGTCAGCATAAACAGATAGTCGTCTGCGGTGACTACTTTACCGTCTGACCATTTAGCCGAAGGATTTAACTTGAAGTAAACCGTTCTTTGGTCCTCGCCAAACGCCCATTCGTTAGCGAGCTGAGGAATCCAGTTGCCTGTATCTGGATGACGTTGCGCCAATTTCGGAGCACCGTCCATCAAATAGTAACGTACGCCAGAGTTGGCATCGGGCCCTACCGAACGCAAGGTCTGAGGAAAACTGAGCATATAGCTGCGCAATGTGCCGCCACGTGTCGCTTCCGGCGAAGAAAAAATAGGGTCATCCCAATTCGTGTGCCACAACAAGTTTTCAGGCAGCACGTCTGCATAGGCCGATCCGCTAATCAGCAAGGCTAATAGTCCTTTTTTAATCATCACTGCTTCCTTAATTATTATTTGTATAACGTATATTTTTTTGGATCGAACGCCGTGCGAATCGCTTCCCCAATGAATGTGACCATCACCAATACAGAAACAATGGCGATAACAACTGACGTCACAATCCATGGTGAATCAAGGTTCGATTTCCCTTGTTGAAGTAGCTCGCCCCAGCTTGGTGTAGGAGGGACAAGACCTAGCCCTAAATAGTCAAGTGCCGTCAATGCGGTGATGTTGGCTGCTATCGTGAACGGAGCAAGTGTCACAATCATCACCATCGTATTTGGCAAAATATGTTTGAAGATAATGCGAGATGTCGATGCCCCAAGCGCTTTCGCTGCCATTACATATTCACGAGCAGACTCTTTGTAAGTCATGGTTCTCATGTACCAGGTGATCCCCATCCAGCCGAAAGTCACATTGATCAAGACGAAGAGGAAGAACGTTGGCTGGGCGATCGAGACTAAAATCATAATCACATAAAGGAATGGCACCATTGACCAAGTCTCAATAATGCGTTGGACAATCAAGTCAAACTTACCGCCAAAAAAGCCCATTGCACAACCGACTGACACTCCAATCACGTAGGAAATTGCCATCGTCAAAAGTGCAAAGCCCATCGCGGTTCTAAAGCCGTAGACCAGTCGGGCCAGGATGTCGCGCCCAATAACATCGGTTCCAAGGTAGTGTTGGCTCTCTGCACTCGGCTCGTTGGGCGGGAAATCACCGGAAAAGTCCTGTTCGTAAGGGTTCCAAGGCACCATAGGCAATATGACGAAATCCCCTTGATTACGGATTTCAAACTGTTTTTGTAGATCGCGATAGTTGGCTTCACTCGCGTAATCTAAGCCAAAATCGCTCCCAGCATAAACATCTGAAACAACGGGGAAGTAGTAGTTGCCTTGGTATTTCACCATCAAAGCTTTGCTGTTGATCAAAAGCTCCGCGCACAATGAGAGCATGAGCATCAACGCCAGCAGAACTAATGACCAATACCCACGCTTTATTTCTTTAAATCGTTTGATTTGCTTAAGTGTTAACGGATTCACAGTCATCATTTAAGCTCCAAATTTCACGCGAGGATCGACAAGCGCAACGCAGAGATCCGAGAGAATGTTGCCCAATAGTAAAATACACGCATTAATGGCGACAATACCCATCACGACGGGATAGTCACGTTCGACAATGGACTCGTAACCAAGCAAACCGATGCCGTTAATATCAAAGATCACTTCTATCAAGAAAGAGCCAGTCATAAAGAAAAGTAGTGAATTACCAAAGTGACTAGCGATAGGAATTAAGCTGTTACGCAACGCGTGTTTACGTACGGCCTTACGAAAAGGCAACCCTTTGGCAATCGCAGTGCGTATATAGTCTGAAGAGAGGTTCTCCATTAAGTTGTTTTTCATCGTCATGGTTAGCGTCGCGAAATCGCCGATCAGATAACAAATTAACGGAAGTACCGCATGCCAAGCGATGTCTATCATTTGGTCGTAGACGGTGGTTAAGTCATCAAAGTCTTCCCCGACGAACCCGCCCATCGGAAACCATTCCAAGTGATAACTAAACAGTGTTATAAGCAGAACGCCCACCACATAGCCGGGCAAAGCGTAGCCAACAAAAATCATTATTGAAGAGGCGGAGTCAAACACGCTGCCATGTTTGAGCGCTTTGAAATAACCAAGTGGGATTGAAATGAAGTAGCTAACAAAAAACGTAACGCCACCATACAAAAGTGATACTGGAAGGCGTTCGAAAATCATATCGGTAACAGGCTCGTAGTAACGCGTAGATTCGCCCAAATCGAAATGCGCTAATCGAGTCAACCAATCTATGTAAGCTTCTGTTACTGGCTTATCTAATCCGTAGAATTTATTGAGATCTGCCATCTGCTCTTCAGACAGGGCTGAATTTTGGCCAACCACACTCGCTCCACCCGCATCTCCCTGTGGCTGCATATTCGCCAGCATTCGTTCAACAGGGCCCCCGGGGACAAAGCGCGTAATCGCGAATATCAAGATAGTGATACCTAGAAACGTTGGTACAACTAACGCCAAGCGTTTCATTAAATATGCAAACATTGTTACTAGCCAAACTCCGTGTAAAGCGATGGTCGGCCAATATAAACAAACATATTAAGTAGTCAAATGGTTACATTTCACTACATTTACATACAATATATCTACACATAACAACATGTCATAAAAGCCAATGCTATGTGTTTGAATATCTTCAAAGTCCTTCTGAGCACAAGGCTTACAGACTGACAGCGCCGCGCGGAATTATTTTTAAACCAAAGTGACAACAGAGGGCTAAAAATACGTAAAACCAGGGAACTCAACGAGGTCCCAAATGCAATCAATCAATCTAGTCTGGTTAAAAAGAGATTTAAGGCTCACCGACCATCAACCGTTACATGATGCGATTCAAGATGGCACGCCATTCGCGCTCATTTACATCTTTGAACCCCTTCTTCTTAATGACCCTCATTTTTCCGATCGTCATTGGCGGTTTGTGCTGCAATCTCTTGACGACATCAATGAGACACTTACTCCATTCGGAACGTCGGTGCATATTTTGTTTGGCGATGCGACACAGTGTTTTGAGTCTCTAGCTCATCACTATTCCATTGGGAAGGTCTTTTCCCATCAAGAAATTGGCCTAAACAATACCTTTGAACGCGATAAACGCCTCGCTGCTTGGTTTACATCCAACGGAATTCAATGGCACGAGTCTCAACATGGGGCAGTACTACGCGGGGCAAAAACTCGCCAGCAGTGGGACGAGCGTTGGCACACATTCATGCGCGCGCCCCTAGCCGACCCGCAACTCGATCACGCTCGCTGGGTAAACCTCGAAGGGATAGAACCACACATGCGCTTTTCGCCCCCTCTTGAGTGGCAAGGCAAAGCTAACGGTATGCAAACCGGCGGCAGTCAACTCGCTTGGAAAACGCTCGATGATTTTTTTCGTCGACGTGGTAAAGACTACTACCGCCGCATTTCGAGCCCTTCACTGTCTCGGTCCGCGTGTACCCGTATTTCGCCTTACCTCGCTTGGGGCAATGTATCACTGCGGGAAGTTTATCAGTACCTGTTGCAGCACTGGCAGTTAAAGGGCTTTAAACGCAGTGCAATTGCTCTCTCTTCACGCTTGCATTGGCATTGTCACTTTATGCAAAAGTTTGAGTCTGAAGTCGAAATGGAGTTTCGTTGCCTAAACAGAGGTTACGAACCCTTGATCGTTCAAAGCACACGCAAAGACGAAATGATGTTGAAGGCGTGGAAAACCGGCACCACTGGTTTGCCTTTGGTCGATGCCTGCATGCGCTGCTTGCATCATACCGGCTACCTAAATTTTAGGATGCGAGCCATGCTCGTCAGTGTACTTTGCCATCATATGAACCAAGATTGGCGTGACGGTGTCACTCATCTTGCGCAGCTGTTTCTCGACTTCGAACCCGGGATTCATTATCCACAGTTTCAAATGCAAGCTGGAGTTACTGGCATCAATACCGTTCGTATCTACAACCCAACCAAGCAAGCCCAAGAACACGACCCTGATGGTCACTTTATAAAGAAGTGGCTACCTGAGCTTGCTGCCCTTCCCGCTCCCCTGTTGTTCGAACCATGGAAAATGACACCGATGGAAATAATGATGTACGAGATTCCTAAGCAGAGCCTTTATCTGAACCCCATCATTGATGTAGACAACTGCGCCCGTGAGGCTAGAGAGCGTCTATGGTCTTGGCAGAAAGAGCCCGCTGTCGTCTCGGAAGGCTATCGCATCTTAAAACGACACGTTCGAGCCGGAAAACCGAAACACAGTTGATCGAGTTAAGAATAGCCGCGTACAAGCTTTCACTTTTAACAGGGATTATTCGGTACCCTCACCTACAAGGAACATACCATGAGTAAATATCTTCTCGTTATCACAACTGCACTATTCGCACTCTTTTCATTCTTAATGCCAGCGCAAGCTCACGACCACGGAATGAAAAAGGAAGACATTGTTGACGTTGCTGTTGGCAATGGTTCATTTAACACCCTAGTTGCTGCCGTTAAAGCGGCGGGACTCGTGGACACATTGAAAGGCGATGGCCCATTTACCGTGTTTGCACCCACTGATGAAGCGTTTGCGAAACTACCAGACGGTACTGTAGAAATGCTGCTTAAACCTGAAAACAAAGACAAACTGGTTTCTATCCTCACCTACCACGTTGTATCAGGTAAAGTGATGGCAGCAGACGTAGTTAAGCTAGACAAAGCAACCACAGTACAGGGCCAAGACGTGATGGTGAAAGTGATGGGCGATAAGGTTATGGTTAACAACGCAAATGTTGTTGCAACAGATGTAAAAGCTAAGAATGGCGTTATCCATGTCATCGATACAGTGATTATGCCCAAGTAAACGTTCGTTCCAACCCGTCAATAATAGGAGGGCAGCGACTCGCTGCCCGATTCATATGCACAATAAGACATTGACCCGCGCTGACATTGAAGCGCTCGAAAAAATGCAACGCACCCGCCTTATAAACTGTTTGTCGGGCTATAAAAGTGCCAACTTAATCGGTACACGCGATGAACACGGCAATGAAAACGTATCGGTTGTCAGCTCCGTGATCCATATGGGCTCGAACCCACCTCTGCTCGGCTTTATTGTTCGACCGCGCAAAGTAGAACGACATACGCTAGACAATATTTTGAGTACAGGCAGTTTCACCATCAATGCAATAGCGCTTGATTTTGCACAGCAAGCTCACCAAACCTCTGCTCGTTATCCTAAAAACGTTTCAGAATTCAACGCAGCTGGTTTGACGCCCCATTATGAAGACAACATCTCTGCCCCGTTTGTTTTGGAAAGTCCCCTAAAAATGGCGTTAGAACTGCGTGAGCACATCATCATTAATAGCAACGATACGGAAATGGTGATTGGGGAAGTCGTTCACGTAAGTTTGCCAGAGCAGGTCATCATGCCCGACGGTTACGTTGACCTCGAAGCTCTAGACCTCGTCACTATTTCTGGCTTGGACAGTTATCACGTCACCCAGCGCGTTCACCGTTTGAGTTATGCCAAACCAGACAAAGCGCTCTTTCCCCTCACCAAAGAGGGAGAACCCTCATCTTGGCGAGCCTTAGCGCCAGATTAATAATGAGAATATTGGGGGCGCGAAAACGCTATCCGTGCCCCTTCCTGTTAACGATGTTTGTATTGCGTGGGCGCGTAACCCCTGATGACATCACGACTCCGCAGTGCGATGTGTTTGGTTGTTCTCCCAGACACCCTTTCTCGCCATAGCTTGAAACTCTTAGACTTTAGATTGCGCCTCATTAACTGGATCACCTCAGGCTCTGTTAACCCGAACTGGACTTCTATCGCCTCAAATGGCGTTCGGTCCTCCCATGCCATCTCAATAATGCGAGATACTTCGTCACCCTTTAACATCTGACCGTTCCTGTTGGTTAATAGTGATTTAATTACGGCAAAAGGCTGGACTCGGTTCACTCCTGCGTCCAATCAATGTGTCAAAGGCAACCAAAAATTTTAATGTTGAGCGAGCCCAAATGTGAAGCGATTACATCGTTGGCTCTGCTATTCGCTATAGTTAAGAAATGAACAAATTGGCGCGTGAAATATTTTTGTAACAAAAGTGACTTATTTTTAGTTATATTAATAACTGCTAATACAATCAAAACAATGGTAGTTGCAAGCATGCAAACAAATTTGGACACCAACACCTACATCGCTAGGCAACCTATCCTTGAGGTTGATGGTAACGTTTTTGGTTATGAGCTTCTGTATCGAAACAGCATGGCCAATTGTTATCCACAAGGTGTCGCTGACACAGAAGCAACCGCTAGAATGTATGCCGAGCACTTTTTGGGTGACATCGTGGGGCTTTTGGGCAAAACGCCTGCCTTCATCAATTTTGACTACGATTCACTGCTCAATGGCGCGGCGATGGACTTCCCTCCACAAGCTATCGTTGTCGAAATACTCGAGACTTGCTCGCCGACAGAAGAATTGTTTGAAGTGTTAAGCGGACTAAAATCACAAGGTTACACACTGGCACTGGATGACTTTACCCCTAGCGATGAATGGCAATCTTTTTACCCTCTGATTGACATCATTAAGTTCGATATTCAGAGCATGTCGATGATAAAATGCGGGCTAACCATTCGCAGTCTCCAAGGTTACGACATCCGCTTTTTAGCAGAAAAAGTGGAAAGCTATGACGAGTTTGAAGCAGCTAAAAAGTGGGGATTTGAACTATTCCAAGGCTACTTCTTTACTAAGCCTCAACTTATCAAGCGTACTAGGCTGAGCTCTTCAACTGAAACGCTAGTCAGCCTATCCAAGTTAATCGCATCGACACCATTGGATTACAACAAAATCACTAATGTAATCAACCAAAGTGCAAGTTTGAGCTATCAACTTCTCAGGTACGTCAATAACGCGGGGTTGGTCGGAGACATTACCAGTGTCAAACAGGCTCTGGCTTATCTTGGCGACAGTAAGGTGGTTAAATACTGCTCTTATGCTCTGCTCTCGCAACTAGGCAGCGAAAAGCCGCCAGTCCTTCAGCTTTTTGCTTTAAGGCGAGCACGTCTTATGTATTTGACCATGCGCTATCTAAACCAAGAGAGTTTAGCCGAACAAGCCTATTTGACAGGATTGCTCTCTTTAACCGATGCCATGTTAGATATGAACATTGAAGATATTGGCCAAAGCTTGAAGCTAGACTCCGCGATTACCAGTGCGTTGGTACATCACTCAGGTAAGATCGGCGCCACGTTGCAGATCACTAAATGGCTTGAGACCAACGATTGGGTAAGCATCGAGCCTGTTGCTAAACAATTGCAACTATCCGAAAACGACATTATCGCACTTGCCGTCGAAAGCGACCTTTGGATATGCGATGTGTATTAGGTTTGAGCAATGGCTTAACCGAGCACTAAGCTAGATTGCATTGAGCTACCCAACACCACCAATATGCACGATAGCGGATGACATAATCATTATTGTGGCAATCTGCGCCGCCATAATGTAACGGTGTTGTACATCAGTGCTGACATAAATCGATTTAAAAAGGCTTATGTCAAACCATGCAGACCAAATCACGATAAATAGCAACGCAAAAACGGTGAATCCGGTAATGCCAAGGTGATGACTCAAGTAATTTCCCAGCACGAAAATCGATACGACATGAGCCAAATCGTAAAAAATCTCTATACAGTGCACATGATCACTGCAGGTCTGCGCATCCAGCTGATGCTTGGGTTTACGCCATAATGGATGTTTCTTGGCTAAATCCATAAAGTTACGCCCTTTACAAAATCACTGCGCTAAGCCGCATGTTGTGTTCAGTATGCTAGCCCCTCAATAATTTCAATTAGTATACTTTTGGTAACCTTTCCTCGCCGATCCACTCATATTCCACTCCATTTTAAAAAATTAAATTACGATTAAACAAAGACTTAAACAAACTTCAATCGAACTTCATGGTAGTTACTAAAAGTTAACTAATTGCACTAGAAATGCAGGTAACCATAATAAACCGCAAGACAGCGAAATCATTATTCGCTCTGTAAACATCCAATATTGAAGGGTTAATATCATGAGTAACGTTCTAATCATTAACGCACACGAACCATCTCCATTTTCTGAAGGCAAATTAAATGCGGCTTTAGTTGAGAAAGCTCGCACCCAGTTAGAATCAAAGGGCCACGAAGTTCGCGTAGTTACAATGCAAGATGACATCGTAGTTGACGAGCAACTGGCGAACTTTGAATGGGCAGATCGAGTGATCCTTCAGTCACCTGTCAACTGGATGACCATCCCATGGTCTTTCAAGAAATACATGGATGAAGTATTCACAGCTGGTATGGGTGGTGCACTATGTGCGTTTGATGGCCGAACACCAGAGGAACCAAAGAAAAACTATGGCACAGGCGGCACCCGTACAAATACCAAATACATGCTCTCTTTTACCTTCAACGCGCCAGAAGAGTCATTTAATGATGATAGCGAGTACCTATTCCGAGGTCGCAGTGTTGATGATTTGATGTTCCACATGCACGCAAACTTCCGCTTCTTTGGCATGACTGAACTGCCAACGTTTGCTTGCTACGACGTGATGAAAAACGCAGACATTGAGAACGACTTTGCTCGCTTTGAAGCACACCTAGACGCACACTTCTAAGAATGGAGTCATGAGCACTGAATTTACTGACTACAATCCATAAACGGCCCCAGAAGAGTCTAAAGAACTTGAAGCTTACTCAAAGATAATTAAACGCAAATCAAAGCACTGTTTGCCACGTGAGCACAGTGCTTTGAGTAGGAAACTCATATGAATAATACAATTAAGCTCGACATTATTAGCGATGTTGTCTGCCCGTGGTGCATCATCGGATACAACCATTTAAAAGCAGCGATCGAACAGCTTGGAATTGAAGACCGCATCGAGATTGAATGGCAGCCTTTTGAACTAAACCCTGATATGCCAGCCGAAGGTGAAAACCTTCGAGATCACGTTGCTCGTAAATATGGAAGTAGCGCAGAGGAAAGTAAAAACGCGCGCATTCGTATCGCCAGCATTGGCGCTGAACATGACTTCAAGTTTAACTACTTTGATGAAATGAAGATGGTGAATACCTTTGACGCACACCTTTTGCTTGATTACGCCAAGAGTATGGGCAAGCAAACTGAACTAAAATTGCGTTTCTTTACCGCCTTTTTCAGTGAGCAGAAAGACGTCTCTAACCATAAAGTTCTTAAGCAAGAGCTAGTTTCTGTGGGCCTAGACCCAGAAGAAGGAATGCGTTGGCTAAATGACGCACAACGACGCAGTTCAGTCCGTAGTACAGAGAAACAATGGCAAAAAATGGGCGTATCTAGTGTGCCAACGGTGATTTTTAATGGAGAACATGGTGTTTCAGGGGCACATCCCGTAAAAGGCTACAAACAGATCTTAACTGAGTTAATGGCTCAGACAAATCAAAGCTAGGTTACTAAAAGTATACTGGTTGCAACTTGTTTTTTAGTGGCATATCTTTTTTAAGCTCGTTGTGACCTCAATCCCAGGAGCCGAGATGACATACTCACAAAAACTCAAAGCGGGTGACGCTTTTCCTACATTAGAGGCAACAAAGCTTGATGGAACCAAGGTCAAGCTAGGTCAACCTCAAGGTGATGCAACATGGCAAGCGGTGTTTGTCTATCGTGGCAAACACTGTCCACTTTGCACCAAGTACCTCAATGAAATTGAGACCTATAAACAAGCATTTAGTGACTCAGGCGTTGATATTCTGGCCGTCTCTGGTGACTCGAAGCAACAATTGGAGCAACACCTAAAAAAGCTCGATATCAGTTTTCCAATCGCTTATGGTCTTTCTGAGCATCAAATGAAGACTTTGGGGCTTTATATATCGCTACCACGTTCCGAAGCAGAAACCGACCATAACTTTGCAGAGCCAGGGTTGTTTGTAGTCAATGAACACGGCAACTTACACGTTGTTGACCTGTCCAATAACCCGTTTGTAAGACCAGAACTCGGTGCGCTGACCCGAGGTTTGGCATGGATTCGTAACCCGGAGAACCACTACCCTATCCGTGGCACGCTAGACTATTGAGCCTCCAGCTCGAAAGGCAACCATATTGGTTGCCTTGTTACGTTAAAGAGGGAGATAGATGACTGTTGCTCACGCTATTTTAGCTGCACATTGTTGCTTTCAGACCATTTTCTCAACTCATCGAGAATCGTTAACGCACTGCGTCCAAACTCGGTGAGTTCGTAACTGACTGCCAGCGGTTTTTCATTGAGCACGCGACGTATTACCATCTTTTCACTTTCTAGTTCTTTTAGACGCTGGTCGACCATCTTCTTGCTTGCACCGCCCAACATTCTTGAAAGGTCATTGAATCTCACTGGACCATCTTTGAGGTGGTAGATAATTGAGCCCTTCCATTTTGAACCCAAAATCCTCATACCTTTTTCTATCGCACAAGGCTCGATACAAGCACCAACAACGCTCTTACGCCCTTTTGAATCAACTTCAACTTTTGCTTTCATACAGCCCCGCGTCATTTGGAGAAGCTAAGCAACGTAGTTTATCAGCATTGATAATAAAAACGTCACTCATAGTTATTGAGTACGCACATCGAATAGGTGTAAGGGTAGTTACCTAATGGCGAGCGTCTTACGGTATATTTTAGTTACCTAGAGTTTGAATACAATTAGTATACTTTTAGTAACCTAGTTCATAATGAGCTGAATCAACCAACGTTAAAGTCTCCATAAATAGAATGTACTAGTAGTTTTTCTTCGGCCAATTCGACTATCTTTTCTCGTCACAATACATGGCTATAACTCATTTTAAGGCACAAATGAGTTCCCCCAACAACACTTCATTCACTTTCTTTGTCGGCGGCCATTACGACTTTGCTGAACATCGTAGCGAATATGCTTGCTTGCGTTTTTTAGTTGCACACCAGCTTTACTAAATGCGTTTTGGATAGTTGTGGAGACATGCTGTTGGCCCTCGCCCGCGAGAAAACTGGCTCGGTCTTGGTCAGATCCAAATACGCAGACAATTTCTAGGCTTTGCGGAAACGCAGCGTGTTTGACGGTATGAGTCACCCATAGGAAGCCATCGTAGCCCTTTAATGTATCTTCACAAACGTCGGTCAGTACTTCTCTAATGAGGTTCTCTACCTTCTTATCTGATTTGCGCATAAAGAAAACTCCGTTTTTAAACTTTGAAAGGGTCCAAGTCTACATTGTCTTGAACAAGATTGGGCGGAGGATTTTATTCACTCCCCTATTGACGAAACTGTTCTTAGCTCACCTTATAGTGATAAAATCGCGCCATCAGAATTATTGAGACACTCTATGTTTATTCATCGCGTAAACGATATCGACTGGCTAGTGATTACCGCTTTTGAAGAGCTGAAGCCTCTTTTCATAGAAGAAGCCGGAGCCATTCCCTCTTACTTTTCTACCACCAGCGAACTGAGCTTGATTGATCAAGCCAAACGCGCTTATGGGTATCTGCCTAAACTCAGTGGTGTGATCACTGATACGGGCACATTTCAAAGCAAGGATATCGAAGAAGATTTGAATCCCCAGCTTGCCTGTCTGGTTGAGGGGCGCGGTCGGGTGTTTATCTATCACGGTGGCTTTGTCGCTTTTGTTGATGACGAGCAAACCTTTATTACCCGGATGGATTAGGCACTGCACACCCTAGCGTATAGAACTAAAAAGCGAGCTCTAGGCTCGCTTTTGGCAATAGCAAATACACGCATCAAGAGTCAGTGAGCATAGAAAACGGTAAGCACCGTTTGAATGACAAGACTTTCACTTCAAGTGTCTCCCACCGTCAAGATGCAAAATTCTTCCAGTCATATAGTGGCTACCTAGGACAAATTTAATCCCATCGATCACTTCTTCAAAACCTGCCTCTCTTGGGAGCAACGCTTTTTGTAGCGCCTTGGCTTTGTATGCGTCATCATCATGGTCATTGAATTTGATCATGGCTGGAGAAAGCGTGTTCACTTTAACTTTTGGCGCCAACATCGCGGAGAAGGAAAGCGTCAAGTTATTGAGAGCAGCTTTACTTGCAGCGTACGCAATGTGTTTCTTGCTGCCTTTCTCTGCCACGTAATCACTGATGTGGATGATGTCTGAAGTGTTGTCGCCAAACATGAGTTGATCTTTGAGTGTCAAATTGATCAGGTACGGTACGCTAACGTGAACCGTCATCATCTGGGTCATAATTTGCGACGCATTCTCGCTCGGGTTCTCTTTATTCTCTGCCTTCCAGTCAGACGCATTGTGTATGATGGCTCTTAGCGACTTATACTCCTGACCGACATAATCAAGAAAACGCTCAACGCTGCTATGTTGATAAAAGTCTACCTGCTGCAGGTCTGCCCCATCGTCACGCAATCGTTGCAGCTGAGGATAATCGCGTCGGTAAGTACCGATCACGCGGTATCCATCAGACAACAGCTTCTGCGCCAACGCAAAGCCAAGACGTTTTCCCACTCCGGTTATTAGAATTGTCTCACTCATCTTAAAAACTCTGCTCTGGTTTGAGGGTTGGTCTTGAAAATGCCCCCGAGCGCCGTTGTTGAGGTTTCAGAGTTTGCATCCATGACTCCTCTTGATTTGACGCAATAATGAGTCGCTTTAATGCTCACGGCGACGTTTTCCGTCTCGACCAGCGTCTGTATCGCCACCAATATTTGTTGAGTTAAACGCTCTTGGACCTGAGGTCGCTGGGCGAAAAATCGAACGATTCGGTTAATTTTCGATAGCCCAAGTATCTTAGATTCCGGTATATAGGCGACTTGTGCTAGACCGTCAATCGTGATGAAGTGGTGCTCACAGGTTGAGGTTAAATCTATGTCCGAAACCTTGACCATTTCGTCTACGGACATCTTGTTATCGATGACACTGATTTTAGGAAAGTTGTCGTAATCAAGCCCGGAAAAAATCTCATGGACATACATTTTCGCGATCCGGTGAGGCGTTTCAGCGAGGCTGTCATCGGTTAAGTCCAACCCAAGCGTACTCACAACTTCCGTTAATAGTCCTTTGATGCGATTGTACTTTTGATCACTGCTCATTTCGCTTGTTGTCATCGGAGTTTCAAGCCCTCTGGAGAGTAGAGCATTTCGTACTTTTTCAGCTTCTTTGGTCAACATTGGCTCAATCCTTATGAATTAGTATCTTGGTCTGCTTGATAGCTCAAGGTTAGCGATACGGAGTCAGCGAAACGTAACGCATGAGGTTTGTCGATTCTTACTTGCGCATACTGCACCCATGGGTGGTCAATGCAGATTCCGAGTACGTCACTGGTCAGTTTTTCCAACAACAGAAATCTGCCAGATTCGACATGGTGAATAATTGTCTTGCAGATGTTTTTGTAGTTGAGAGCGTTATCTACATCATCGGCGAGGCAGAGATTGTTGGCGGGGTAATGGATTTCTGCGTTTATAACAATATCTTGCTGCTTTGTTTTCTCTTCTTCGTTGAAACCTATGAAGGTTCTTAGTCTGAGATTAGTGATCGTAATAATGGCGTTGTTATTCATGACAGTTTCTCTCCCTAGAAGGTGAAGTCACGTACGTGCTTGTTGTAACAAAAGATCAATAAAGTGCGTGCGATTAAGACGCCATTCGTTATTTTGAAGGCACTGTAATGGCCGAAGGTAAGCTAACCTTGAACGGTATAACGTCAGTCTTTTGGCTCTGCTGATCGAAGCTATCCCATAACTGCTGAAAGGGAGTGCCTAAGATTGGATGGCGCTCTTGAGGCGCTAAGTCGACTAGCGGGCGAAGAACAAACGCGTACTCGGTGATCTCACCTCGTGGCAGTTCTACTCCGTCAATGATTCCTACTTTATCGCCGTAAAGAAGGATATCGATGTCTAGCGTGCGTGAAGCGTATTCTTTAGTCTCACGCTGACGACCATTATCAAATTCGATTTGATTTAGAACTTCAGCCAACTTTGCAACAGGAAGGTCACAATCGAAACCAACTACTAGGTTCAGAAAATTATCTCCCTCGAAACCAACGGGCTCGCAGTCGTAGCAATGTGATACAGCTAGGGGGGCAAAATGTCGATTTAATGCTTTGAGAGATTCTGTAACGTGATATTCGCGGTTAATGTTGCTGCCGATACTGACATAAACGAAGGCCATAGTATTTTATTCCTTTTTAGCCTTTCTGTACGCAGCAACTCAGTGAGACGATCAGCTAAGTTCCATCTATTTGTCAGGTAAACGATGTGCCTAAATGCCATCTTTCTTTGTTCTTTGCTTCCTGATTGGATATTAATTCCGGTTTAAGTTTATTGAAAACAAGAAAGGCGAACCAAAAAGGTTCGCCTGACAGTGAGATATTCCTAATAACGCTATGAGTTTTTTACAGTAGCTCTACTGACTGCTGAGCAATAACAAACTCTTCGTTGGTTGGGATAACCATAGCCACTGCATCAAGGATTGATGACTTCGCGATGATACCTGCGTTACCAAAACGTGCATCTTCGTTGCCTTTTTCATCTTCAACGAAGCCCAGTAACTTAAGGTTGTTTAAGATTTCGCGGCGAATCGGCAATGAGTTTTCACCGATACCACCGGTAAAGATAATCGCATCTAGGTTGCTAAGTGGGATTAGGTAAGAGCCAATGTACTTCGCCACTCGGTAAGTAAAGACTTCGAACGCCAGTTTAGCGCCCTCGTGGCCTTCTTCCATCGCTTCTAAAATACCACGTGCGTCTGACGTTAGACCGGAAACACCAAGGAAACCTGATTTCTTATTCAACGTTTCGAAGACTTGCTCTGTCGTCCAACCTTTTTTGATTAGGAACTCAATCACACCTGGATCTAGGTCACCAGAGCGTGTGCCCATCATTAGACCAGCTAACGGTGTGAAGCCCATAGACGTATCTACTGACTCACCATTTTCGATCGCACACACTGATGCGCCATTGCCCAAGTGAACAGAGATAAAGCTCGCATCTTCAACAGGTTTGTTAAGCATTTTCGCTGCTTCGCGGCTAACAAAGTAATGGCTAGTGCCGTGGAAACCGTATCGACGGATGCCGTATTCTTTGTACAGTTCGTTCGAGATAGCACCTGTAAATGCCTTTTGCGGCATCGTTTGGTGGAACGCAGTATCAAAGACAGCAAATTGAGGAAGGCTCGGGAATGCTTGCATTGCAGCTTGAATACCTTTTGCGCCTGCTGGGTTGTGGAGCGGAGCCAAGTCAGACAGGTTTTCAATTTCTGCGAGCACTTCATCATTAATACGAACCGTTGAAGTGAACTTCTCACCACCGTGAACGATACGGTGTCCCACAGCAACTAAATCTTGTGTGAAGCCTAGTGTTTCCATCAAAGCAACAATACGGTTGATGGCATGTTGATGGTGGTTATCTGGGGCAGTGATCGCTTCTTCCGTTTTCTCACCATTGTATTTCCAGCTGATGACGGCTTCTGGAAGACCGAAGCACTCACCAAGACCAGAGACAATCGCGTCTCCCGACTTAGAATCGATAACAGCAAACTTAAGTGATGAGCTACCTGAGTTAATAACCAGCACATACGAATTTGACATGAGGGATGTATCCTGTTTCAGACCGTGTATTGAAAGCACTATGCTTGTATCGTTATGAATACCATTATTCAATTTTTTTTGAATCTTTCAACTTTCTTTAGCTAAATTAAACAAAACAAATAACTTTTGTTGATCTAAAGCAACTGTCAATTTAATTCGACGGTAAAATTTAATGTTAGTTTTATAATCAGTGCTGAGGGTTCTACAATAAATAAGTGCAAACGATTTCATTTGCACACCAGATTTTAAGGCAACCCGAAAGGTCAATAGACAAACAATGGTGACAACTTGTATACATTAGCAGTTCTTCTCATCACTGTTGGCATCATATTGTTGCTGTTTGGTTTAGTTCCAGCTCGCCAAATTTGCACAAAAACCAAACACAAAAGCTGGCGAGCACTGAGTCTATTAATAGCTTTGTTTGTGGTTGGTTACACATCTGTATTGGTGTCTCTTCTGATGACACAACAAGTCAATAATGTGGTGTTTGGCTTATCCATTATTCTCTTTTCAGGCAGTGTGTTTGTTTATATGGTGACCACCTTTAGCCTCAACACCATCAAAAAACTTCACCACCTAGCGGAAGAAGAAAAGTACAACGCGCTTCATGATCCCCTAACCTCTCTACCTAACAGAAAGCACTGTATTGAAACCATTAACTGTTTAATCGATAACCAAGTACCTTTCCATCTTTTGATGGTTGACGTGGTCAATTTTAAACAAGTCAATGATGGTATGGGGCATTTTTGTGGTGACCAGTTGTTGGTGCAAATCGGCCAGCGCATTGCCTCCAACATCACTCGAGGCGACTTTGTTGCCAGAATTGGTGGTGACGAGTTTATTGTCATTTGCCCTAACCAGAATGATATAGCAATCCAGTCACTCGCGAATACGATAAACATTGAGCTTAAAAAGACATTCTCTATCGATGGCTTCGAGCTCACCAGCAGTGCTATCGTTGGCATCAGCCGATTCCCGGATCAAGGCAAAGATGCCGAGCAAGTGATCAACGCTGCTGATATGGCGATGTATTGGGCGAAGCGCAGTGGCAGGGAGAGCGCTAAGTTCGATCCTTCCATGAATCAAGGTGCTCGGCAAAAACTGGAAATTTCACGCGCCATTGATGAAGCGCTAGAGAAGCAACAGTTCAGAATTTACTATCAACCCATCGTGTGCAGTAAACTCAACCTAGTTTGTGGGTATGAAGCATTGATGCGTTGGGTCAAACCCGACGGGACGACCATCAGCCCGGTTGATTTTATCCCCGTCGCGGAGCAAAGCAATAAGATCAACTCCATCACCGAGTGGTTACTTGACCATGTCGTCGCAGATATTGAGGCGTTTCATCAACACGGAATTCACTGCCCTGTGCACGTCAACTTGTCAGCGAAAGATCTCATGGGTAGAAGCCTAGAAAATCAACTCGTTGCCTTAGCAACACGAACACCATCATTAACTGACTCTATTGTGTTGGAAATAACAGAAAGCACTGCAATTAACCGATTACGCAGCCCAGAGAAGCGTCTAGAGGCATTGAAATCGCTTGGATTTAAAATAAGCTTGGACGATTTTGGTACCGGCTACTCTTCACTGTCACTCCTGCGCGATCTTCCTGTTGATCAAATCAAAATCGACCGATCGTTCTTATATCAATTAGAGAGAAATGAACGTAACCGCTCTATAGTGTCTAACGCGATCTCATTAGCACATGGACTAGGCTATAGCGTGGTTGCAGAAGGCGTTGAACAACAAGAGATTTTGCACATTTTAAATAAATATGGCTGCGATTACATTCAGGGTTTTTATTACAGTCCGGCAATGCCGCTAGAAGACGCGATTTTATGGACGCTAAACCATAATCCGCCGCAGATTGATGAACTAGCGAATTAGGGCTCCCACACTAGCTCAATGGGCTCACGGCGAGCAAAAAGGTGAACATGGGATTCTATGATTGCCATGATGGTTTGGAGTTTTTCTTCCCCATCAGCACAACAATAAATGGTGAGAGCGGAGTTTGATGGCTCAACTTGCATCCTTGCCTCTCCCATGGGAAAGGTCACATGGCCACTCACTTCATCCCACACTGCGTCAACTTTCCTTGAAAAGTGACGACACAGAACCGTTAGATATTTGCTGGCGTGCTCAGAGTAAATCGTAGTCTTTTTTTTCATTGTGGTTCTCAATAAATTGGCAGTTGAATATAAGCTGCCCGTCCAGGCAGCTAAACATATCTTGTGAAAAGTCAGTCAATTAAAATTGGTAGGCCGCCGAAAGCTTCACGTTTCTGCCAGGTTCGTAATCATCGGCGGTAATATCCCCAACAACGCCAGTCTTAGACGCATGAGATGCATATTCCGTATCGAATAAATTGTCGATGCCAAAAGTAATTGACAGATTATCGATATCTGATGGAATCCACTGCGCGTATACGTTGTGTACATGATATCCTTCTTTAACAGGTGTGCCCTCTTGTACGTTGTCTTCCTCTTTAACCCACTGTGATGTCCAGCCGAATATCGTATCTATCGACTCTGCTTGATAATCTAGTGTCAATGCGATGCTGTCTCCGACATCTGTGCTTCGGGATGAGCGGCCTAGAGTATTTAAAATTGGCCCCCCATTAGTCTTATCTTTGTTATCTGAGCGAGAGTAAGACAGCTTGGACGTAAAGTTCTCATACCCATAGGTTGTACTTAACTCAAAACCTTTGATTTCCATGTCACCATGGTTAAAGATCCGGTATCCGCGCGTTGATCCATCATAAGCCGCAATGATGTAATCATCGATTGTCGTTTTGAAGACGGTTAGGTTAGCCGCAACATGATGCTCATCTATAAACTTATTAAATCGCACTCCGCCCTGCGTGTTTAAGCCAGTTTCAGCCTTTATGTCGTCGTCCAACTGAGCAACATCTTGGTACTTTACGAACGACTCAAGCAGTTCTGGGCCTTTAAATAGACTTCTCACACTGGCAAAAAGTGCCCAATCTGTGGCAACTTGCCATTCTGATGCTAACGCCCATGTCACACCATTAAAGTCTTCTTTACCCGTTTCCGCTTCTCTTTGGTAATCATCAAATCTGAGACCAGCAGTCATATAGAAGGTATCAGTGAAAAACCATTGATTCTCCATAAATACAGCCGTACTTATCGCGGTTTCATCAGCGTAGTTTTGACTACCATAAGTACTTTTGCTGTTTTTGTTCATATAGTCCGTTCCGTAAGTCAGCGTGCTGCTTACTCCAGCCAGAGAATAATCGCTTTGGAACTGGGCATTAAATCCTGTGTTTCTGTTCTCTGCAGTGTTTACTGATAGGCGGTCGGTAGGCCAACGACTTTTAATTTGAGATTCATCACGTTTAATCTCCGTTCGAGTACTGTAAAGCGACGCCTTACCGCGATGCTGATCACCCGTGAGCTGGTATGACAACGTCAATGTATCGCGGTCATAATTTGTTGGGATTAACTCTTCATTTGAGCGTGATTTAATCGCATCGACAGACCAATCGGGCCTCGGGCTGTAGTCACCACTGTCGCGATATACATCGTAAGCAAACTCAAAACGATGTTGCTCTGAATGCTCAAAACCAACCTTACCCAACACATTGTAGGTATCACCTGCGACGCCAAATGATTCAACGCCTCGGCCATCTTCAAAGTCATCACGTTGAACATAGTGACCATAGACCATTACATCAATACGCTCACCGAGAAGCGCGTAAGCTGTCAATGAACCTTGTTGGCTAGCATTGTTGGCATACCCACCATAAACTCTGGCACCGTAGAGCTCATCGTAGCGAAGAAGATCTTTCGCATCTTTGGTCTCGAAATAGACGGAGCCTCCCAGTCCATTTTGCGTCACCGAATTACTACCTACTTGAATATCGGCACTCTTTAAAATGTCAGGATTGAGCGTCAAATTACCAATATGGTGGAACATGTTGGCATGTTGAGAAGCACCATCGAGACGAATATCTAAATCCGTTTCATCAAGACCACGAATATTAATTCGCTGATTGACCGAGTGAGTTCCTCCCACATCGACACCAGGAATGTCTCGAAGCAAGTCAGACATATGATCAGCTTGTTTCAGTGACATATCCTGCGCGCCAATTGATTCGGTGTTGCTCGAGACTTTCGTACCCCAAACTAACACTTCGTCAAAGTAACTGGTTTCTTGCGCGATCGTAGGCTGGCTTATTGCAGCCGCTATAGCGCAGTAAACCAGTGTAGGTTTTAATTGTGTGAGGTTAACCCTTCCCATGAGAAATATTCCTAGTTGGTAATGATAACAATTCGCATGTATGATAAGTGTCATTTTTATTAACGAGAAGAATTTGCGGTTATGCCAAATCGCATAACAGTTATGAGGAATCACTACCATGGAACCTGGTTCACGCGCTCCCACTTCTATCCCTAAGGTGGTGCTCACAAAGACTGTCATTGAAAACAATCGAAGGGTAATCTTTAGCCAAACTCGGTTCACCAACTCTCCAATCCTTGAAGGAAAACTCCTCAATTACGAAGCGCCTGAAGCGTTCACCTTATATGGTGGAACCAGTCATGAGTTGGTCAACACGCACGTGGTCTCATCAATCAAACCCTGTGTTATCTTGACCATCGTTTTAGACGGTACGCTCACTTTTGGCTACGACGATCTAGAGTTTAAATTGGATGGTGCGCGATGCGCTGAAGTCGTCATGGTCAACCTAACACATCCAGTAAGCTTTCATCGCAGTATTGAAAAAGACAATCAACTCACCAAAGTGAATATCGTTATCTCACCCTCTTGGCTTAAGTCTCGTCTTAATCAAAATGGGAGCCCAAGCCAATTTGTTCAAACTCATCTCAATTACCTAAGACAACCCATTAATGGCGATACGCTCAATCTCATTAATCGGATTCTCAGTTGCGAGCAACCTACCGAATTATTGGGCAGTCTAAAGCTTGAATCGCTATCTTTGCAGCTAATTCAAAAAATGTTTACGCTGGTTGATCAAAGCGAGTCAAGACACATTGCGTCAAAAGAGGCACCACAATCTGAACGCATTAAACGGATTCTACATTTTATTGAAACCCACCTCGAAGCGCCGATGAGCTTAGATGTCTTGGCTGCACGTTTCTCAATGAGTACATCCAACTTGCAGCGCGTTTTTAAAGATGAGTTAGGCGTTACCGTGAAAAGCTACATTCGCCAAAGACGGCTTCACGTCGCCAAAACTGGATTAGAACGCGGTGTGCTGACGGTGACAGAAGCCGCATACGAGGCAGGCTACAACCACCCTGCGAACTTTACCAATGCGTTTAAAAAAGAGTTTGGCGTTCCACCAGCAAAAGTAGTAAAACATCTTTAACGACAAACGGAGATAACACTCAGATATTAGGAGTGAGGAAAACATGAACATAGGTGCGGTCGCTAAACTGACAAATTTGTCGAGCAAATCTATTCGCTTATACGAGGAAAAAGGCTTAATCACGCCGCCTTGTCGCAGCGATGCAGGATACCGAGAGTACAGCGATCAGCATGTTCAAGAGCTAAACCTAATCTCGCGGGCTAAGAACGCCGGATTTTCCCTAATCGAATGCAAAGAGTTTGTCGAACTCGCGCAAAATCCAAACAGAAAGAGCCGCGAAGTCAAAGCGAAAGCACAAGAAAAACTCCTTGAAGTTGAAATCAAACTTCGCGAACTCAAAGAGATTGAAAAGCAATTGAAGCAATGGGTGTCAACTTGCCCAGGTGATGAAGGGAGCAAATGCCCTATCATCGAGGATCTCACAAAGTAAACGCTGTAGTGAGTGAAGCCATCCAGTGGGGCTTCACTCAATTCTGGATGCTAGTAGTAGGTACACATGCGCTTTCCATCCACTTCAACGATGTTAAACGGCGTTTCGTAGATACTCTCAAGAATATCCGCTTGAATCACTGCTTCAACACTGCCTTGCGCGACCACTTTTCCCTTTTTCAACGCGATGATCTTATCCGAATAACAAGCCGCGAAGTTGATGTCATGGATAACAACCACAACAGCTTTGTTCATTTCATGGGCGAGCTTGCCGACATTTCGCATAATCTGTAACGAGTGTTTGATGTCTAGATTGTTCAATGGCTCGTCTAAAAAAACGTAGTCGGTATCTTGTGCCATCACCATCGCAATAAAAGCAAGTTGACGCTGTCCGCCGCTCAATTCATCCAGGTATTTGTGTTGAATAGAGTCGAGATCCAAATAGCGGATCGCCTTATCGATCACCGATTGGTCGTTGTCATCTAGGTTGCCCTGTGAATAAGGGAAGCGACCAAATGAGACCATTTCACGCACGGTAAAACGCATCGTAATGGTGTTAGCTTGGCGAAGCACTGCAAGTCGTTTAGCTAACTCTTTGTTATCCCAATCAGAAAGCTCTTTGCAATCAATGTAGACTTCCCCTGAGTCACGAGAAACTAGGCGGCTTGCCATAGAAAGAAGCGTACTCTTCCCCGCTCCATTTGGCCCAATGATTGCGGTCACTTTGCCTTTCTCAAACTCGGCGCTCGCATTATCAACAACCGCAGATTGGCCAAATACCTTGTTAAGGCTTTTTAAAGTAATCATATTCAACCTAAATAATCTTATTGCGCAGCAGCATCGACAAGAAGTACATACCACCGACAAAGTTAATCACGACACTGAGCGTCGTCGTAAAACCAAACAGATTCTCAACAATCCATTGCCCAGCGAGCAGCGAAGCAATAGATAACAGCGACACCGCACCAAACAGAACTTTGTGGCGATAACTGGTAAACATTTCTCTGGTTAAGTTCGTCACGAGCAAGCCAAAGAATAGCAAAGGCCCGATCAATGCCGTCGAGATCGAGATCAAAACCGCAGACAGCAGCAAGATCTGCAAGGTCACGCTCTTCACATCGACCCCTAAGCTGATGGCGTTGTCTTTATCAAGCCAGAAGACGTCCAGCAGTCGATGAAGAGTGTAAAGTCGCCACGAAATGAAACACAGTAACGGCGCGCTCAAATAGACCAAATCAACATTGATGTTGTTGAAGCTCGCAAACATGTTTGCCTGAACGGTCGCAAAGTCGTTCGGGTCCATGAGCATAATCAAAAATGATGAACCACTATCAAAAACCTGCCCCAAGATGACGCCGAGCAACAACAGCACAAGCAAGTTTTGTCGCGCGCCACGGAAGTAGAAGCCAAACAGCAGCACAGAAAAGCCCAACATAGCCGTCACTGACACAGCAAAGTTGAAGTAGCTGTTCATCGCAATACCGCTTAACCCACCAAACATCACCACCATCAGAACCTTGGTGAACAAGTAGAGCGAGTCAAAGCCCATGATACTTGGTGTTAATATCCGGTTGTGGGTAATGGTCTGGAATGAAAGCGAAGACAAACCAATCGCGACGCCCGCTATAACCATCGCAAGAACTTTTGGTACGCGGCGAGACAAGAAGTACTCGTAGTTATCCGCGTTAAGCCCAATACCGATGAAGAGACCAGCAAAGACGACAGACACCAACGCCAAACAAAACAACTTATGACGATCGTGCATTTTTCTCACCTTGTAGAATGAAGTAAATGAACACTGCACCACCCAGTAAGCTGATGATGTTTGAAATCGGCAGCTCATACGGGAAGATAATTAAACGTCCTGCCAGGTCGCAGACTAAAACGATGAGCGCCCCAAGAAGCGCGGTAAGGGGGATGTTGCGCCTTAAGTTGTCGCCATAAAAACGACTCACGAGGTTAGGAACAATCAATCCTAAAAAAGGGAGCTTACCAACAATCATCACAACAGATGCTGACATGACCGAAACCAGCAACACCCCAACAACCAACACTTGCTGGTAGTTTAAGCCCAAGTTGACCGCAAAATCTTTTCCCAATCCCACGGCTGAAATACGTGTTGCGTACAATAAGCTGAAAATGGCAAACGGAATCGCGACATAGAGCAGTTCGTAATCGCCTTGCAACAAGTTAGCGAAATTGGCCACAGCCCAGCTCGACAAGTTTTGGATTGCATCGTATTTGTAAGCGAAGAACGTCGCGACCGATTGCACCACATTGCCAAAAATGATCCCAACCAGAGGGACAAACACCGCGTTTTTAAACTGAATACGATTGATAAACTGAACGAACGCCAGCGTGCCTAGCATAGAAACTGAAAATATCAGCCAAAGTTGGTTGCCGTTGCCAAACAAAACCAAACTCAAAACGTAGCCTAACATCGCGCACTCAATCGTTCCCGATGTCGATGGAGAAGCAAATCGGTTTTGGCTGATTTGCTGCATGATAAGACCAGCGATACTAAGGCCTGCTCCTGCTAAGAGCACGGCCGCTAAACGGGGAATTCGACTGGTAAACAACAGATCCCAACTTTGCGGATCGCCAGCCAACAGTTGTGCGACATTAAGCTGACCAATACCAACAAATAGAGACAAGACACTCAAGACCAAGAGCGTCCAAGATAACATCTTCAAAAGTCTATAACCTCTTGAACCTAAAAAACCTCAAGCGTGAACTTGAGGTTCTTCATACTTACTCAATAATTAGTTAAGGCCTGTAGCCGACTTAACGTCACTCAACATTTGTTCAGTCGCACGCATGCCCGCGATAGACAGGTACCAAGCGTTGATGTCTAAATAGGCCATTTTTTTATTTTGGTAAGCACTGGTCGCCTTCACCAAATCGTTCTCAAAATCGCGCTGAACCGTGCTGCCTTTGCCTTTATTGATCAAGATATCTTTATCAACGATCAGCAAGGTTGATGGGTTATGTTCGCGAATAAACTCATAAGAAATTAGATCACCATGTCGACTCTCTTTGATGCCTTTCACCGTTTCGGAGAACCCGAAATCTTTGTAAATTGAGCCAAAACGTGACTTGGCACCAAACGTTGTAATGTTGCCACCGGCACTCATCACTGTCAGCGCATCAACATTGTTTGTTTGGTTGTAGCTTTGAACTTGTTTGAAGTCTTTATCTACCTGCGCGATTTTCTCTTCAACAAAATCTTGCTTCTCGAATACTTCGCCTAACTTGCGCCACTCCTCCTGAGTCGCTTCCCAGTACCCTTTGCTCTTATCTAGCGCATATACAATGGTTGGAGCAATTTCTGAAAGCTCTTTGTATTTCTCGGCGCCACGAGGGCCTACGATGATCAAATCAGGTTTTTGGCTGTAGATAGTCTCAAAATCTGGTTCAAATAAGCTGCCTGCAGAGACAAATTCACCGCTTCGGTATTGTGACAGATAGTCAGGGAACATACTTACTGTCGAGACTGCAACCGGCTCAATGCCAAGCGCCTTAACGGTATCCAAAGGCCCCAATCCAATGACCACAACACGCTCGGGCTTGCTCTCTAACGCTGTTTTCCCTTGTGCATGTTCAATTTCGATGATTTTTGCATTCGCATTAAGAGCGGTCATCGCCAGTGCTAGTGCCACAACTTTACGTTTCATTTTGTCCATCCTTAATATTTTAATGCAACGCATTATCATTTAGATTTGTATTATTGTCACTATTCAAATCATAGAAATGTGGCTAAGTGATGGTCTTGTAATCAGTTGAAGCGGAGGAAGTTGGCGTTTGTATTAAGAGGATAGGAAGAAAAGTGAGAAGAGAAAAAGAGCGCTGGGACCATAGCCCCAGCTTTTAGTTAGAAGAAATCGATAGAAGATCGGCCGTTGTTTTTTTTGCCTTGCGATGGTTTAGATTCCTTACCCTTCGCTTCACTACTCTTTTTCGACTTGCCCTTTTTAGACGACGAAGAACGCTTGTCGCGCTTAGGTTGCTTGGCGTTTGAGCGCTCTTTGGCCTTTGATTTTACCGCTTTCTCTTCTAGCTCTGTCACTGGCGCATCACAAACGACAACGTAATATTCCTGATTGAACTCAAAAAAGTCACCATCATACATTTTGCGACGTTTTCGTGTTTCCAATTCACCGTTAACAGCGACATATCCTTCGGCAATGAGGTGTTTTGCTTCTCCACCACCGCCAACCAAGTTAGCGATTTTGAATACCTTATATAACTCAATGGGATGAGAAGACACTTCGATACCAATCGCTTCAATCTCGATCTCTTCGCCTTCTTGGTACTCTTCAGTCATAACGAACTCTGTAGTGTGTTTTGTCAATTCGGAGAGTCTAATGCCAATAAGTATAGAAATAAACTAAAGTTACTAATAAGTGTTCTAACTCCAAAGGTATCAATGTGTTTCGATGGCTAATCGCCGCTATTGCCCTATGGTCAAGCTATGCCAATGCATACGAGCCACCTACACCTGTCACTGTGTATGCGGACGACTCCTACCCGCCATACAGCTACGCGATCAATGGAGAAGCAAAGGGCATCTACACCGAAATACTCCAAACCATTTTCGCCCAAATGGAGGCTTACGACGTCAAAATCAAACCTCTCCCTTGGAAGCGGGGGTTAAAAATGTTGGAATTAGGCAAAGGCTTTGCGCTTTATCCGCCCTATTACTACGCTAATCAAAGATTCTATATATCGCCCTACTCAGAGCCGATTCTCGATGAGCAAGTCGTCGTGTTTTGCCGCCCTGATAAGGTGGCGGATCGTCAACTTACTAACTGGCCTGACGATTATCTGGGGTTAACGATTGGTATTAACGAGGGTTTTGCATTGGGTGGGCAAGCATTCTGGGATGCGGTGTCTCAAGAGAAGTTGACACTGCGGCCGTCGAAAGGAAATGAAGCCAGCTTGCTAAATCTGTACAAACGACGCACCGATTGTTACATCAATGACCGAATCTCTATTCGATGGTACATCAATCAAATGATCAAAGATGGCCAGATTGACCGAGATTGGCAATTAAAACTCGGCTCTGTCGTGAGTACCGAGCAAGGTTACTTAGGGTTTACCAACCAACAGCCTGAGCTCTACCCCTATAAGCAAGACTTCATTACGCAGTTCAACCGACATTTAAAACGGTTAAAGCAAGATGGCACGATTGACAGACTTGTTGTCGACTATTTAGACGCTTACAAATAACATGCGCGAAACAACGAACGTCCAAAATTAACAAATAACAATTCATTTTGTTAGCATAACACCCAGTAAAGTAAGCATTTCATTTTCTCAGGCTTCCTAACTGTGGTTAAGAATTGGGTCAGACGTTTGATAGCCCTCCAACTATTGATCACCGTTTAACGACAAACCTCACAATAAGCATTAATTACGTTTGAAATGTCCGACGTAATTTCGTTTAGTAGTTGGCAGCACATTAACAAGCAGCACGAATTGTCGTAATAATTGAGATGAATAATAGACCTACCGATTGTTGTTAAGGTATGTCCCAATCTTATGTCGCAAACTATTAAAAGTATCGTCCCTCGCCCTAAAATCACTTTGGTCTCAGAGTGTGGTGTAGCGGTCGAATCAGTATCGCAAGACCTTACTCACTCTCTGACTGGCGCAGAGTTAGATGAGCTCATGGATGACCATTTTAAGCATATGATCGATGTGCTTAACGATGGCATTTTTTATATGTCTGATACAGAGCATGTTTGCTTCTACAACCCGAGCTTTTATCAAAGATTCGGCATCCAATCCGGTCATACCTGTCTAGAAACATGGCTTGATCTCGTTCACCCGATGGATCGTTTTATGCTGCAAAGCAAAGTAGACGAGCATATCGCGGAAGACGATTTCAAAATGGCGACTCAATATCGTGTACGTTGCACTAATGGACAATATGTTTGGCTAGAAGGAACGGCGATAACCAAAACTGTTAACGGTAAACGGTTTATGATTGGTTGCCACAAAGATATTTCCGACAAAAAGCTGATGGAGGCGTTTGTACAGCAAACCTCTTTCAAAGATGGGGCGTCTGGGCTTTCCAATGAGCACAGATTAGTCATGGATATTGACAACATTGACCCACTTCGTGAACCGCATAGCTTGCTTTACATCCAAGTCGCGAATATTCGTTCCTACTTATCACTCTATGGTCCTCAAATCATGCGTGATGTGCTTAATCACATCATTCAAGCGCTTAATCATTTCCCGGAAGACTTGGTTGACTTCTATCGTATTCGCTCAGATGACTTCGCTATCTTGGTTAAAGGGGATTACAGTGACGAGCAACTGACGCAACTTGGTGAGCGCATCTCCGAGAAGTATAACGAAGCGGTAAAAACGTTCGGCTACCTGTATGGCACCGAAATCAGTATCGGTATCTACCCTTCGATTCCAGCAGAGCTTGATGCCGAAGAAGCGATCAAAATCGCTAGCCGTACCAGCCAGTTTGCCAGCGAGCAAAAAGATTGCCATATCAGCGTTTATGCCAGTAAAACCAAATCACGCGTAGACCGACATTTTTATATCGAACGCGAGTTGGGCAATGCCATTAAACAAGGTCTACTCTCGATCAAGTTTCAGCCGATTATTTGCACCAAACTAAACGCCATTGCGAGCTTTGAAGCGCTGGTACGCTGGAAGTGCAAAGACATGGGGGAAATATTCCCGGACGAGTTTATCTCTGTTGCGGAAAAGAAAGGACTTATTGTTGATTTAGGTTATCTGGTGCTATCCAAAGCATGTCATTTTATCCAGCAGTATCAAGCCACGCATAACAACTCGGTTCGCGTTAACGTCAATGTATCTGTGCTGCAACTGCTCAATCACTCCTTTCCAGAACGAGTGAAAAAGGTCGCGGACGAATACCTAATTGATCCAAAACACATCGTACTCGAGCTAACCGAAACCATGATTTTGGATGGCAATAAGAACGCGGCCGACCAACTTAACAAGCTCAGCGCGCTCGGTTTTCAGCTTTCTTTGGATGACTTTGGCGCGGGTTACAGCTCGTTAAACAGCTTTTTTGATTTTCCGCTACAACAAATTAAAATCGACAAATCCATCGCTTGGCGATCTTTCACCAATCCAGCAACCTTTGAGTACCTCTCTTTCGTGATTAAGTTATGCCAAGCCTACGATGTTGATATTGTCATCGAAGGCATTGAAAACGCGCAAATGGCTCAAGCATTCACTGACCTCGGAGCCTCCTATTTACAAGGGTATTGGTTCTCTAAACCCCTTTCATTCGCAAGTGCTAGCCACTATACTGCGATCTAACCCTCTCAAAAATAAGACATATTTAACATATAAATATTTAGTGATTGACTATGTCACTTAAGTTGTAGAAAATTTGCACGATTTTTGAGGCATGACACGCATTCAAAATGTCTCGTCCAAGGTCTCAAAATAACGCAATCAAGGATTCGATTCGTTATCGCCTGTCAGATCACACACCGTCATCAACAGAGCTTAGAACAAGGAAAGTCATAATAAACTTGTTTTAGGAGAACTTTGTGTCTAAACCATTACGTCAAATCGTCACTGCAACCCTTTCAGCGAGCTTACTGCTTTCCCCTTTTTTCTCCCTATCAGTAAGTGCAGAACAAAATCAATTTAACTGGTTTGAACAAAGCGACATCACGCTACCTAAAGGCACGAAAGCAGGTAAAATTGGTAATGCCATGCGCTACGTGTTGTTACCGACTAGCCGCAATACACAAGCGCTTTCTATCCGCGTTCGTTTAACTGATCTTCCAATTAAATATGCGTCTGTCGCTCAGACGTTAACGCAAGACTATGGTTGGGAGTTGGTCGAATTTAATGGCAAAAGTGTGCTCAAACGCGACTTCGCTGACAATAAAGAAGAGACCTTAGCAGAGGCAATCTCGCAGCTCGCAGCGCTATTTAAGAGCGAAGAAGCCAAAGGGGTTTTCTTGCCGTCACAAACCGATTTGGTTATTGCTGGTAACTTTAAAAACCGTACTGCGGCAGAGTTAATTAGCGACAATCTTTCTGACTGGAAATCAAGCGAAGCGTTTTCTGCACCTGCTGAGCTAAGCCTAATGCCGAAAAGTGTTTCTGACGCTCCTAAACAGGAAAAGCCAACTGTGGCATACACGGCCCATACCTCACTTGACGATACGGCAAACAGTAAGCAACAACGAAAAAAGCTACTTACTGTGACCATCGCAAACAAAATTCTAGAGAAACGCTTGGAAGAAGCGTTTGCTAATCAAGATGTTAAAGTCGAGGTTTCAAACCAGATTTTGGCGCAATCTAGCTTGGTTTCTCAAGTTTCACTTACCAGTGAAGACAGCGAGCAGGCGAAAGCCGCACAGCAGATCATCGAAAAAGAGATCAACCGTGCGCGTGCAAGCGGGTTTAACCAAGTAGAGTACGAAATGGTGGTGTCGCAACTTCGCAAAAAGCTTGAGGGGCAAACTCGCCCACATGATGAAGCATACACCGCTCACCAAGCTGATCAGTTGATTAAAGCGATCGATGAAGGCCGAGTCTACACCTCTCCTTCTTACGACTTAGATCTGATGAACTTCCATGTCGCTCATATGAACGAGTACGACATCAGCAATGAGTTTGAGAGCGTGTGGAAAAGCCCTATGGAGCTGATCATCATCCCAAACAGCTAATTGGCATTGATTGAATCGATAACGCCGTCTACTTAGACGGCGTTTCTTTTTCTATAAACTCGACAGTGTGACAAGCTCTTTGGTATAGGGGTGCCGAGGATGAGTAAACAGCTCTTTCGTTTCGCCTTGCTCCACAATTTCTCCTTGCTTGAGCACAATGGTGTAGTGACACAAAGACTTAACGACATTCAGGTCATGGCTAATGAATAGATAACTTAGCCCGTACTTCTGTTGCAGCGATTTAAGCAAATCGAGCACTTGCGCTTGAACCGTTCGATCCAAGGATGAGGTTGGCTCATCGAGTAATATGAACTCAGGCTTTAGGATAAGTGCCCGTGCAATCGCGATACGTTGTCTCTGACCTCCGGAGAACTCATTTGGATAGCGATGGCGGGAGTCCGGATCTAAGTCCACTTCTCGCATCACTTTAACAATCATATCATCGATCTCTTCATCGCTAAGCTGCTCATGAACACGCAATCCCTCCCCTATCACTTGCGCAACGGACATCCTAGGGTTAAGTGCTGAAAACGGGTCTTGAAACACCACTTGCATGCGACGCCTATATGGCAGCATCGCCGTGCGGTCAAGCCCTTGAAGTTCATTCCCTTGATAGCGAATAGACCCTTCGGAGTTGACCAACTTGAGAATCGCCATACCTGTTGTCGACTTACCAGAACCACTTTCTCCGACTAACCCGATAGATTGACCACGAGACAAACTGATTTGCATATCGGTGACCGCTTTAATGTGCGAAACCACCCGTTTGAACACGCCGCCAGTGATTGGAAACCAAACCCTAAGTTGCTCAACATCCAGTATTGGTTCGCTCGGTTCACTGACAACAACCGGCGTCCCCCTAGGGTCTGAATTAATGAGTAACTGGGTATAAGCGTGATTAGGTGACTGGAAGACTTGTTGACACTCACCCACTTCAACAAGATGCCCCTCTTGCATTACGGCAACGCGATCAGCGATTCGGCGGACAATGCTTAAGTCATGGGTAATAAACAGCATTGCCATACCGAGCTCTTGCTGCAATTGTTTGAGCAAGTCGAGGATTTGCGCCTGAACTGACACATCGAGCGCTGTTGTTGGTTCATCGGCAATCAGAAGCTCTGGTTCATTAATCAACGCCATCGCAATCATTACGCGCTGCCGCTCGCCTCCTGACAACTCGTGAGGATAGGCGTTGATTTTGACGCTTGGGTGGCGAATACCTACTTTTTCCAACCATTCGATGGCGATGGTTTCCGCTTTGCTTTGTCTAACGCCACGGTGAATGGAGAGAGTTTCCACCAGCTGCTTACCAATTTTATGCAGCGGGTTTAGAGAGACCATGGGCTCTTGGAAGATCATTCCGATTCTTCCCCCTCTGATGCCTCTCAGCTGCCGCTCAGAACATTGAAGTATGTCGATATCATCAAATGTAATTTTACCTTCCAAGTAGTGCGCGGAGCCTTTGGGTAATAGCTTTAGAATCGAGTTTGCAGTCACCGACTTTCCAGAGCCACTCTCGCCGACAAGCGCTAGTGTTTCCCCCTTACAAATCGACAACGAGACCTGATGGGTCACCTGTTCTATGTTCGCCTGTCGGCCAAAGCCAACAGACAGATTTTCCATGGTTAGTATCGGATGAGTCATGGCTATCTCCCTTGATGATGCGGGTCGAAAGCATCGCGCACGGCTTCACCGATAAACACGAGCAGTGTCAGCATAAGTGACAAGACAATAAATGCCGAAAACCCTAGCCACGGCGCCTGTAAGTTTGCTTTTCCTTGTGCCAAGAGTTCACCTAACGACGGTGAACCCGCGGGTAGACCAAAGCCAAGAAAGTCCAATGAGGTTAAGGTCGTCACCGAACCTGACAAGATAAACGGCATCATGGTAAGTGACGCTACCATCGCATTGGGCAACATGTGCCTTAACATAATGCGATTGTCACTGACGCCCATTGCCAGAGCGGCTCGTACGTAATCGAAGTTACGGCAACGAAGAAACTCAGCGCGAACAACCCCCACCAGGCTCATCCAGCTAAATGCGACCATAATACCCAGTAGCCACCAGAAATTGGGCTCAACGAAGCTGGAAAGGATAATCAACAAAAACAAGGTAGGCATGCCAGACCACACTTCGATAAAACGCTGACCAAGCAGATCAAGCCAACCTCCGTAGTAGCCCTGTGTCGCCCCCACAACCACGCCAATGACGCTTGAGATAATGGTCAATACAAAACCAAACAACACCGAAATTCTAAAGCCGTAAATAATTCGCGCCAAGACGTCTCTTCCTTTGTCGTCTGTGCCGAGCCAGTTCACCGCATCAGGCGCCGATGGAACCGAGCCCTGAATATCAAAGTTAATCGTGTCGTAACTAAACGGAATAAGCGGCCAAACAATGCTCCCTTTTTCTTCGATAAGCTCAACCACAAACGGGTCTTTGTAATCGGCTTCTGTTTCAAACTCTCCGCCAAACTCGGTTTCTGCATACTGCGAAACGATTGGGAAATACCATTGACTGTCGTACGTTATCCATAACGGTTTGTCGTTGGCGATCAGCTCTGCAAATAGGCTGACGAAGAAGAGCAAAGCAAAGACCCAAAGCGACCAAAAGCCGCGGCGATTGGCTTTAAATCGTAACCAACGAGCTTCATTGAGTGGGTTGCGTCTTTTTTCAATCACAGTTAACGAGCCTCAAAATCAATGCGTGGATCCACCCAGGTGTAGGTCAAGTCGGAGATGATACTGAGCAGCAATCCAAGTAAAGTCATGATGTACAACGAACTGAATACGACAGGGTAATCACGCTGGATGGTCGACTCAAAGCCGAGCAGCCCAATCCCTTCGAGTGAGAACATCACTTCGATGAGCATTGACCCGGTAAAAAAGATACTGATAAAAGCGGCGGGAAAGCCTGCGATTATAATCAACATGGCGTTGCGAAACACATGCTTGTAGAGAATGCTGCGCTCATCGAGCCCTTTCGCTCTTGCGGTCACCACATACTGTTTGTTGATCTCATCCAGAAAGGAGTTTTTGGTCAGCATGCTTAAGGTCGCAAACCCACCAATCACCATCGCCAATATCGGCAAGGTTAAATGCCAAAAGTAGTCCATCACCTGTTCATACCAGACCAACTGCTCAAAGTTACTCGACACCAAACCTCTTAGCGGAAACCAACTGAAATAGTTACCACTGGCGAATAGAATGATCAAAATGATGGCGAAGAGAAACCCTGGTATGGCGTACCCCACGATCACGACCGCACTCGACCAGACATCAAATCGAGAGCCATGATGGATTGCTTTTAAAATGCCAAGAGGGATGGAGATCAAATAGATAATCAGTGTACTCCACAAGCCAAGGGAGATGGAGACTGGGAGGCGCTCAACGATCAAGTCAATGACATTGCCGCCTTTGAACAAGCTTTCACCAAAATTGAATGTAGCGTAATTTTTGAGCATCTCCACATAGCGCTCAAGCAGTGGCTTATCAAAACCAAACTGCTTTTTTATCGCCTCAACCACTTCTGGGTCCAAACCTCTCGAGCCTTTATAGCCAGCGGCACTATTTTGGTCGTCCGCGAGTTCAACTTCGGCACCACCCCCAGTAAAACGCTCCATAATGCCAGAGGTGTGCCCCTCCATCTGGGCGATCGCTTGCTCTACCGGTCCACCGGGCGCAATCTGAATGATAAAGAAGTTGATGGTGATAATCGCCCACAAGGTGGGAATCACCAAAAGTAGTCGGCGAAATATATAGGCAGCCATGTTTCCCTCTGCGTATTTCAGAGCCGCGAATCAATGCGCTCTGGTCTCTTAGCGATTACTACTGTAACGCGTCACCTTCTGATTCGCATCTTGTGATAGCGCTACAGCATAGTAGCCATGTGAACTAGACAATCACTATTGACGTTTCTCAGGCAGTTTTTGCGCTTTCTCTTTAGAAACCCACCAAGTGTCTTGGCCAAGGTCATACTTCGGCATAATCGCCGGGCGCTCAAACTTATCCCACATCGCGACGCGGTATTTGCTTAAGTGCCACTGTGGAATCACGTAGTAGTTCCATTGCAATACACGGTCAAGCGCTTTACCAAGCGTAAGCAGTTTGTCTGGATTCTGTTGGCTTTTCGCGATTTGATCAGTCAATTCATCGACAATCGGATCCATCACCCCTGCCGTGTTGTAGGTCGAATCGATGTAATTGGAGTTCCAAACGATCAACAAGTTTGGTCCTGGGTATGGATTCGCGCCATAGGATGAAGAGACCATATCAAAATCACGATCGCGGAGACGTTTGATGTATTGAGTCGTATCCACCGTTCGGATCTTCATCTCAATACCCATTCGCTTTAAGTTTTTCTGTACGGGTATCGCAATCCGCTCTGTGGTCGGGCTATAAATCAGCAGCTCAAAGCTAAACGGTTCACCGGTTGCGGTGTTGGTCATCACCTTGTCTTTTAGCTCCCACCCCGCTTCTTTGAGCAGTTTGAACGCACTTCTCATCTGACTGCGAATACGACCCGAGCCATCGGTAACTGGCGGCTGGAACTCTTCAGTAAATAAGCGTGGAGGCAGTTGATCTTTGTACTTAGTCAGTAGGGCAAGTTCGTCGCCTTGTGGCGTGCCTTTGGCCTCATATTCCGTGTTCTGGAAATAGCTCCGAGTACGGGTATATTGGTTGTAGAACAGGTTGTTGTTCATCCACTCGAAGTCCATCGCGTAGTTTAGCGCCTGACGAACTTTTGGGTCTTTAAAAATAGCTTTTTGAGTATTAAACACAAACGCTTGTGCATTAGCTGGACGCTCGTGAGCGATCTCTTCTTTGACGATGAATCCTTTGTCAAAATTGACGCCTGTGTAGGAGTTGGCCCAAAACTTGGCTACGTTTTCAATCCGAAAATCAAACTCGCCCGCTTTGAACGCTTCAAGCATGACGGTTTCGTCTCGATAGTAATCGTAGGTGATGGTTTTGAAATTATCCCGCCCTACATTCACCGGGAGATCTTTGGCCCAATAATCGTCAACAAGTTGGTAAGTGACGCTTTGCCCAGACTTATAATCCACCACTTTGTAGGCCGCGCTTCCCACTGGCGGAGTCGATAGCGGCTCTGCGAGGTTTTTATCTTGCCAATAGTGCTTGGGTAAAACTTGAGTGTTCTGCGCAAAGCGGAACATTTTCTCTCGGTTCGGCTTAACCATGTCTACGCGAACCGTACGATCATTTTTAGCCGTGACGGCTTTTATATCTTGATAATAGACTTTGTACTGCGGGACACCTTCTTTGACAAACTTGTCGAAAGTGAACGCGACATCGTGCGCGGTAATAGGTTTACCATCATGGAACTTGGCTTTAGGATTGATATCGATTTCAATCCACTGATAGTCGTCTGAGTAGCGGACTCGCTCCGCGATAAGGGGATAGTAAGCGTCTATTTCGTCACTTGGGGAAAACATTAAGGTATCGTAGATTTCACCAATGCCTGCCGCAGAAACACCTCGAGACCCAAATCGGTTGAAGCTGTCATAGGTTCCAACCTGACCAAAGGTCACCGAGCCGTATTTTGGTGCATCTGGATTAACGTAATCAAAGTGCGCGAAATCCGACGCGTATTTTGCCTCGCCAAACCCGACAAGAACTCGCGTTTCAATCACATCAGCGAAACTCATTTGAGCAGACAACAGCAGTGAGCAACCCACCGCGAAATGACGTACTTTCCCCATATACTCATCCTTTAATAATCTGGTTTATACGCTCTACAGTACGAATAATTAATATTAATAATTCAATTACTTGGATCAGTATAGAAGCGGAACAATGTTTATGTAAACGATTTCGTTAGGACTGGGGGATCATTGTGAAGAAAAACCGTTCTTGAAGGAAAGTGCACGCGGAGCCGCTGAAAGTGTTCCTAGAACAAGTGGAGTTGGGATAAAAAAGAGTCCGCATTTTGCGGACTCACTGTTAGAGCATTTCTTTGGCGACTAAATGGAGCAAAAAGGTTTCTCGCTCTATGCTCATGCCTTTTTTAGGGCTCTCTGCCATTGTTTTTTCATTATGAGCAATCGCGTCATGGATATTCATCCATACGGCTTTCATGCCGTTTTTTATCTCATAATCCTCGTATGAGGTTTCACCCAACTGGCGGTCAATTTTACAGGTATAGCAATAAGAGATCATATGGACAATGTCTGCATCGTCTTTGTACCAAGGGCGAAACTCTTCATAGATTCCGTAAGGCTTGATAGAGTGAATGTTCTGCGCTCCGGTCTCTTCCTCTAGCTCTCTAACCATACCTGCGATGACGTCTTCACCATCATCCAAGCCGCCACCTGGAATCGTGTAGTCGTGATAGCGCTCCGTGTAGAGCAGTAAGATGTCTTCTCCATCAACCACAATGGCACGAGCCGCGTTTCGTTTATAGATGACTTTATCGTCTAGATGGTCGATGTCAGGGTGAACGGTGGTGTTTAAATGTCTCATTTACAGCTCAGCAAAAAAATTTGCGCCGATTCTACCACATCACCCTGTCTCCTCAAGTTACGCCAATTTGAAGCGATTGATCATCGACATCAGATTTTCCGACACATTGCGCAGCTCTTTACTGGCGCTCGCCATCTGTGCTGATTCCTCGGAAACACTCGATGCCATGTCATTTAAGCTCACCACATTTCGATTGATGTCGTTGACCGTGACCGTTTGTTCCTCAGCGGCGGTCGCGATGTGTTGATTCATCTCTTCAATCGTGTGAACTTCTTTGTTGATGCGGGTTAATGCCTCACCGGCTTGCGAAGACAAACTCGACGCATTGACGGCTTTGGCAGCGCCCTGCTCCATAACCGTAACGATATTGCCAGCGCCATTTTGCAGCTTTTCAACAATATTTTGAATTTCCAGCGTCGATTCGTGAGTGCGTAACGACAGGCTTCTCACTTCATCAGCCACCACCGCGAATCCACGTCCTTGCTCACCCGCCCGTGCCGCTTCAATGGCAGCGTTTAGTGCGAGTAAGTTAGTTTGCTCTGCTACCCCGCGAATCACTTCCAGTACAGTGTCGACATTTTTTGCGTCACTCGCCAACTGCTCAACCACATGACTGGCCGAATCCATTTGCTGCGCTAGTTGATTCGCTTCATTGACGTTTTGGCTTATGATCTGATGGCTGCTATTGGTTTCACTGGCCGCTAGACGGCTGGCATCATTCGCCTCAACTGTCCGACTCGCCACTTCCTCTACCGTTGCTAGCATTTGTGTCATCGCGGTGGCCAGCATATCCACATCAGACTGCTGCTGATTTAAACTGTCGTCAATATGGTGAACAGACGTCGACAACTGATTTGCCGCGCTTGATACCTGGCTACCCGCATCGCTAATGTTCAGCATAATAGACTGTACAGAAGCGACGAATTGGTTGAAGTAGCGCGCAAGTTGAATCAGCTCAGAGCTGCCCTCTTCGGGTAACCGCTGAGTAAGATCTCCCTCGCCCTTCGACAACGCCTGCATCGCGCGCACAGAGCGTTTTAGAGGGGATGTAATGGTTTTAATGAAGAACGCAATCATCAGAGAGAGAACTGACAAAATTGCCACCGCGTAACCGAGTGACGCCATTTCTGAACGCTCAGTCGCCGCTTGCAACGCAACCATGTTCATTCCTGAACCTATCATCCATTGCCAAGGCTGAAACATCAGCGCATAACTCGTTTTAGGGTCTGTTGTCCCTTTGTCTGGATTGCGCCAAGTATAGTCAACAAACCCTCCTCCATTGCGCGCAGTTTGATAGAGTCTCTGAACAAAGTAATCCCCAGAACTGTCTTGCAATCCCATGATGTTTTTGCCCAACAACGAGCTCACACCCGTCGCGAGTTGGATACCCGTATTGTCACCAACAAAGACGTAGTTATCACCGTCAAAGCGCATAGCGGAAACTGCTTTTAGGGCGCTCGCTTGCGCCTCTTTCTCGCTCATTTCACCGGCACGATAAAGATCGTAATAGTGCTCCACAACACCGTGCGCAGACTCTACTATCGTCATGACGCCACGCTCGTAGTTTTCACGCATGTGCTCACGCGATTTGTCGATATTCAAATAGGTGTTCAACAACAATCCTATTGCGAACAACGCTAATATTGACCACGCCCGTGTCGCAATGGACACCTTCGATAATCTTTCTATATTCATAATTCCGATCCCTAGCTCTAAACATTGTTCAAGCGCCAAGACCTTCTTAAGAAAGCATTCAGCACTTTTATAAATTTGATAGTTTTAATAAATAAAAATGTAGCAGCTAATAGTGACGAACTTTATGAATCTAGGAGAAAAAATCGATGAAATTTCGTTAATAACAAAAAGGTTATTTTAACTTATTGAGTAGATACACAGTGGAGCTTTACCACAGGACTTGCTCAGTTCACAAAACTCACTTTTATTCGTGAGCAGGTACAAAAAAAGGGCGCCGAGCGCCCTTTTAATCAACAAACGTAACCTTAATTTTGGTACTTCTCTGTGCGCATGCCCATTAGCAAGCTGACACACATCAGCAACAAGACGATGGTAAACGGTAGTGCGGTAGAGATAGCACCCGCTTGTAGCGCTTGAATCGCTTCTGTACCACCAATCCAAAGTAGAGCAACCGCAATAGCCCCTTCCATAAACGCCCAGAAAACACGTTGTAGGACAGGTGCATCGACTTTACCACCTGCGGTAATGCTATCGATAACCAGTGAACCTGAATCCGAAGAGGTGATAAAGAACACCAGTACCAATACAACAGCAATAACAGAGAGCAAGGTGCCCATTGGCAGAACATCGAACATTTGGAACATCGCCAGAGAAACGTCAGTCAGACCGTTCGCACCCAGCTCACCAATATTATTAACGACCTGATCAATCGCAATACCGCCAAACACCGACATCCAAAGAAGTGTCACTGCCGTTGGGACTAGCAGTACTGCAGTCATAAATTCTCTGACTGTTCGACCTTTAGACACGCGCGCAATAAACATACCCACGAATGGTGACCAAGAAATCCACCACGCCCAGTAGAACACAGTCCAACCTTGGAACCATGCTTCATCTTCGCGACCGTGCGGGTTACTCAAAGGAATGATGTTTTCAACATATGCCATCAAGGTAGTGCCGATATTGCCAAAAGTCACAGCGTAACCAATCAACGCAACTAGGATCAGCAGAACGAATGCGACCACCATGTTGATGTTACTGATGACCTTAACGCCACCATCAATACCACGAATAACAGAGACTACCGCAAGCAAAGTTACGACCGTAATCACAACCACTTGCAGACCTAAGCCTGCATCGATGCCAAACACATGTTGAATACCACTCGCCGCTTGTTGCGCGCCTAAACCTAGAGACGTCGCAAGACCAAACAGGGTTGCGACCACAGCCAAGATATCAACGATGTGTCCAGCCCAGCCCCAAGCGCGATCGCCTAGTAGCGGATAGAAAATGGAACGGATAGATAAAGGCAAACCTTTGTTGTATGCAAAAAACGCGAGCGATAACGCCACAACACCGTAAATAGCCCAAGGGTGAAGACCCCAGTGGAACATCGTCGCACCCATGGCCAGTTTCGCCGCTTCTGCGGTATTGGCTTCAACGCCGAGCGGAGTCTCATACCAACCAGTAAAGTAAGCGACAGGTTCAGCCACACTCCAGAACATCAAGCCGATACCCATACCGGCAGCAAAAAGCATAGAGAGCCAAGAGATGAATGAGTAATCTGCGGTAGCATCTTGACCGCCAAGGCGAATTTTACCCAAAGGCGATACGATAAGCGCCAAGCAGAAGACAACAAAGATGTTGCCAGACCAGATAAACAGCCAATCGAAGCTTCCAATGATTTGCCACTTCAGGCCATCTAACGCGGATTTAGCCGTTTCCGCATCCATAACTAGAGCGCCAAATAGGAACAGGGCGATAAATAGGAACAGGGCGATAAATCCTGCACTGACGCCAAAGACAGGGTTATGAACATCGAACCCCCACTTTTGTACGTTATCTTGACCGATGGTGTAATCGGTACTGTCGATACTGTACTTATCGATACCTTTCGTCATTTTTCCTCTCTCGATAATTATCTTTCCCTAATCAAAGCCTAAAACTAAAATTCATTAGTGATGAAAGTAATTTTATCTTATTTCAAGACTTGATCGAACCGACATTATTGTACGCCTTCCAGTGTAAGTTGCCAGTCAAACGCGCTTAACCGCTCACAAATCCACCACAAAAAGGCCATTTTGTTTAAACAGTAACTGTGATCTCGCTCAACCCAAACCACCATTAACTTTGAATTCTAAACATTAGATGTGCAATTATTCACCCGTCTTCTAACATAATTAAACAACCCGCATCTCTAAATGAGATTGTTATTGATTTTTGCTCTTCAATTAGGCGTCAATATCATGTATTTTCACGCCTTAAAACGCTTGCTGACTAAGGATGAACATTGGAAAAGCACGAAGAAGTCCTCGTTTCAATTCGCCAAATAATTCGCGCGATCGATTTACACTCCAAACGCTTGAGCAAAGAGTCTGGTTTAACAGGCCCTCAGCTTATTCTAATGCGTTCAATCAAAGAGTTAGGTGAAGTGACCATACGAGAGTTGTCGAATCATACCAATATGAGTCAAGCAACTGCGACCACAATCCTTGACCGCTTAGAAAGAAACGAGCTTGTTAAGCGTGTGCGCAGTAATCAAGACAAACGTAAAGTTCATGCGTACATCACTGATAAAGGTTTAGAGGTACTGAGCCAAGCCCCGATGCCTCTGCAACAGAACTTCATCAATAAGTTTCAAAGGCTCGAAGAGTGGGAACAATCTCTGCTGCTATCGTCGGTGCAACGTATTTCATCGATGATGAACGCTGAAGATATTGAAGTGGCGCCAGTGCTTGAACTGGGCAGCATCACTAAACCGGAATAGCCTTATCTGAATTGAACTATCCGGGCATTGGTCTAAAGTTGTAATAAGTGAAACAACGCGTCTTAGTAGCTTTTCGTCACGCAAAAGCTACTTTGATTAACCAGTGCAAAGGTGTCGGATGGTTAAAAAGACAAGTTTTGAACTCCACGCAGACGATACCATCCTAGACGTCAATCAAAAGAAGCGCGTCCTCAAACTTATCGCCATCATCACGCTGGTTGTTTTCGTTCCACTTGCGGTTAAAAACATCCTCATTGGTGAAACTGTCCTCGCCATCGTCCTACTTGCTTTCGAAATCACCTTACTGCTTGAAGTTGCAGCCATCATTTACAATGAACAACGAGTAATCGGCAATTTGATCCCACTGACATTGCTCGGCGCCTCGATTATTATGGCGATCGACATTTTCGGTACACTCGCAACCTACTGGGTGTTCCCTATCGTGATAGCAATTGTCTTCTTGTTTTCAGAGCGGGTGGCTCTTTTGTCAAACCTGCTCATCATTATCGGTGTGACGGCTGCGATTTACCCTCAGCAAGATCCGGAAGTGACCGCTCGATACACGTTTTCCCTTGTTGCAACCCTTACGATTGTCCATGTGGTGGTCAAGGAAGTGCATAAATTGCAAAGTGAACTAAGGCACCTGCTAGAAAGAGACGCGATGACGGGGGCATTGAATCGCCATCAACTGCATAGTTACCTCGACAGGGCCATTGAGCAGTATGGCTACTCAACCATTGTGATGATCGATGTGGATAATTTTAAGACCATTAATGACAACTATGGCCATGACACGGGCGACACGGTTCTTAAACAAGCGGTTGCAACCATCAACAGCAATACCAGAGCGAATGACTTGCTCTTTAGAGTCGGAGGAGACGAGTTTTTGTTGCTGTTTCACGGTGTCGATAAGTATGCGGTAGAAACCATCATGAATCTGATCGGAAGGAATATCTCAGAGCAAACCTACCCGCATGATGTCAAAGTCACACTCAGTTGTGGCGTCGCTGAATCGGTACCCTTTGAAACCAGCCAAGCTTGGATAAAGCGCGCCGATTTAGCCTTGTATCAAGCCAAATCTCTTGGTCGAAATCGGGTTTCTGTCTACTGCGACTCGACGCTTTCTCAATATGAAGATGTTGATTATCAACAGGAGTCTGGCAAACAAACCGTTAAGTGAAAACAGGCAGCTCACTCGACTCTTTCACTTGACGGATTGCAAGGTGGGTATGAATGTCTTTGACATTATCCAACCTCTGTAACTTTCGCGTAAACGATTCATATCCCGTGAGATCTTGGCTGACAACCTCCAACAAGTAGTCATAGGCACCTGATACAACGTGGCAGTTTGTCACCTCGCCCATTTCCAAAATCGCCTGCTCAAATGCATCAATAGACGCCGCTTGGTGGTTATTTAAACTCACTTCAACAAAAACCGTCATCCCGACTCCAATCGCAGGTTTGCTCAATTTGGCTTGGTATCCTGCGATCACACCTTCTTCTTCCAGTTTTTTGATTCGCCGCGCGCACGGTGAAGCCGAAAGTCCAACCCTATCCGCAATGTCCGCAGTGGATAACCTTGCATCCTTCTGCAGTAGCGACAGAATATGCTTATCAATTCTATCCATACTCATCCTTAACTGCTTCTACCAATTATTACGACAAATTTGATGTTTTCCATCAAGTAATGAGAAAAACTTAGCGAAGTTTGCCATATAACGCCAACGGTTACGACTCATAATTAACGCAAACAAATACAACTTGATAACATCATTATGATTTCAGGATATTTGGCAATGATTGCCACGTTACTGCTCTGGTCTGGTTTTTTTCTATCGCTGAGAAGCGGTGCGCATTCCGATCTCACCACCGCGGATATCGCGTTGACACGCTTTGTCATCCCGTGTCTGATTTTACTTCCACTCGTGATTCGTTCTCGGCTGAGCATTAAAGCAGTACCGCCACGCTATTTACTTGGCATGTTCATTGGCTGCGGTCTGCCTTATTTGCTGGTTGCAGGCTCAGGGATGCAGTTTGCACCGGTCTCTGATGGTAGCGCCTTGATACCAGGCACCCTGCCCCTGTTTGTCTCTGGGATTGCTGTTTTACTGTTTAAGCAGCCGTTAAGCCAGCACCGGATTGCAGGTTTGGTATTGGTCATCATTGGTATTGCCGCTTTTATGTCGCACAACTTGATGGAGCTCAACGGTGAGCGTATGCAAGGGCACCTGCTGTTTCTAACGGGAAGTATCATGTGGGCAATGTTCACCATCTGTGCTCGCGTATCGAGCCTAAATCCGTTGGTAACGGCGGGCTTTATATCACTCCTCTCGACATTCACACTCGCACTTTCGATTCATCTTGGCTGGTTGCCTAGTCACTTAGCCACCACAGCGGTAAATGAATGGCCATGGAAAGAACTAATTGGTCACATCATGCTACAAGGGATTGGTGCAGGCGTGATTGCCGCCTTTACTTATCTACATGCTATTTCCGTTCTGGGCGCAGAAAGAACAGCAGCATTTGGCGCAGCAACGCCAGCAATTGCGACATTTTTAGCCATCCCAATCTTCAATGAGCAGCCTTCACTTCTTGGTTGGGTGGCTCTGTCGCTGATTTGTATTGGTAGCCTAATCGCGAGCAATATTTTTATGAAGCAAGATAGCTCCATGCTCTACCAACCACCAAAGTTCAAATAAATCAGTAGAGAACTGGCAACGATAGCAGCGCGGAATAGTGGTTTTGCATAAGGCTTGCATTTAATGATGAAGGGAGCCAACACAAAAAGTGCGATAAGTAACGAGACCGCACCGTGTGAAAGCCATGTTTCGAGCACAACTAACCAGATAAGCCATAAGAGCAGTTCAACGTTTTGTAAATGGATCTTCTTACCCAACGCGGCAATAAAGACTCCGGCAGCAAGAGAAGGAATCATTGTAAACATTATTTTTTTATTCAACTGCAAATTATATTAATGATAATGATTGTCATTTGCAATTAATGGCAAGAAATTTGTGTGTTTTCTTTACTATGGTGGTTCTCTGCTAAAACCTTTATAGTCATCTGCCCTAAATCATTCTTGGAATAAGTTTGTGAAAACACCGTGTATCGCTGCATGTAAAAATGAAGGTGGAATCTGCCTTGGGTGTCATCGCACTGTTGAAGAGATCGCAACGTGGCGAATGATGACCGATGAGCAAAGAGAGTCTGTAATGGACCGTTTACGTGGCAAAACATCAAGCCATCAGTGTCCTCAATGCGGTAAACCAGCAAGCTGCGATCTTAGTGAAGGCAAGGCCACATGTTGGTGTTTTAGTTTGGAAAGACGCGATACAAGCTCACTACAGAGTAACGATTCTTGCCTATGCCGTTCTTGCCTAACAAACTTACCCATCGCATAAAAATTCTTGTTTTCATGGATTGAATTTTGGATTAGTTTTTCTAATCCAAATCATAGATTTTTATCTTGCTTGAGATCACACTTTTTCGTTGCTCGCTTTTCTAACTCGCTCTAATATCTCGCGCCTGAAAGTTCCCTTTCTCGTTATTTAAATTAGCTTAGCTACGGCAAAGCTAGTGGTTTCTTGCGTTTTGAATTTAGGTAAAATAGGAAATGTCCGCGTCTTCACAAGTTATTAAACTCACGTTTTTGATTGCGATTTTGACCGCTGTTGGCCAAATGACTCAAACCATGTACGTACCGTCAATCGGTCACATGGCGAATGAGTTCTTAGTCTCACCGGCAGCATTGCAGGCGGTCATGGCTTGTTACTTAATCCCCTATGGTTTTTCTCAATTCATTTATGGGCCTCTTTCCGATCGCTTAGGACGTAAACCCATCATCATTGTTGGATTGGTGATTTATATCCTAGGCACAATCATGGCGTTGTTTGCCCATCAATATGAATGGTTCTTAGCGGGAAGCTTTATTCAAGGTCTTGGTATAGGCTGTGGTGGCGCTATGTCACGCACCTTAACGAGAGACGTGTTCTCGGGCGCAGAGCTCCATAAGGTAAATAGCTTAATCAGCATGTGTGTGATTTTTTCGCCTCTTATCGCACCTGTTTTAGGAGGCTATCTCACAGAAGTGTTCGGTTGGCGTTCTAGCTACATGTTTCTCGCGCTATTTGGTATCGCAGTCGTTATTACCATGATGACAAGCTTTATGGAAACACTGCCAAAAGAGAAACGTCGCTATGAGAAAGTCACCGACAGCTATCGCTACGTATTATCGGACCGACGCTTCCAAGGCTACCTAATTTGCTTGGTGGCAACGTTTTCTGGTGTCGCTATTTTTGAAGCGGCGGCAGGTGTGCTGCTCGGTGGGGTGTTACAACTTCCTGCAACCACCGTCAGTTTACTTTTTGTAATGCCGATTCCGGGTTACCTAGTCGGTGCCGCACTTTCAAGCATTATTGCTGCGAAGAAGAACGAAAAAAGTGCGCTGATGTTCGGTTTATTTGCCATTATGGCTGGCTCTTTGATTGTATTGATTCCTGGCTTGATGGGGCAAACTACAGCGTTGACATTAGTCGGCGGAGCAACCATTTATTTCTTGGGTGCGGGCATTCTTTTCCCTGCGGCCACGACAGGTGCGCTCTCTCCACTGCCCTATCATGCAGGGACTGGCGGTGCGGTTCTTGGGGGCATGCAAAACCTCGGTGCTGGCTTAGCAACCTTAGGAGCATCCATGATTCCAACCACTAATCAGATGCCTTTAGGTGCATTGATGTTGATCATGTCATTACTCGCGCTGATTGGTCTTATTCGCGTTTACCGTAAACACGACCAATCTAATGATCAAATGCCATTGGCTATCTAAAAAAGGAGCTCATTGAGCTCTTTTTCTTTATTTTTCCACTACCATTTTTTCATGATTCGTCCCATCAGGTTGGGATGATAAGACCAGCAGTGATCGAACATTGTCATTAACTCAGGATTGCCATATTTAGACAGGCTGATGGCATGAAAGCGGTTTTTATGCTCTTTCAGTTCATCAACCTTGGCGATCATCTCTTCTGACTGTTTAGGCGCAATAAAGTCCGAGATCACCACCATATCCGCGTTTCGGTATTTGTCTCCGGTCATTAAGTCGATTGACTTCATAAGCACGGGCTCTAAATCTGTACCACCGTGGAAGCTGTAGGTGAGAAAATCACTCGCTTCTCTTAAGCCATCTTGCTTCGTCAGCTCATAGGTAATTTGCTCTGAAGAAAAGAGAATGACATAACAATCACGATCTTCAGCCAGCGCAATTTGCATCAGCGCATACGCCATCGCTTTGGCACACTGCTCAGGAAAGCCACTCATTGAGCCAGAAGCATCAACACAAATGATAAATGGCCCTTTCTCTACATCAACTTGGGCATTGTCTGGTTTTTGCGCGCGTACTTTGCGCAAAGTGCGGGACTTACCTTGCATTTTGTAGTTCATGAGACGCTTATCAACTAGGTGCTTGTAGAACACTACTTCTAGCTCAGGGTAAGCCAAGAACATGGTTTCGTTGGGTAACAGCTTATTGAGATCGTCACCTTCATGAATACCAACGATATCGTCGGTGGCTTTGTCAGATTTCTCTTCAACAATTTGAGGCTCTTCCAAAGGCGCTTTGTTCAAATCAGGATCGTCAACTTGACTCGCCATTCGACCAAGCTTCTCTGCGATCTCTTGAAGGCCTTGGTTCTTTTTCAAAAACTCTGCATGACGCTTCATCACGGTAAGATCAGTTTTGCTCAATCGAGCCGACGCCATGTCCCACAGACGGCCAACACTGCCTTCATCACCCTCTTCCGTCACTTTATCCATGTTCTTCATGGTTTCCATGCGTTGGTAAAGATCTTTGAGCACTTTCTCTTTGTTGGCTTCAAGCTCGGTCAATTGCGCTTGTCGAATGGCGTCGGAAAGGCTCTCATACCATTGATCACAGAAATAGTGCGGGAACATTGGGTTGTTTACCCCTTTGTTCTTCTCCATTAAGCGACGGGCCTGCAAGTAAAACGCAGAGTGCCATTCTAGCTTTTTGATGACTTCTGGTATCTGTTCAAAAAACTGCGCTTCATCCCAATAGATCACCTCTTGGTAGAGCGCAAGTTCTTGTTGAAAACGTTCCGTCTCACACACCTTAGTTATGCGCTTCTTAACGCTTCCACGCCATTTCAATAGATGGTTTTTTACCGAGGACTTAACGCCGCGGTTTTCCGCTACCGCCATCATTTGAGAGCGAGCCATTAAGTCGTTCACGGCCGTGTCTATGATGCCAGAATCGGCAATCATCAGTGCGAGGTTTAATCCATCTGCGCCTAACATTCATTTCTCCTATTCAAAGAATTGATTTAAGGTCTTGAAACGGAAAACCGTACGTTCACACTCGGTTTTGGTCGATTCCAGTACTTGTTGAAGGTGTTGTAAGCTCGCTTCCATTGCCCTTGGGATTTCTTGTTCGACAAAGCTATGTGGCAAGGCTCCGTGGAAATTCGAACGCACTCGTAGCAAGTGGTGTTCAGCATGTTCTAGCTGCGCCATTGCTTTCTCAGCTTTGGCAAACCACTCTTGGTAAAGTGTTTGATCTAAGCCTTTGTTGGTCACGATGGAAACTAAGACGGCACGATTAGCGATGTCTTTAATCACCAAGTTGTTCGCGCCATCGACATCAAAACGCAATCTAACCAGATTTGTATTGGTATTCACGTATCCATAAACGTCACCGTGACCTTCTTTGATCACTCGCTCTAGTTCGTTCTTAGGGACGTAAACCCAGCGACTGTCACCTTTTTCAGACTCAGTGACTGACATGTTACTTTGGAGTAAGACCAATTTAACGAGGTCGTAAGCGCTGCCCACCTGATAGCTTTTCGCATCGGAGATGTCGTAGCTGTGGATCTGCTTCTTGAGTAGACCCGTTGTTGATTCCATTGAAAGCATCACGCCAAACTCAGATTCGAGTTCTTCTTGAATCTCTGCAAGTTCTTCACGGCACAAGGTAATTTGCTGCTCAACGTCTTGCTGATCAAACGCTCGCATCAAGGCAAACTCTTTGATGACCTTACGAACCACCTCACGTGAATCTGGACTGTTCCACAAACAGTCTTGTAGCAGTAACAGATCGAGCGGATTGATTTCATCACGGCCATTGAAAAATGCGCTCGCTTTTAGCAATCGGACGGCTTTCTTCCAGCGACGGTCAGAGACATACATGTCGGTATCAGCAATGTCGACGCCCGTCGACTCTTGCGCTGCGTTTTCCAACATGGTTTTGAGTTCGTAGAGTTTTTCAAACACAGAATCAGACAGCTCAAGCGTATCTAGCTCCGATTGCCACTGGTGATACTCTTCATCCGTAATGGCTAAACCCTCAGGGAGTTTTGCTTCTTGTGGCGTTCCCACCGTGAGCATAGACTTAAAGTTCTGCTTGTTTTGAATACGATTGACGAACACACGAACCAACATTCGGTCATAGAGCGCTTCCAAGCCGCTGTCTTCATCTGGCAACTCATTAGATGCAGAAACCAACAAGCGCATCGGGACGCGCTCAATTTCATTACCGTTCTTAAAGGTTTTTTCATTCACCACAGTGAGAAGCGTGTTGAGTATCGCAGGTCCAGCCTTCCAAATTTCATCGAGGAAGACGACTTGTGCTGTTGGCAAATACCCTTCTGTTAGACGGACGTAGCGGCCGTTATCTTTCAGTTCTTGGATACTAAGCGGACCAAACACTTCTTCAGGTGTTGAGAAGCGAGTCATCAGGTATTCGAAATAAGAGGAATTGTCAAATGCCTGGATCAGGCGCTTGGCGATTAAACTTTTTGCAATACCAGGAGGGCCAAGTAGAAAAACGCTCTCTCCAGACAGGGCGGCTAGCAGGCAAAGTTTAATAGTTTCTTCTCGCTCGTAAACCCCGTCAGATAAGGCTTGAGCGAGCTTATTGATCCTTTCAGAGAGTAATGCTTTTTGTGAGTGGGAGGCTCTTGTTGGGTTTATCATGCTTACCTCTGATTATGAGCAGACTTATGTATAAGTTTATACATTTGTTATCACTTTGTTACAAGTGCATTTTGTAGATAGGGCAAATCTTTATATCAAATCAGGGTTGTCTGTAAGCCATTGAAATCAATGTTTGCATTAATGTAGCTTGAGTCGCAAAAATGCTTCAGCGAGACGCAAACGATAACAGGTTAATTCTTTCATTCGCGAGAAGAAGCGGATAAGGTAACGTCAGCGTTAGTTGTAAAGAAAATAATCATGATACCTTCCGATACAAGTAAAACCCTCCATAGCTGGAAACGAATCTCTTTGGTCGAAGAGTCCGTCACCCTCCCAAATGGCAAAAATATTCAACACACAACGATTGTTCACCCCGGAGCGACGGTGATCTTACCGATAACTCAAGATGGTCATATCATTCTTATCAATCAGTTTCGTCCTTCACTAAAGAAGTGGTTATTAGAGCTTCCAGCAGGCACCATTGAAAACGCGGAAGAGATCGAAGAATGTGCCAGAAGAGAGTTAGAAGAAGAGACGGGATACAGCGCAAAACAAATGATCTCGCTCGGCCAAGTGACGCCTTTAGCTGGATTTTGTGATGAAATACAGTACCTGTTTGTCGCAAAAGAGTTGGACAAAACCTGCCGATACGAATGTGACGACGATGAAGTGATCGAAGTCATTACCCTAACCATTGAAGAATTAGAACAAAAGATCATTCGTGGCGAAGTGAGCGATGCGAAAACCATAGCGTGTCTTAGCAAAGCGAAATTATGTGGATACCTTTAGGAGATAATCAAATGGATTTTCGTTCAGATACCGTGACTAAACCAACTCCCGCGATGCGAAAAGCGATGGCGGAAGCCCCTGTGGGAGATGACGTCTACGGTGATGACCCGACCGTCAATGACCTTGAGCAATGGGTCGCACAACGCCATGGTTTTGAGGCGGCACTGTTTACCACATCAGGAACGCAAGCCAATTTGCTGGGGCTAATGGCCCATTGCCAGCGCGGAGATGAGTACTTATGCGGTCAGCAAGCCCACAACTATAAATATGAAGCCGGTGGCGCTGCGGTTTTGGGCTCGATTCAACCTCAGCCTATCGAAAACAATCCAGACGGTACACTCGATTTCGCCAAACTTAAGGCTGCTATTAAGCCAGATGATTCACACTTTGCCAGAACGAAACTGCTGAGCTTGGAAAACACCATCAATGGCAAAGTGCTACCGATGGCGTATCTTAAGCAAGCTCGTGAGTTTGTTGACCAAAACGGTCTGCTACTGCACCTTGATGGCGCCCGTGTCTACAACGCAGCGGTGGCACTTGAGATTGACGTCAAAGAGATCGCTCAATACTTTGACTCGATGACAATTTGTTTGTCAAAAGGGCTCGCAGCCCCTATTGGCTCTTTACTCCTTGGTGACCAAGCCTTTATCGACAGAGCGCGTCGTCTGCGTAAAATGGTTGGCGGTGGTATGCGTCAGGCCGGGATTCTTGCTGCTGCTGGCAAACTGGCACTAACAGAGCAAGTAGAACAATTGAAAGTCGACCACCAAAACGCGAAGCATCTGGCTGAAAAGTTGAATAAGTTAGATGGATTTACTGTGGCCACAGAATTTGTACAGACCAATATCGTATTCGCGAAATTGGATGAGAGCGTTGATATTCATGGTATTGCCAAGCAACTCGCTCAAGACGGCATTACGATTACGCCCGGAAATCCGATTCGCTTCGTGACACACAAAGATATCACCAAGCAAGATATCGATACTTTGATCGAGAAAATCAACGCGTATCTGTAACGCCTCACGATTTGTTGATCTGAACCATTGAGCTTCCCCTTAGGGGAAGCTTTATTCTTTAGGCTAATTTCAACAACTCAAATCCACGCGATGAAGCCAATACTTACCTTATTTGCCCTGCTTTTTGCCTCACACTTACATGCGACCCAGTTTGGCGATGCCGAACTGGGTAAGATCAAATCACCAAGCTGTGTGTTTTGCCATGGTGCAACCGGCGTTGCGGTCAATAAGAGCTATCCCAACCTCAACGGCCAAAACGCACAATATCTGTATCAATCGATGCTGGATTACAAAAGTGGTAATCGCTCTGGTCCACTTGCTGAAATGATGGCCGCGCAGCTATCTCGACTCAATGAGCAAGATTTAAAAGATGTTGCCGCATACTACGCTCAGCAAAACACGCAAGCTCATTAAAAGAACACCTTATGGGCTAGGTACGGTACAGTACTTTCACAACGTGCCAACCAAACTTGGTTTTTACGAGATGTGGTACGAGGGTCTCGCCAGAGAAACAGACCTTGTCAAACTGAGGCACCATTTGACCACGACGGAATTCACCTAAATCACCGCCCTTTTTACCCGAAGGGCACGTCGAATATTTCTTCGCTAACGTTTGGAATTTCGCCCCTTTCTTGAGCTGTTTAATAATGTCTTCTGCTTGCTCTTTATGCTTAACCAAAATGTGCAGAGCAGCTGCGGTGTTTGCCATAGTGTGAACCTCAAAACCTGAATTTGACGGGATTGTAGCCGAAACACCCTCATTGTTCATCCCAGCAATTGATCTAATCGATATTGACTGACGATTATCTAGGCTATTAACGGTAGATTTGGACTATCCTAATTGAACAACACGCTAATTTCGTTACTATAAAAATAACCCTTAAGTTTATGTGCAGTTGGATACCCCATGGCAAAAATCGCAAGCAAAGCTAATCAATCGCAAGGCATGTTGATGTTTACGTTAACAGCAAAGCAACAGCTGTTTGCTATCGGAACCTTAAAAGTTCGCGAAATCGTACCCTTCATGCCCACCACCCAGATTCCCTATTCGCATCATCACGTCGTAGGTACGGTGACGATACGAAATATGACCATACCCGTAATCAACATGCCGGCCGCGATTGGCTTTAGACCAATCCAGCCAGAAGAGTACGACTCTTGCTACTTGATCGTGACAGACTGCTTGAGAACGGTTGTCGCCTTTATGGTGCGTTCGATAGAGAAAATCATCGAGTGTGACTGGAAAGCGATCGAATCGGCGCCTCGTTCCGCGGGCAACAATGTGTTTGTAACGGGCATTACTCGCTTCCAAGACAAAATTGTGCAAATGCTGGATGTAGAATTGCTGCTATCTAAGATTTATCCGCAATACGAATCTACAAACATCCCAATGCTGACCGACATCGAACGGGAAAAGCTTAAGGCACTGAACATTCTCTTGGTTGACGATTCGTCCATCGCTCGTAAACAACTCTCTGACGCATTAGACAGCATCAACATCCCCTATCAGATTCGCAACAATGGGCTCGATGCCTTACAAGCGATGCGAGAGCAAGCCGATAACAATACGCCTATTGACTTGCTAGTGAGTGACATCGAGATGCCCGGTCTAGACGGCTATGAGCTCGCTTTTGAAACTCAAAGTGACAGTCGATTGAGCAACGCCTACATCATTTTGCATACCTCCTTATCGAGTGAGATATGTGTAGACCGTGCGCAGCAAGTCGGTGCCCATGAAGCACTCGAAAAATTCAACGCTGGTGACCTAATCAAAGCAATGTTGAGGGGAGCAAGTAAACTTGAAGAAGGTACGAATATCACAGAGCGAATAGAAGTTGATGTTTAGCTTAAAGCAGACTCAAAACAATACGGAGTCACCGGTTACAAGCCTAAACTTTAGACTTAGTATGAATAATTGCTACTTAATTGTTCAATTAATCGCTTAAGCACATAATAATCATCAATAATTCGTATTTAATTGATATTAACTCAAGCATCTCGTTAGCAAATCCGCTAATCTTAAGTTAATTGGTAAGTACATTAAGATCCTAATAACGAATGACCGACGACGATTACAAAAGATCGACGGCAAATTTAAAAAAAGCCGTCCCTCTAATGATGAAAAATCACGTAGCGGCCACACCTGCAAACTATGCGCTATGGTACACCTACGTTGATAACGCGATCCCGCAGCTTAATAGGGAGCTCGACACTGTGCTGGAAAGCTATGGTGTCTGTCCACCAGCTTCGGGAGAGCAGTTGTATAAAAACTACGTTGCCTCACGCGCAGAAACCAACATCAGCGATCTTCGAGCAAACATCGAACTGTTGGTTGGCCAAGTTGCTGCATCGGTTACCGATACGCTCGCCGATACCTCCACTTTCTCAAGCATGATTGACAAGAGCTTCTCTAGTTTAGAGAAAGTAAAAGACGACAACATGTCGTTGGAAGAGGTGATGACAGTTGTGCGCCAGCTTGTCGACGAATCAAAAGAAATTCGCCATTCCACCAAGTTCTTAAACAACCAGTTGGAATCCGCGAGTGAAGAAATTCAGCGCCTAAAAACTGAGCTCGCTGAAGTTCAACAAGACGCGCTGTTTGATAGCCTGACCAGTTTGTATAACCGCCGATCTTTCGACAACGATATTAAAACGCTCTGCCAAACAGGACAAAAAATCTGCCTAGTATTGGCAGACATTGATCACTTCAAGAGCTACAACGATAACTATGGCCACCTATTTGGTGATGCAGTTATCAAAGGGATTGCCAAACGACTCCATATTAACGCACGTGATGGCGTTCATGCTTACCGTTTTGGTGGAGAAGAATTTGCCCTAATCGTACCAAACAAGCAGTTACGAATTGCTCGCCAGTACGCTGATAGCTTGCGTCGTTCTATTGAGAAACTGTCGATAAAAGATAAACGTTCTGGAAGCTTGGTCGCAAATATTACGGCGTCATTTGGAGTGGCTGAGCTTGAAGAAAATGAAAGTGCAGAATCTTTGATCGAGAGAGCAGATAAACTGCTCTACGAAGCCAAGCAACTCGGCAGAAATAGAGTTATGCCGTTATAGCGCTCATTCGATCTAAAAAGCCCTAGCACAAAATGCTAGGGCTTTTACTTTGAATATAATGCCATCGCTTATTAGCCATCAGCTGTAATGGTTGCAATAAGCTCCTGCTGTACTTGCTCTGCTTTGTCATTATCAATTTGACAGGTTCCAGCAGCTTTGTGGCCACCACCACCGTACTTGAGCATCAGTTCACCAACGTTCGTTTTAGAGCTACGGTCAAAAATGGATTTGCCGGTTGCAAATACAGTGTTCTGTTTTTGGAAACCCCACATCTTATGAATAGAGATGTTGCATTGAGGGAACAACGCATAAATCATAAAACGGTTGCCCGCATAAATGGTTTCTTCGTTGGTTAAATCGAGCAGTACCAGATTACCATGAACCGTTGCACAACGTTGAATCTGGTCTTTGAACAACACTTCATGCTCTCGGTATAAATCGATGCGTTCTTTGACGTCATCAAGCTGAAGGATTTCATCGATTGTGTGGTTTTTGCAGTACTCAATCAAATCCATCATTAAGTTGTAGTTCGAAATGCGGAAGTTACGGAAACGCCCCAACCCAGTGCGCGCGTCCATCAAGAAGTTCAGCAAGTTCCAACCGTCAGAATCCAATACTTCATCACGGGTGAACTGCGCTGAATCTCCCTTATCCACCGCTTCCATCATATCAAGCCATTGAGATGGGAACGTCGCTTCACCACCATAATGCTCCCAAACGACGCGTGCAGCTGATGGTGCATTCGGATCGATGATATGATTCTCACGATCGCCTTCATTGCGAATCGTCTCTGAAAGGTGGTGGTCAAATACAAGATGCGCATCCGCCACATAAGGAAGGTTGGTGACAATATCTCTAGAAGTAATCTCGACAACACCATCTTGCATGTCTTTCGGGTGAACAAACTTAATGTCATCAATAAGGTTTAGTTGTTTGAGTAACACGGCACAAACGAGGCCATCAAAATCACTGCGGGTTACAAGTCGATGTTTTTGCTCCGACATCTTGCACGTCCTATGCTAATACACGTTTGGTTATACTGATTACCCTACCATAACCAGTACTAATCATTCATCAATAAAACAATCGGTAAGTATGATCGGTCTCTTATTATTTTAGTATTAGTCTTTGTTTTAACAAACTTAAGACAATGTTTTTTCACGCTTATCCTATACTCCAAATCGAGTTGTTGTTCCCATTGGAGAATTAGAATGAATAAAACACCACTCTTATGCGCAATCGCAGGTTCGTTATTGTTGGCTGGTTGTGCAAGTGAACCTGATGAATATGAAGTAAAAGAGTACACGTCGTTGGCGAATCCAGCAGCGGTGTATTGCGTTCAACAAGGCGGAGAGCTAGAAACCGTCAGTGAAAATGATCAACGCGTGACCTACTGTCTACTTCCAAACAAGGATCGCGTCGAACAGTGGGAGTACTATCGCAACAACCACACTAATGAGAGCGATTCATAGTCGCTATTGAGGGCTCTCAGGATCGTACTTTCGATTCAAACCCGTCAATATTTGATGAAACCGAGCAAGTTGAGTGCGTACAGTTTCCACTGGGCATTGCTCGGTCGTCGAGTCCACAATTTCAGATAGCTCGTTGACCAGCGCTAGGTCATGTTTGCATTCGAGTGATTGTGCCAGCTTTTCAAGCGCACGTTTCGCAATGCAATAAGGCTCGGCTCTTACCTCTGCTAACGAACGATTAAACGCGCCCTGCACTACCCCCTCTAAGTAGACTCTGTAAACCGTGAGCTCATCAATCGCCAGAAACCGCATTCCGGCATCATTCTTATGAGGGTATGGCACTAAGCCGTGCTTAAACAGATCTGGCGAAATATTTAAACATAGCCCAGCCTTTAGACAGCGATCGCGCAACACCTTTAGTAGCCCCTGCTCATCCATCAATGTTTGGATTTGGAAAATTCGCTCTAGGTGATAATCATTGCTCACGAAAAAGACCTTTAAGCACTCGTCAAGGTTGAATCTATTCGAATCAATCATTTTCAGTGCGGCGTTCTCAACGTTTTCTACCGTGTTCGTTGAATCAGGCTCGAGCATCACCAAAGCAGGCTTTGCGTCTATCGGGAGCTGCTGAAATCGCGTGTACATTGCTTTGGCTTCAGCATCCGTTTGCCCGCTCGTTACTCCACCACAAAAAATCAATGCCGTTTGCGCCAATTCGAAACGCTGTAAGTAATCGGCGAGATAATCGACTCGGCTTTGTCCTTCTAAAGTCAACTGATTACATACCAATCTTTTACCAAGGACAATGATCACACTATGAATGCTCTTACTTTGCCGAGTTATCACTTATTAACCTCTATTTAAACTGTGTCTGTACAAAACTAAATTTTGTCGGTAACTTACCAAGTTAAAATTATGTTAACTATTATTAAAAAGCCTGATTAACAGGTTCAGTCAGCAATTCTCTATACAGGAATCAAGTTTATGCTGTCGATTTTCGATATCTTTAAAGTGGGTGTGGGCCCTTCAAGCTCACACACAAATGGGCCGATGCTCGCAGGTTACCACTTTACCAGACAACTCGCTCACTCGATCACGAAAACTCACCGTGTTCAGGTCGACTTATTTGGTTCATTGTCTCTAACAGGCAAAGGACACCACACCGACCGGGCGGTCATTCTGGGATTGCTTGGCAATAAACCTGACACCATCAAAATGACCAGCGCAAAAACGGCACTCTCGCAAGCCATTGAGGGCGGTAAACTGTCGCTTGCGTCAGCCCATACCATCAGTTTTAGCTATGAGAGTGATATTTTGTTTCATAGTGACAACTTACCACTCCACGAAAACGGTATGTCGATCACTGCCTATGATGCGCTTGGCGCTCAATTGTTCACTGAAACCTACTATTCCATTGGTGGAGGGTTTATCGCCACCGCCGATGAGATGCAAAATGGAAAGCAGCAAGACGACGTAGAGGTTCGCTACCCCTTCTCGAGCGCCGATGAAATGCTCAAGCAGGCCGAGCAAAATGGTCTCAGCTTAGGAGGAATGATTTTGCGCAATGAGCAGAGTTTTTGGTCAGAAGAAGAGATTGACCGCAAAGCAGAGCAGATCTGGAAAGTGATGTCCTTGTGTATGCAGCGCGGATTCGAAACCGAAGGGATTCTAGAAGGCGGACTGAATGTGACCCGACGCGCGCCTAACCTACTTAAAAAACTCGAAGCCAATGCCGCGATTGAAAACGATCCGATGGAAATCATGGATTGGATCAATCTGTTCGCGTTTGCCGTCAGTGAGGAAAATGCCGCGGGCGGTCAAGTTGTCACCTCTCCGACCAATGGTGCGGCAGGGGTAATTCCCGCTGTGCTTATGTATTACCATCGCTTTATCAAAGAGCTCGATTTAAAGCAGATTAAGGACTTTATCGCCGTCGCAGGCGCTATAGGTATCTTGTATAAAACCAATGCGTCTATTTCAGGCGCAGAGGTAGGCTGTCAGGGTGAAGTTGGCGTCTCATCTTCGATGGCAGCAGCAGGGCTTACCGCACTGCGCGGAGGAAGTAACGAGCAAATTTGCATAGCGGCTGAGATCGCGATGGAGCATTCATTAGGCATGACCTGCGATCCAATCGGCGGGTTAGTTCAAGTCCCATGTATTGAACGTAACGCCATGGGCGCAATGAAAGCGATCAATGCCTCTCGTATGGCGCTCAAGCGCACCAGTAAGTGTCTTATCTCGCTCGACAAAGTCATCGCTACCATGTATCAAACCGGCAAAGACATGAACCGGAAATACAGGGAAACGTCATTAGGAGGACTGGCCGTCATCCATATGGCTCCGCCTTGCGAATAATGATTAAAAAACCCAGCGACATCGCTGGGTTTTTCTTATCATTTCGACGTTAGATTTTATCCGATACCGCCCATACTGCAGCTAAAGTATCATGACCAAACTTAATGCTTCGCTCTGGTGACCAGCCATACAGTGGGTCCGGATAATCGTTGTTATCTTTAAATGGCATCTCTACCGTGTAAGAGAGACACTTAAACTGCTCCCCCACCCAGTTTGAGCCAACCGTCAAGTTGGCTTTGCCCGGCTCATCTTTGTCGTAACCGTGCTCATCTTGAAACTCAGGTGTCACGGCGTGCAATGCGTGTTTAAATGCCAATTCTAAGCCCGCTAGACGCTCATCGTAAGATGGAATGCCTTCAGATCCCGCAACAAAGTTATAAGGGATCGCCTCATCACCATGAATATCTAGGAACATATCAACGCCTGTTTCGAGCATCTTCTCGCGCACTAAGAATACCTCAGGGCTGCGCTCCATTGACGGCGTTTGCCATTCACGATTCAAGTTCACGCCAATCGCATTGCAACGAAGATGGCCTCGAATCGCGCCATCTGGGTTCATGTTTGGAACCACGTAAAGAACGGCTTTTTCAAGCAATGCGCGCGCTGTCGTGTCATCTTCATCCAGTAAACGCTGTACTAGCCCTTCCATAAACCATTCAGCCATCGTCTCGCCTGGATGTTGACGAGCAATCAACCAAATCTTTTTCTTACCTTCTTCTGGTTCACCAAAGGTAAGCAAGCTCATGTCATTGCCATCAAGGGTTTGACCAAGCGTTTCCAACTGGCAATGGTGCGCACTTTGCGCCATATGCAGTAAATCTAAATGACGGTCATAGCTGTATGGGGCAAAGTAAGCAAAATAAAGTGAGCCGCGCTCTGGGTAGATAGAGAACGTGAGTGTATCACCATCAAACTCAGCAGGAACTCTAAACCACTCTTCTCGATCATAAGATGCGACCACATCGTAACCTTGCCATCCTTCAGGGTAAGCCGAGCCTTTTAAGTCAAGCAGTTTGATGGTGTGTTTTTGCTCAGCTTCCGTTTCTAAACGAAAATGGAACCACTGATAAAACTCAGACTGGTTATCATTAGGAATTTTAAGTTGAATGTCTTCCTTATTCTCTAGGCTAACGATTTCGATGCTACCACTATCGAAGTTGCTGAAGATCTTCATAAAGTTACGTTCCTTTTACATTTGAGGTCAACACGGGCAGGCTATCACAAAGCTCATCAACAAAACATTGAATTCCCATGCCGTTAACCAGCCCAACTGAATAACAAATATCCAACGCAAACGATTTGGATCAATTTCATTATAAAAATTTATGCGAAATAGACAAAAAATCGTGCATCAATAGGGTTTTCTGCGATAATTGTTTCAATTTATAACATACCACGGAATTATAACATTACAGTTGTTAACTCTGTGTCATACCAATTAAAAGAGAATATTATGTGGAATAAATTGAACAAATCAATGATGTTCTGCCAAGCTATGTTTGGCTTATCATTCTACGGTGTCATGGTGATTCTAACTCGCTTTTTCCTAGAGGATTTAGGATACAGCGAGGCAGATACAATGATGGTAGTTGGTGCGTTTTCGTCGATAGGTCCACTGTTCGCCATCGCGGGCGGTTTTATAGCAGATAAATTCCTTGGCGCATACCGTTCGTTGACGATTGCTTATGGCACATTTGCGACCGGATACACCTTGCTCGTCCTTGGTGCGTCAGCAACTAATGTTCCGCTGGCCTTGGTGGGCATTGCACTGGCAAGCTACGCTCGAGGTTTGATGTCTCCTTCTTACCCAAGTCTTTACAAACGTACCTTTGCTTCAGAAGAAGACTTTGAAAACGGCTACCCAGTCAACTACTCCGTAAACAACGTTGGTGCGCTGCTGGGCCAATACCTGTTCCCAATGTTTGTCTTGGTGATCGGCTTCCACGGCAGTTTCACTCTATCTGCGGTAATGGCTGCATTTGCGTTTGCGGTACTCATCATCTTCAATAAGCAGCTAGTGAACGTTGCCGCCGACATCGACCAAAAACCTGTCAGCACCAAAAACTGGATTGCCTTTCTTGGCCTTTCAGCAGCAATGGTTGGCTTAGTATTCTTCATGTTCTCGAACATGGATATCGGCCAAAACATTGTCTACGCTATCGGCGCAGCCGCGATTTTGTATTTCATCTCGCTGATGTTTAAGTCTGGCAAGTCCGACGCGTTGAAAATGGGCACGATTCTAATCATGACGGTGCTGACGACCTGTTTCTTTGTTTACTATGGCCAAATGATGACCTCAATGACCATGGTAACGATAAACACTATGCGCGGTGATCTGTTCAATATTATTCCAATTGCTCCAGAAGCCTCGATGGCAATGAACCCATTGTGGTGTATTGTTGCGGGTCCAGTTATCTCAATGACCTTTTCAAGCCTTGAGAAAAAAGGCATCACTTTTTCTACCGCCACTAAGATCGGTTTTGCGTTCATCTTCACAGCTATCGCGTTTGGTATTTTAACGATGGCGGTTATGAACATTGGCGAAGATGTGATCATTCGCCCTGAAGTGTTCCTAGCCATTCACTTCTTCCAAGCGTTTGCAGAGGTGATTGTAGGTAGCTTAGTTGTTGCGTTTATTCTCTCTGTTGCGCCAAAACACATCGAAGGCTTCTCAGTGTCGCTGTTTTCGGTAGCAATGGCGTTGAGTGGTATTGTCGGTGCAGTTTTCTCTACGTCTATTGCGCTAGAGAAGGGGCAAGAGATCACCCAAGAAATCGTTCAAAACGTCTATGGCGATTACTTCCAACTACTTACTGTTTTAGCTGTTGTGATGGTCGCGATCGCTCTGATCTGTTCATTCGTGATTCGCAAGATGCTTGTCGTCGCACGCGCAGAGCAACAACCAGAACTCGTTGAAGCAGAGCAGTAATCTGCGCTAAAACCAATAAGCCCCTGAATCAATCAGGGGCTTCGTCAACCTACATCCACTGCCACTCAGCGGGTAATCGTACTCTCTATACTGACCGCATCATGACGCCAATACTCAATTGACGTATCCACTATCCTTCCCTGCTCATCGTAGTTAGTACACTCAATCATCAGTGCTGGTGTCCCTACCGTCGCGTTTAGAGCATGGGCAATGTCACCTTGCAGGCCTGTGGTCGTAATGCGTTGCTGCGTCTTTCCATAAGAGAGGCCGTAGGTTTCGCGATAAACCTGAGTCAACGACATTGAAAAATCCACTTCAAGCAGGTTTGGGACAATTGCAGGCTGAACGTAATGGACGACATAGCAAACAGGGCGCCCTTCGAGATAACGTACTCGTTCAATCTGATAGATATCAGAAAACGGCGCTAGTGCCATCATTGCTGATGCGTACTTGTTCGCTAACGTCGATTTCGACACTAAGACTTGAGTTTTACCTTGACGGTTTTGCTGGTTCGTAAGTTCTCGAAAACTAATCGATACTGAAGGATCAAGCTTTAACGTCGGCCGAGAGATAAACCAACCTCTACGATCCTCACGATAAATGCGCCCTTCTGATTCTAGTAATGACAAGGCTTCACGCAAAGTAACGCGCGTCGTATCAAACGCTTCTGCGAGTTTTCTCTCTGACGGTAGCTTCTCGCCTGCTGCGAGCATTCCGGTTTCGATTTGCTCAACAATCGCGTCTTTAATTTTTACGTATTGCACAGTCTGCCCTTTGGTTAACCATTACTTTGTTTGGCAAGCAATTATACACGCAAAATAGAGCAATGAGTGGCAGGAAGTTGCTTCACGTGCAAGTGGATTTATGTGGCTCACCTAACCAAGAGACGGCCATCTTTGTGTAGGCGACATCGCCTTTGTAAAAGCACTCCCCTTCAGGTTGTAAGCCAAACTTCGCGTAGATGCCAGTAGCACTGATGCGCGCGTCGCACCAAAAGTGCTCAACACCACTAGCTTTAAGATCGGACATTATGCGAGTCAACATGGCTTTACCGATACCTTGCCCTTGAAACTCGGAGCGAGTTGCAAACTTTCGTAACCGACTCACCTTACCCGACGTAAAAATTGAAGCCACTGACACCAACTCGCCGTGTAGATAAGCACCATAGTGAAGACCTTTATCGTCATCGCTCACGCGGCAAAAATTGATACTTTTGGTCGGCCACAGCACAGCATGCCGAATTGGCAAGGTCTCTTCAGCAGAAATAAGACGTATATCCAACGCATCCTCCTTCGTTAATTCGTCCCTAGTTTTGCTACAGGTTAGGGAAGATGTAAAGGGAAAGAGCAACGCATCTACTATTGAGACGAGGGAAAAGTATTGAGGCGAGGGAAAAAGCGGCCCTAACATAAGGCCACTTTCAGATCAGAAAGACGCAATAAAGACTTGGAGTTGGCTAATTATGCTTGCCAGAGCCATGCTCCCTTCATAGGTCAGCGTCCAACAATAAAAACCGATGTTGAGCGTTATCGACGCCCAAAATAGAAAACGAAACTCCACATTGGTGTATTTGTGGTGCAAGATCGACTGAGCAAGCAGAGCACCGGGCCAGCCACCAAACAGGTTAAGTAAATAGAAGACCATATCCGGTACTTGGCTGCCACCAGTGTGCTGCGCTTGTTTATCGACGGAATAGATGAGGTAGGTGACCGTTGAGAGGGCAATCGCACCAACAAGAACAACGGGGGGGAAGTTGAGTAAAAACACGCTCGCAACCATGGTCGAAACAAACCAAATCGCGACTGCCAACGGGAAACTGAAGACAAATTGCCGCTCAACATGAACCGCTTTTAAGGCTCCTTGCTCATCTTCGGCAAGACGAAACTGTACTCTGTCTCTTAACCGAGGTGGGTGCCCGAATGCTTCAAAATCAAATAAGTCAAACCTTACTTGTGCCTCTTGATCATCAACTGAGATATAGCCGTAACCCTTGTGATGATTCCACTCACTGATCGTTCCTTGAATAGCCATTGTCATTTACCCTATCGCGCCACACGCATCACCATGCAGCACTGTTGCCTAACGTAACGTTTAATTGATTTATATGTATGCGCGTTAAATATAGACAAGTAAGAAACAATAGGCATAGCAGCCATCACAGTTTCATAACGAAATAGTTATATAACAATCAATAGGTGGATAGAGCCGTGTAAAAGACGGTTGAAGAGAACAAACTATTATCTCGTTTAATAAGCAAAGGCGCTGTAGGTAGCGCCTTGAAGATTCATAAATAATAGGGAGATTATCGAACAGGCATAATGTGCAAAGCCAATGCGCACCCGTTCATATCGCGCTCAGCGTCGAAAGCCACGCGTTCAGAAATGTACGGTGGTTGAGCCCCTAAATCCATGTCACGTACATGAAAGAACAGCGTCTCGTCTGACATATCTGCTCTAATGAGGCCAATTCCATGTTTTGAGTCCCAGTTTACAACTCTACCTACCATCGCCATTGTTGAATCTCCTTTGCGTTCTTACCCCTTGTACTGAGCAAAAGAAAAGAACGATCACTTGGCATCACGCGAGTAGAATACTTTTTAACTCATGCAGCGATTCAACCTGATAGTTTGGCCCAATCCCCGGAATATTGGCTGCTCCAGAATGGTTTAACCAGCACGTCTCAATGCCAAAATTGATCCCGCCCAGAATGTCTGAGTGAGGGTTGTCACCCACCATGAGTATTTTTGATTTGCATGGTGAGCCTATTTTCTCATGCGCATACTGGAAGATACCCACATCAGGTTTAGCCACTCCAACCTCTTCAGAGATGATCACGTGATCGAAATAGTGCGTCATCCCCGTACGCTCAAGACGAACAGCCTGGAGTTCGGTAAATCCGTTTGTAATGATGCCAAGCCTTGCTTTACCGTGCAGAGATTCAATCAATTCTTGCGCGCCCGGTAGCATGGTACAAATATCGGCCATTGCATCAAGAAATGCGCTGTTTAGCTCGCTGGTCGTCGTACCTAGTTTGTTTGCCCACTCGTTAAAGCGGGTATGTTTTAGCTCATCCGCGGTAATCTTTCCATCTTGGTAGTCAACCCATAGAGGCTTGTTAACCGTTTGATAGTGCGCAAAGTCTTGCTCTGTAAAATCAACCCCTTTGCGAGAAAACATCAATTGCATTCCCTTAAACGCATCAAAGTGGAATAAGGTTTCATCGGCATCGAACAGAATCCAATCGTACTTCATTTGTCTCTCCTAACGTTAAGCAACCAGTTTAATCCTTTTCAATCCAGTTGGAAACGAAGGGATGCAGTGATTAGCGACCGTTTTTCCTGTCACCTTCACTCACATATGCGAGCATGACGATGTGATGCATAGCCCAGAACGTAAGATTGACGTGATTAGTCAGCCAACAAGTGACGCAAAGCAAATTCATCCGCAACCAGAAAATGCACTATTGGCTTAAGAAAGAAAACCATTGGAGTCTGATATGAAACGTTTTTTCCCATCCAGTGTAATGCTTACTCCCTTTGTCGTTAAATACTATTCAGACGACGAACGAGACGACGATGAACTTGACCCCGTAGAAGACGTCGAGCAACCGCCCACAAGCGATGAATAGCCCGCTTTTATCGAGTAAACAATCATCCCCATCTAAACTCTTCATTTCATCGGGCTTGCCATTTATGAAACCCAAGCAAGCCCTGTCTACGACTTATCTATGAAACTGCGAGCTCGTTATTAGCGCACTCGCCTAAATTCAACTAGCCTAATGACGACAAATAGATAAGGAAAATCCCATGAAAAATGTTGCGGTCATACTCAGTGGCTCAGGTGTCTTTGACGGAGCGGAAATCCACGAAGCGGTGTTGGTGCTTTATGCGATTGAAAAAGAAGGGGCAAGCTGGCATTGCTTTGCTCCAAATATCGAACAGCTTCATGTCATCAACCACAAAACAGGCGAAGAAATGAGCGAAAGCCGAAACGTACTGGTTGAATCTGCGCGCATCGCACGGGGTAAAATCGAAGATGTCGCAAAACTCAACGTCGACGACTTTGATGCGCTTTTGTTGCCCGGCGGATTTGGAGCCGCGAAAAACCTCACCGATTTTGCCGTTAAAGGTGCAGAATGCAGTATCAATACTCATGTCGCCTCAGCATGTCGCGCCTTTGCCAACGCAGGTAAACCTGCCGGATATTTATGTATTGCTCCCGTTATCATACCGATGATTTATAAAGACCAAGTAAAAGGCACGATTGGAGCAGATGAAGCAACGGGTGTCGCGTTCAGCGCATTAGGTGGAGAACACATTGAATGTGCGGTGAATGACTATGTCTATGACCATGAGCGCAAGGTGCTTTCTACCCCCGCCTACATGTTGGCAGAAAACATTTCTCAAGCCGCGTCTGGGATTGAAAAGCTGGTCAGCAAGCTGGTAGAAATCGCATAAAACCACGTCAAATTATAAACGCCCATTAAGGTCACAATCTTAATGGGCGTTTTTTCGCTCAATTCACAACCAATTGTAATTATTGATAAAAATAGCAAATCTGTTGGTAAAACGATTGCATCAACGCACGAAATTTTAACAATATTATCAACGATAAATATGCAACAAGAGTTACATCACAGTTTTAGTCTCAAGCTACCACTTTTGGGTGAGAGATTTGCTCAAGATCAATTCTGCATCGTGAAATTTTATGCGAATCTAACTGCAACTCTTAAATCCTATAATAATGGAGTCATCCAATGACAAGTGCATTTTTCATCCCTACAGTAAACCTAATGGGTGCTGGTTGCCTAAAAGACGCAACTGACAGCATTCAATCTCAAGGCTTCAAAAAAGGTCTTATCGTTACAGACAAAATCTTGAACCAAATCGGTGTGGTAAAACAGGTGCAAGATCTACTAACTGAGCGAGCAGTTGAGACTGTAGTATTTGATGGCACACAACCAAACCCTACTATCGGCAACGTTAATGCTGGTTTGGCACTTCTAAAAGAACATCAATGTGATTTTGTTATTTCTCTTGGCGGTGGTTCTCCACACGATTGTGCGAAAGGCATTGCGCTTGTTGCCTCTAACGGCGGACAAATCGCAGATTACGAAGGCGTTGACCAATCAGCAAAACCAATGCTGCCACTTATCGCTATCAATACGACAGCGGGTACCGCTTCTGAAATGACACGTTTCTGCATCATCACAGATGAAGAGCGTCACATTAAGATGGCGATCGTAGACAAACACACAACACCATTGATTTCGGTAAACGATCCAGAATTAATGCTTGCAAAACCAGCGTCATTAACCGCTGCAACAGGTATGGACGCTCTAACTCACGCTGTGGAAGCGTACGTTTCTATTGCTGCGACACCAATCACTGATGCGGTTGCGATTAAAGCAATTGAGCTGATTCAAGCCCACCTACGTACAGCGGTTGAAAACGGCGATGACATCGAAGCTCGCGAGCAAATGGCTTACGCTCAGTTCATGGCAGGTATGGCATTCAACAATGCGTCACTGGGTTATGTTCACGCAATGGCGCACCAATTGGGTGGCTTCTACGACCTTCCACACGGCGTTTGTAACGCGATTCTTCTGCCTCATGTACAGCGCTACAATGCGCAAGTTTGCCCAGAACGTCTACGTGATGTCGCAAAAGCGATGGGTGTTGAAGTTGAAGGCATGACCGCTGAGCAAGGTGCAGAAGCCGCGATTGATGCGATTGTTGCTCTTGCGAAAGACGTGGGTATTCCTGCTGGTATCCAAGAGCTAGGTGCAAAAGCGGAAGACATCCCAACGCTTGCTGATAACGCGCTAAAAGACGCATGTGGCTTTACTAACCCTAAACAAGCGACTCACGAAGAAATCTCTGCCATCTTTACTGCAGCGATGTAACGCACTCTTTCTTTCCTTTACTCCAGTTCAACCTCCCTTCGGGGAGGTTTTTTTGTACTATCGTCTCCTTTAAACCGTACTACACTTTCTGAAACCACAGGAGGTGACCGATGAAACAACTGATTTTCCTTTTCTTTACGCTTATCAGCGCGGCAAGCATTGCTGGCGAAAATAAAATTTACAATGTAAATGGCAACGATTACGAAGGCTACTGGATGAAAGCTGGGGATGATGCCCCGTTGGTTTTGCTTGTTCACGACTGGGACGGACTCACTGACTACGAGATGAAACGGGCGAAAATGCTTTCCGATATGGGCTACAACGTATTCGCGGCTGATCTTTTCGGTAAAGGTGTGAGACCTACTGAAGTAAAAGACAAAAGACAACACACTGGCGAACTCTATAAAGATAGAGAGAAGCTCAGGGCTCTCATGCAAGGCAGTTTGGATTACGCGGCGTCTTTAGGTGGGAATGCTGATAATGTGGTTGTTATGGGGTACTGCTTCGGTGGAGCCGCTGTTTTAGAGTCTGCTCGCGCGGGGATGAAGGCTAAAGGCTTTGTCACCTTTCATGGCGGTTTAAGCACACCGGAAGGACAAAATTACCAATCAACTACCGCCCCTATCTTAGTTCTTCACGGTACTGCGGACTCAGCGATTCCAATGTCGCAATTTGCTCAGCTCGCGACCGAATTGGAAACACAAAAAATCGCCCATGAAATGATCACTTACAGTGGCGCCCCTCATGCCTTTACCGTGTTTGGTAGCGATCGCTATCGTGCCGATGCGGATAAGAAATCTTGGCAGCGATTTGGTGAGTTTTTACAGCAAAACACCCAATAAAAAAGAAGGCTAGAGATCGCTCTCTAGCCTTTGGTTAGTGCAATTTACCCTTTTTTAACGCCCACCTAAGGCGCAGAATCTACTTCAACCGGAAGATAATGTTTTGGCTCCAGTTTTAGCCATTCTGGCAGCACAGTACCAATTGAAATGGAAGACCACGTACCCGAAAGAATACCAATAAACATCGCCACAGCGAACCCTTCCAACGCATTGCCGCCCATTAACCACAATGCAGAGACCGTCATCAAGGTCGTGCCTGACGTCACCATAGTTCGGGAAAAGGTGGCGATAACCGCTTGATCATTGATGGTCTCGGTTGGCGTTGACTGTTTCGCTACCAGCAGCTCGCGAATTCGGTCAGCGATGATGATCGAGTCATTCAGTGAGTAGCCTAAAATCGCGAGTATGGCGGCGAACACCGTCAAGTTAAACTCCATTTGAGTCGCAGCGAAGAAGCCTAACACCAAAACCACATCATGAATCAACGCCAAGAGTGAACCACTCGCCAATCGCCATTCAAAGCGGAAGCAGAGATAGCCCAAGATACACATCATCGAGATAAGCAGCGCAAGTCCACCTTGATCAACAAGATCATCACCAACTTGAGAGCCAACCATACTGCTGCTGACCACCGACACGTGATGTGATACTTTACTCAGCACCTGATTAATATCAGGGATAGTTTGCCCCGCTTCTGGGATTGGATAGCGGATAACCCAGCGCCCTGCGTCATCAGAGTGGGTCACTGACGTAAATTCTCCGAGCTCTGGTTTGAGCGTGTTCAACAAATCATGGCTTGTTAAGCTCTTGTCCACTTGGACTTCTGTCACCATGCCGCCTGTGAAATCCAACCCCATATTGAGACCACGTGCGCCCAATGCGACAAGCGATACGATCATCAAGGCGACAGACACAATACTGGTGACGTAACGAATCTTACGGATGTTTTGTTTTAGAAATTCGACCATGATTAAACCCTCACATCGCGACGACTGTCACGTCCCCAAACTAAGTTGATAATTGCGCGAGATGCGAACACACCGCTAAACATACTGGTCAACAGACCTAGCCCCAAAGTCAGCGCAAAGCCTTGAATTGGACCATTACCAATTGAATAAAGCACGACTGCGGTAATCATGGTGGTGATATTGGCATCTAAGATGGTGCTTAACGCACTACCAAATCCCAAGTCTATGGATTGGGCAAATGTACGCCCTTCTGCGAGCTTGTCTTTGATTCGCTCAAAGATCAAAACGTTGGTGTCTACCGCCATACCTACTGTCAATACCAAGCCAGCGATACCAGGCAAGGTCAGTACTGCGCCAGGTAGCAGAGCGATAAGGCCGAGTAGACTCACCATATTGATCAACAGCGCGACGTTTGCCACCCAGCCTAGACGGCGATACCAAAGCGCCATAAAGGTTAAAGTCATCGCAAGGCCGAGCCCTAGAGCAGCAAAACCATTTTGAATGTTTTCTGCACCCAATGATGCGCCGATGGTTCTTTCCTCAACAATCGTGACTGGCGCAGTCAATGAACCCGCACGAAGTAGCAGAGCAAGATTCTGTGCATCTTCCATCGAGCCGGCGCCGGTAATTCGGAATTGGCTGCCTAGCTGCGATTGAATCGTCGCAACACTGATAACACGTTCACTGCGCTCGGTCTCACCTTTCGCATTGGTCGTGTACTCGCTGTAGACGGTCGCCATCGGTTTACCAATATGGCTACCAGAGAAATCACTCATGATCTTGCCACCAGCATGATCCAATGAGATGTTAACTTCTGAAAAACCCATCTTATCGATACCAGCACGCGCGTTCACAATGTGTTCACCCGTTAAGACGGCACGCTTGGCAAGCACCACATCGCGGCCATCATTATCTTGCAGCACAATGTCTCCGTAGCTCACCCCTTCCGATGGCGATTTTGCTTCGTGAAACGCCAAGGTCGCCGTGGCACCAATCACGTTCTTCGCTTGAGACGGGTCTTGAACGCCGGGTAGCTCAATTCGAATGCTGTGTTCACCTTGACGCTGCACCGCAGCTTCTGTGATACCCAACTCCTCTATACGATCACGCATGATTTTTAGGTTTTGCGTAATGGTAATGGTTTGGAATTCTGTCTTGTTCTGCTGGGTTGGTTTTACCGCCAGATAGTCGGAATGGCGTTTAACATCCCAGCCTGGATAATTCTGCTTGAGATAAGTTGCCACGCGAGAGAGTGACTCTCCAGCTTCACTCTTGACATCAAAACCGTCGACGCCAACCTGAGCAAATTTCACACCGCGAATACGCTCTTGACGAAGCATGTCTCGCATTTCGTCCATCAAAACGTTGCGCTGCTCTTCAAACGCTTTGTCGATATCAACATTCAGCAGAAATTGCACACCACCGCGCAAATCCAAACCCAGTTTGATCGGACTAAAGCCAAGCTCTCCCAACCACTCTGGTGCCACCGAAACGTAGGAGAAAGAGATCGAATCTTCTTTTCCAATCAAGGTATTTAGCACTTCACGTGCATGAGTTTGCTGAGTTTCATCTTCAAACACCAAGGTCGTGCTGTTGCCCTGCTGCACAATGCGATCGGCTTTGATATTGTGCTGATCTAAATAACGGTTTAGCTCCGCAGGGTTGTTGAGCACACCACCATCTTGTGACGTTGTCACCTGAATTGAGGGCTGTTCGCCATACCACGTAGGTATAGCACTCAGTGCTAACAGTACAATCGTGACGACAAGCACCACATATTTCCACGCAGAGTAACGATTCATCACTCGCGCACTTTTCGCCTTATTGGCCATATTTCGCTTCATAATTTTTCTTAGTATGTGTTCGCCCCTCCAACTTGCGTAAAGGGCGAAAATCGGCAATAGGTCGCCATTGACTTCTGCGTGAGAACGTCACGGAAGCATCAAAAACGACAAACTTGGAATGTCGCTAATAACATTAACGACTGGCTAGAATGGATTAAGCGAATTGGCTGTTTAGCGCGACGTAGAGGGCGTTAGACTCTTTCCAACCAGAAATGCGATGGCTGGATGTCAAGGCATCATCAACCCAGTACTCATTGGCTGGTAACGGGTGACAATAGGGTTTATAAGGGGAAGATGGATTGAGGTCAGCGAGACTAGACTCTGCTTGATTTGAGTCCGATTCGTCAGCAATGCGGCCAGACATCCCCCATCGGTTGAGGTTGATGATGGCAACAACATCAATCGTACCTTCCGACTGAGAAACAGGACTAGAACTGGAGTCTTGTGCTTTTCGAGATGCGTCAAAAAGAGCCTGAGCATCATTTTTTGATAGCGGTGCAAATTGGCTTGAAGAAGGGTCAAGTCGGGCGCCGATATCACTTTCAGTTTGGCTTAAATATGCCACTGCATGCGCTGGTAAAACCATCGCAAACAAAGCAAGCCAAAGAAGTGTTATCACCCGTTGGTACATTCACGTAACCTATCAAATCAATTACGTGGATAGTAGGCCCTCGAAAGCGCCGCGACAACTAAAATTATCTAAAACTTAAGCTTTCAGTTTTGATATAGCCTGCTAGCGGTAGAAAATCTCACCACTGCGTATGTCCAAGTAAATCTTATTTGCTTGTTTTAGACCTCCGCAATAAACGAAGTAAACATCACGCTCGTTAAAGGTGAGTGAGCGCATCCAGCCTTTAGTTTCTTCGAAGTCTTCTGGTGTGCACGTTTTGTCTTTGAGTAACTGATCGGTTTTCTTCACAAACATTTCAAAATGCGCTTTGAAATCATCGGAGTCTTCAATGTAACTGCTAACTGTTTCTCTGCGCTCGTCTTTGGTGATGGTAGGTGCTACCTCTAGTAGTTCGTCCATTGGAACCCACTCAGCCACTTCTGGACCGCCCTCTTCATACACATAGTACGCTGAGATTCTTCCCCAACCATCTTTCTTTTCAAGCACATGCAGTTTGTCACCACGGTAAACGACACTCTCAACAAACGCGCTATGGTCTGGCGACTCGCGCACACCTAACCTTTCGGGACTAACGTAGTAATCGGTAACAGGCGGCTTTGGCGGTTGAGGTTTTTCTTTGACGATGTTGAGCGGCTTTGTTGGCTCCTCGGCAGTTTCCATCTGACTTGCCAGTTCCGCATCTTGCTTGGGTTTAAGATAGAAAATGTAATATCCCCCTCCCGCACACGCAATACCGACCAGCAGCAAAACAACCATAATTATCTTTTTCATAGTGATGCCGATTCTTTTCCTATACTTATTACATCCTAACTTACGCTCACATTCAGATGAAATGGCTCTCGTTTACTTCTACTATAACGGCAGCTTGGCTCTGCACTTTACCCTTTCATGGCACTGCGGCACACTGCGATGCAAAGGCGTGGGATCAACTTGTCAAAATACAGCAGAAGATTGACGCCAGTTACAACCAACATGCCGAGAGATTTAACCGCCTTCTCCAATACCATCAACAGCAGCCCTTTTTGCACCAAGCATTCTCTTCACAAGAGCTCAATACACTTTGGGTCACAGGAACGCCAAGTGCAAAACAGAAATTTGAGCTGCAAATGGATTCTTCTCGACATCTAATTCAGGCGATCGACGAAGAGAGCCAACTCATATCTAGACTGGAGCAAAACGTGAAAGAGACGCGAACTCAATGGCGCGAACTTGGTGCCCACTGCCATGATGCACGCTACGCCACAAACAGCGTTATTAGTGATAACTACGTTAAAAGCAATGACGCCCTACTCGCAAGTTTAAGCGAATTACTGTCCAAATTAGCCACCATCCAGCATCGATACCGTCTAGAACTCTCTACGTTGACGGCGGTTTCTAAGCCACCACCCAACCGTTAGATACGCAGGAAAGTTTGTAACTTTCTGTGTCTTTTTTGATAAAAAACCACGCTTCCGACAAACCATCTCTATTTATTGTCATTTTCATCAATAGTTTATAAAAAATTCACATGATATTAATTATCATTTGCATAAATGTCATTTATCATTACCATTTATGGCACACCAACCATCCATATCTATCGCTTTGAAATTATCACTGTCTATTAAACACGTTGCCTTCATCTGGCTAGCTGGCATCTTACTTGCCATCACAAGTGTCGCGACCGTTTACTATTACGAATCCAAACAGATGGAAGCACAACTCGAACGACGCTTAGAGACGAAGATTCATGCTCTTGGCCAAACACTCGATTCGACGCGACATTTGATGTTTCTGACTCGTGCTTTTCTAGAAAACAGTAATCAGGCATCGCAACGGCAGTTTGAACAATTTCTCAGTGGTCAAACAGGAACAGATCGCGGTGTTCACTCGATTGTTTGGGCGCCTAAAACGGCCATCGAAGAGATTCCTCAGTTAGAAAAAGCCGCCGCAACGCATGGATTTCTTGGTTATCGAGTCGAGCCACCGATTGATCCGCAAACCCACTTGCCGACGTTTTTGCAAGGTTCTACCCTCCCTATCTACTACGTCTCGTCGATATTCGAAGCCAGCGATGACTTGGGAATGCGGCTCGAAAGCCGAACAGAGAACCTCTATGCAATCACACAATCGTTTAACCACAACAGAATTGGCGTGGCTCACTATGAACACGACAACCAGACAGGCATTCGACTGTTTCTACCGCTGTATACGGCCAACCAACAACTCAAAGGATGTTTGGTTGCCAATATCGTCCTACACGAACTCTTAGGCCTAACCTGGAAAGAGGACATTAATTCAGCCGACAGCCACATTTCGGTCTATTCAGAAGCCGCAGATAAAGTCATTTTCCAATCACATATCAATACGTCACTCAGTGATAAGAAGCTGTCCGAACGTACCGTCACACTTGAAAAGCCTTACTACAATGCGCTTTTTGACCAGCACTGGATAGTGTCCGTGTCAATGGTCGATAGGACGGGAAGTACCGCCATGTATGGCGCCACTCTGGTTGCACTGATTCTTGCTCTAACAGTAAGCGCGACACTGTCCGCCAACTTTTATGCGACGCGCCTAAAAGTCTCTGATCGCGTCATCGCAGAAAAAACCCAGTCACTCGCCATTCAAGCGGTTAAGGATAGCTTGACCGGTTTATCCAACCGAAGTGCCCTCGCGCAAGAGGTGGAACTGCGGCTAGCTCAACTCAAATTAGGACAAACCAAAGGATTTTCTATCCTGTTTATCGACCTAGATCGTTTTAAAGTCATCAATGACTCGATGGGCCACCTGCATGGCGATAGGTTGCTTCAACTTGTCGCCCAACGCTTAACCGCAAATTGTCGTAACCACGATGTAAGTTTTCGATTTGGCGGGGATGAATTTGTGATCTGTTTACCTGAGCTAACCGATAAGCAGAGAGTGAGTCAGATTTGCAAACGCTACGCCCAACTGCTCAGCCAACCATACATATTGGACGGTCAACGCTGTTACATAGGTGCCAGTATCGGCATTTCGATCGTTACTGATTACAATCGAAGCCTAACGGAGATTCTGCGCGAAGCCGATACCGCAATGTATCAAGCAAAGAGCTCCAGTCATGACAAAGTGGTTTTCTTTCACGAAACCATGTTTCAAAAAGCCAAGCAGAGATTCACGCTCGAACAAGAGCTGACCAACGCGCTGGCCTTGAAGCAGCTCTCGCTGGTTTACCAGCCTATCTACGAAACACAATCGGATGACATTGTTGGTTTTGAATCACTGCTCCGTTGGAATCATCCTAAGTTTGGCCACGTATCACCTGATGAGTTTATCCCGATCGCCGAAGAGACAGGGCTCATCATCTCGATTGGGGACTGGGTAGCGAAGGAATGCTGTAAAACTCTGCAACGCTTGTGGCACGACCCAGCCATTAAAGTGATGCCACGGATTAACATCAATGTCTCCGCCAAGCAGTTTGAGTCAGAACACATCTATAAAACGCTATCACGCTTATTAAATCATTGTGACTTTCCTGCTCACTTCATTGGCGTTGAGATCACAGAATCCATGCTTTTGAGTGACGACTGCAGCGCACAGCAACTGCAGCGAATCAAGGATCTTGGGATCACCCTCTATCTCGATGATTTCGGTACGGGTTATTCGTCACTTTCAGTCATCAATGACTATCCAGTAGACGTGATCAAGGTTGACCGCAGTTTTGTCAGCCGCATCGCACTTGGCCAAACCAACGCAGATAGCCTTTGCCAAGCCATCATCAACCTCGCCCATACCATAGATTTAAAAGTGGTCGCAGAAGGGGTCGAGACGCCACAACAACTGGCTATCTTGACTCAATATCAGTGTCACTATGTGCAGGGCTACCTAAAATCTAAACCAGTGAGCGTCTGTAAGCTTGAACAATGCTTAAATCAACAAAATCGACAAAGCGCATAAAAAAACCTGCATGAAGCAGGCTTTGGAAAGGGTAATCCGTGACTTAACCTAAGCGGTCACATTTGGCTGCACAGATAAAATCATTTTGGTGTAAGCCTTTAATCGAGTGACTCCACCAAGTTACCGTGACTTTGCCCCACTCAAGTAAAATGGATGGGTGATGGAACTCCTCTTCTGCCAGCTCAGACACTAAGTTCGCAAATGCCCACGCCAACTTGTAGTTCTTAAAGGTATAGACTTTTTCGAGTTGTGGAATGCCATCGCGTTCTAGCATCGTCCAGCCATCGAGTTCCGTTAAGAGCAGTCGTCGTTCTTCTTCACCTAATGCTACTGCACTGCTTGTGCACGCTTCGCATCGTAATTCATTAAGCATGTGTCACTTCCTTTGGTTCAAATAGTGGCGGCAAAAGCCCTGCCTTCATCGCTTGTTTAACATGGAACATCAAATCCATTTTGCTGAGTTTGTATAACTGTTCAATATCGTCGAGTACAAAGTATTCTGGCTGCATAATATCGATTCGATATGGCGTTCTTAACACCGTGTGTATATCAAATGATTCTCGCAGCGGCTTAGAATCTCTCAGGGCGTAATTAGTTTCTCCCGGAGAAGAAAGGATGCCCCCGCCATAAATCTTAAGTTGACCATTTTCACGCACCAAACCAAACTCGACCGTAAACCAATACAAGCGAGCGAGATAGACTCTCTCCTTTGCACTGGCCTCTTTGCCCAACATGCCGTAAGTCTGAGTAAACTCAGCAAACTGCGGATTGGTTAACATGGCACAGTGACCGAAGATTTCATGAAAAAAATCCGGCTCTTGTAAGTAGTCGAACTCTTCTCGGCTTCGCAAAAACGTCGCAACAGGAAATTTGCGATCCGCGAGTAACGCAAAAAAGCGGTCAAAGTTGATCAGTGCAGGCACAGGTTCGACTTGCCAACCTGTCTCCCTCAAAAGCACTTGGTTAATTTCTGGCAGCTGAGGAACACGCTCGATCGGTAAATCAAGCATTTGCAATCCATCCAAATACGCTTTACACGCGCTCTGTTCTATTAACGCCAGTTGCCGCGTAACGAGGTCATGCCAAATGGTATCTTCTTCTTGCGTCCATTCAACAAATCCTTGCTCATTCACTGGCTTAGATACGTACTGCGTCATTGCTATTTCCTTTAACAATTTCGTTACATAAAGCCTATCGCGATGAGTGATTGGTGACAATTTAACCCCCTACATCTGGGTCAAATTGCGTGTAACAATAATTTTACATTTGACATTTTTTCTCTTATTTATCAGCACTCTGAATATGGTCCATTTGTTTGACTTTGTATAAATTTCCAACAAGACTTAAACAACAACAAGGAAATCATCGACGAGGATGTCATGTCGCAGTGTGAAGTCAGTAACAACGAGCCGATCTGGGCTCCAAGCCCACAAAGAATTGAGTCTTCTAATCTTCAACAATTCATCAACCACGTTAAGATTCAAGGCCACAACATCAATAATTACAGAGATTTACATCAGTGGTCGGTCAAACAAAAGAAAGATTTTTGGTTGGAAATTTGGCAGTTTTGCGATGTCATTGGTTTTAAAGGCGACTGCATTCATGGCGAAGGATTGGCCCGCTGGGGGGAGTTTCAACCCAGCCGCGATACCATTTGGTTTCCTCAAGCGCAGCTAAACTACGCCGAAAATTTACTTGCTCAGGCCTTCCAAGCGCCTGACGATATCGCCATCTGGTTTAAGAACGAACGGGGCGAATCGCAAAAAACCACGTGGCAAGAACTGTGCGATCAAGTGTCGATTTTACAGCAATGGCTTATTCACAATGGCGTTGGCCAAGGCGATGTGGTTGCGGGTTACCTGCCGCACATGACGGAAACAGTTATCGCTATGTTGGCAACCACCAGCCTTGGGGCGATATGGACCTCTACCTCACCCGATTTTGGCGTCGAAAGTGTGACAGAACGTTTTGGTCAAGTGCAACCCAAGGTTCTGTTTTGCTGCAATGGCTATCAGTTCAACGGTAAAACCTTCAATATGGAGCACAAAAACCGAGAAATTGTCGCCTCATTGCCAAGCATCACCAATACCTGCCAAATTGATTACCTTCGTCAAGGCTTCACCGATTCCATGAGTAACGAAACGTTTTCTGATTGGGAAGCGATATTGGCAAGCTTTCTCCCTCGTGGCACCCATTATCAACGCATCGGGTTTAACGACCCTCTGTTTGTGCTCTACTCTTCGGGCACAACAGGGAAACCCAAATGTATCGTCCACTCTGTAGGCGGTACCATACTCAACCACTTAAAAGAGCATCAACTCCACTGCGATATTCAGCCAAAGGATAGGGTTTTCTATTACACCACCTGTGGATGGATGATGTGGAATTGGCATGTCTCTGCGTTGGCGAGTGGCGCAACCCTAGTGATCTTTGATGGCAGCCCGATGTACCCCAACCCAGATGTGCTTTGGCAACTGGCGGATGAAGCTAAAGTCAGCTTGTTTGGTACTTCTGCAAAATACTTAGAAGCATTAGAAAAAACAGCATTTAGACCCGCAGAGAGCTATGATCTATCGGCCCTTAAAACCCTCTGCTCCACCGGCTCGGTGCTTTACCCAAATCAATATGATTTCGTCTACTCCGACATCAAAGTCGACGTGCATTTGGCGTCTATCTCTGGCGGAACCGACATCTGCGGATGTTTTGTTTTGGGTAACCCCATTTCGCCCGTCTACCGTGGTGAGTGCCAAGGTCCGGGCTTAGGTATGGACGTCGCTGTCTACGATGAACACGGTATCGAAATTACGGGTAAACGAGGAGAGTTAGTCTGTAGAAACAGCTTCCCAAATCAGCCACTCGGTTTTTGGGGTGATACCGGAGAACGTTACCATGACGCGTACTGGAACAAGTTCGACAATACATGGCATCACGGGGATGACGTGGCACTGACCCAAAGCGGTGGCATGGTGTTTTACGGTCGAAGTGACACCACCCTAAACCCCGGCGGTGTGCGGATCGGGACGGCGGAAATCTATCAGCAAGTGAATGGACTCACCGAAATTAAAGATTCAATTGCCGTGTCACGACATGTGGATGGCGATGAAAAGATCGTGTTATTTGTTCAAATGGAGCCATCCCACGTTTTTGATGACGCTTTGCTTGAGCAGATATGTACCACGCTAAAGCAAAAATGCTCGCCAAGACATGTACCCAGTGAGATTTATCCGCTGAGCGAGATCCCTAAAACGAAATCTGGGAAGCTGGTGGAACTTGCCGTCAAGCAAGTACTGCATGGTCAAGAGGTTAAGAACAAAGGCGCGATCGCCAACCCAGCCGTACTGGAGGAAATCATTCAATACGCCAATTGATCAAAAAGCCCGGCTGAAAACGCCGGGCTTTGTGAGTAAATGCTGGTTTATTTTTTGGCAACAGCCATCAACACCTTGAGTGTACCTTGCGGAGTCTCTATCTCAAATGGGGTCGTTACGGTGACTTCTTCGAAGCCGACACTGGTCAGCACTTGCTCGACGTGTTCGTAAGTCATGCCGCCCACTTCATCTTGCTCTGACAACCAATCCCAATGCACAAAGTGATTTCCTTGGTCCAACAAGCTATAGATGATATCCGCAACGTCTGCGTAGTTAGGAAGAAAGCTACACACCGAAGACGCCACCACAAGGTCAAACTGATCACGAAACGCAGGGTGCATTGCAACCAGTCCACGGCTAAGAATATCCACCACTGGCTCGACGTTTTCTAGCTCTTTCCTATCGAGCTGCTCGATCATCGCTTCTGAGCTATCAAGCGCGACAATCTCTTTAGCCAATGGTGATAACTTTTGGCAAAGCAATCCCGTCCCACAACCAAAATCCAGAACGCGAGCGCCTTGAATATTAATGATATCTGACAACGATTCGAACGCTTTATTTGCGTATTCGCCGGTCGATTTTTCTTTGTCCCAATCTGCCGCGATATCATCCCAACTAGTAGCCATCATGATCTCCCTATAACTTCATTCATTTGGCATCGCCCAAGAGTATCAAAACTGCATGAAATTCCTAGCGTTTCGTTCCGCAAAACGGACAATCTGCGATTATTGTTATACTATCTGGCAAAAGATCTTTCATATCGACTAAACAATGAACTTATCTCAAATCGAAGCATTTTGTAGCGTCGCGGACACAGGTTCCGTATCGGAAGCCGCTCGTCAACTTGAGTGCAATCGCACCAAGCTCAGTATGGCAATCAAAGCGTTAGAGAAAGATTTGAGCATTGAACTGTTCGTCCGTAGCGGTAATCACTTGGCGCTGTCCGAAGCAGGAAAAGCAATCTACAAAGACTGTCAGAATCTACTGGTTACCGCGGCACGTATTCGCCAAACTTGCGCTCAAGTGTCCGGGGAGTTCAACGCCGAAGTATGGATAGCGCGTGATGATTCCCTACCTGACGAAATGTGGCATGAGCTCTCTCATAAACTTAATAACCGCTTTCCGGCAACCGCATTCAACATTGTGCTTGCATCCAGTGGTGACCTTGCCAACCTTGTTGCCACCCAACAGGTCGACTTTGCATTCGGAGTCGATTATGAACGAATCGATGATCCCCACATCACCTATCAGCCACTAGGGAAAATCCGCATGATGTCGGTGTGTCGCGCCGATCACCCCCTAAGTAAAATGCGCCGCGTGTCCGATGACGAGCTGCGTAACGCCATGCAAGCTGTCATGGTTTACCTAAATGAAAAAGACAACCCAGAACTTCAGCCGTTTTCTCTCAGACACATTGGGTTTTCCAGCTTTGATTACATGCTCAACACTATCTTGGAAGAAGAAGCATGGGGCGTGTTACCTGAGCCTTTGATTCGTCATTTGTTGAGAAAACAAAAGTTAGCGGTGATCAAACACACCTACGGTTTAACCCAAGAAGACTACTGCATGTTTACCGCGGCAGGCATGACTGAACACCCGGGTATGAGCTGGCTTGCGGACAAATTGAACGAATATTTGTTCGATTTCTAAACGGTCATTCTTCATTTTAAAAATATTTTGACGGTCAAAATCACTGACCGCCAAAATATTTGACACCAAATAAAACGCTTAACTCATTGAAACGTAAACACTTAGTTGAAACCACCTTTATCAATAACGAGCACTCATACCGATTGGGTTTGTTAAATGGTCAGAAATTCAGAAAACTATAGAGGTACTTTCCATTGAGATAATTTTATGTGTGCTAGGACAAGCTTAAACGAAAAACGAATACTGACCTTTTCAGCCCTTTTGGCCTCTGGCTTCGCGGGTGGTGGCTTGGTGCTTGGTTTGCTTGTCGGCTCGCTAGTGATTGTTTTTGATGGCGTCTATTCCTTAGTGAGTTTGCTGTTAACTTTATTGTCACTCGCTGTTTCTCGCTACATTGAGCGTCCATCCCTTAGCCAGTTTCCGTTTGGTAAAGCCATTCTTGAACCAGTGGTGATCGCCATTAAAGGCAGCGTGATTCTGTTGGTTGTGGGTTACTCACTTTACTCGGCTATTCAGTCCATGTTTACAGGCGGCCGTGAAGTCGACACCTCAATCGCGACCCTCTTTGGTTTGGTCAATGTCATCGGCTGTGGTTACGGTTGGTACTACATTGCCAACAAATCAAAACGTTTCTCTTCAGGATTGATTGAAGCAGAAGCAACCCAGTGGCAAATGGATACGCTCTTGAGTGTTGCGGTTACATTAGGCTTTATCGCAGCATGGCTCGTCTCGTTGTCATCGTACGCAGAATACGCCGTATATGCAGACCCAATGATGATGATTTTGATGTCTTTCTACTTCATTAAGGTGCCGTTTGATATGCTCAGAGAAGCGATGCGTGAGCTGCTGATGATGAAACCCAGTGACGATATCATTACCACTGTCGACGCCGAAGTCTCAGCATTAGACCAACAGGTTGAGCAACATCTGGAAGTCGCGGCTGTGACCAAAGTAGGACGAGAGCTTCGTGTCAATCTTGATGTTCACGCCAAAGGCTCACAAGTACCTGTGGCGGAGCTTGAGAAAACCCGCCGAGTGCTGAAAGACAAACTGTCTAAGCTCTCTTTGGATCTAAATCTGACGATGAACATTGCTAGTTAAGCCGCTTTATGCGGCTTTACTCTTTTAGGTTAAGAGCCATCGATAGAAACGCTTCGTCTTGCTCCACCACTTGATAACCCAATTTTTGATAAAGCGACGTCGCGCCACTGTTGATTACAAAGCTCGATAAGGTCACTTTCTCGCGGCCAGCACCTTTCGCCATTTGTTCGATCTGTGCCATGACTTGCTGACCAATGCATTTTCGTTGCTTATCAGGAAACACAATCAAAAAGTGTAAGTGAACCGCGTTTTCGTATGGCTTAAAACAGACCAAAGCGACTTGTTCTTCGTCTTTGACTACCCAATGAAACCAAGATGATTGGTAGTTGTTTTTCAATCGTTCGCGCTGAAAATCATCATCCCAGCCGAAGACCTTATCAACGTGAGTAAACAACCCTTGTTTCACTACATCAAACAGTCGCTCAAATTCATTCGTTTCGACCGTAACAAACTCTAACTTCATCCAAGTTCCTTCTTGTCTGCCCAAGATTAAGAAAACTTAATGTTTCATAAATCCTACCTCAATGGCAAGGAGCAGATAATAAAAGCCTCTAATATTATTAGAGTTTTTCGGTTTACCCCCTAGACCGTTATGGCTCGCATTAGTCACGCGAGCCTTCTTTTTATTCCCCCCAATCGCTGGCGAATCGGATATGATATGACACGCGTAAACAAGGAGTGAATGTGAAACTGCTGATTATAGAAGATGACCAAACAACGCGAGAATTTGTTGCTAAGGGACTGCAAGAGCATGGCTACACGGTTGATCAAGCAGAAGATGGCAACAGTGGGCTGATGATGGCACTAAGTGGCGAGTATGACTTGGTGGTATTGGACAGAATGTTGCCCTATTTGGACGGCATGAAAGTCCTATCTGCAATCAAGGCGACTTTAGAGCATTTGCCCGTCCTTATTCTGAGCGCCATGGACAGCGTCGAAGACCGCGTCGATGGGCTTCAAGCAGGCAGCGACGATTACCTCATCAAACCCTTCGCGTTGGCAGAACTTATTGCCCGTGTTGATATCATCATTCACCGTAACCAACGTCAAACTAAGCCGCATTCTACTCTCAGCTATGACTGCTTAACGGTCGATCTCCGTGCGCATCGGGTCACCTGCAACAATACCGAGTTGCAACTTCAGCCCAAAGAGTTCCAGTTGATTCAGCACTTTATTGAGCACAGTGAACAGGTTGTCTCACGAATGCGTTTATTTGAGAGTATCTGGAGCTATCACTTTGATCCAAAAACCAATGTCATTGATGTTCACGTAGCCAACCTGCGCCGTAAACTTGAAGAAGCGGGATGTCGTGATCTACTGCACACGGTTCGGGGAGCGGGTTATGTCCTTCGTAGATGATTATACCCTCACACGATCATCTGTTTTTAAAACCTTAATCGGGCTTTTTCTGGTTATCACTATCATCAACATCATGGTTGTGCGGCAAGTCTACATCGACTCTGACAGCTTTCATCGCGAGCAACTCACCAAACAACTGAATGACGAAATCATGGAATTCAGTTACCTCGCTGAACAGAGTCGGGAAGAGGTTGAAAAACTACTCCAAGCGAAGAAAGCGTCCAATACCCCTTTCTATTATCGCTTAATTGAACACATAGAGCCGACTTACACTACTCAGTTCTATCCGATTAGCTCACTGCCCAATGACACGACCAATATTGCGATTGGAGATAACGTTAAACTCGAAATTGGCGTCAATCCCCAAGTAGTCGAAGCGTATCGAAACGCGCTGGTGCCCATCGTCCTTTCTAGTATTGTGTTACCCATTGCGGTTATGTTGGTCGCGGCTCTGTTTTTCACCATTTTGATCTTGCGCCGACTCGAAAACGTCAACAAAGCGATGAACCGAGTCCTGTGCGGCGAGCGCGATGTGAAGTTAGAGGTATCACAACAAGACGATGAGTTCGACATTCTCGCCATACACCTCAATTACATGATTGAACAAATGGCGAAAAAAGAGCAAACATTGAAATCTCTCACGGTTGGCATGGCCCACGATATGCGAACACCCATGGCGCGCCTTAAGCTGAGGCTGGAAGATGTTTTGTCACATCAGCAGTTGAGCCCAGCTCAGCAAGCTCAAATTTCTGCGTGTCATGACGAGTTGGAGCTCATCTTATCGTTGTTTAATAGCATGCTAGAAATTGCGAAAATCAACAGTGGTCAAGTTACCTTACAGGCCGAGCCCGTTGATTTAGCCAAAATCAGCCAAGATGCAATCGAATTTATCTCGCCTATTGCCGAACAAAAACAGCTTTCGCTCACCTTTCGGCAAGACCAAACCTGCCAAGTCAAAGGTGATCCGTCGCTTCTGTTCCGAGCGATTTTTAATCTGGTTGAAAACGCCGTTAAGTACACCCCAGAAAATGGTCAAATCAATGTGGTTGTTGATAGGTTAGGTGTTGTGGTTGCCGACAGTGGAATCGGCATTGCTGATAAAGACAAACCCAACGTGTGCCGACCGATGTATCGCGCTGACAAAAGTCGCAGTGAGCATGGCAATGGCTTAGGGCTCTCGTTGGTTGATGCGGTCGTTCATCAGCACGGCGCTGAGTTAATTTTCAAAGATAATCACCCAGGTTTGCGCGCGCGCATTTTATTCACCTAAACCCTAAAAATTAAGTGGAAATTTCACCTCCTAGCGTCAAGACTTGAAGTAAAAGGAGGTGACTATGCAACAATTCAACAACATACTCTTTCTCAGTCAAGGAGTGATGGACAATCGAGAGTCCCTTGCACAATCAATTCGTTTAGCATGGCGGAATAAAGCCAAACTAAAAGGGCTTGTTGTTTGCCCTCACCTACCCAACGACATGAATGACTATGAGGATCAGTACGAGACTTGGCTAATGGAGTCAATGCAAAGTCTTGTACAAGAAAGCCTCGTCGAACAAGACATGTCGCGCGAAGACCTGCAGTTTCCTGTTGAACTGATTGTCGCAGATAAGCCGACGGTCCAAGCCATTCGGTATGTTCAAGATCACGGGATCGACTTGGTGATTAAAGATGCGGAGCCAAATCAATCTCGCAGCCGCGGTCTACGTGCTATTGATATGAGCCTGCTAAGAAAATGCCCCTGCCCTGTTTGGCTAAATCGTCCGTCAGACAAACCACGAAGCAAACAACGTGTTGCGGTAGCGGTTAATCCAAATGCCACCACAGACGAAGAGAAAACGCTCTCTATCCAGCTCCTTCAGCTTGGTCGTTCTATTGCCGATAGCTGTGACAGCCGCCTTCACATCATCTCTTGTTGGGAATATGTGCTCGAACATTATCTAGACGATCATATTTGGATAAAAGTGTCGCAAGACGAGCTCCAGCAACAGATTGAACTGGCGAAACAGCAACACTACGAAGCCCTTCAAACGTTGGTCGAAGCCTCTGAAATAGGGGGCGATTTAGTGATGCATCGCTTACATGGCACGCCCGACGCAGAAATCCCTCACTGTGTAGAGGAAACCGACATTGATGTGTTGGTGATGGGGACACTCGCTCGAACTGGCATCCCTGGCGTGGTGATCGGCAACACTGCTGAGAACATCGTTCAGAGCGTCAACTGTTCTTTGGTTGCCCTTAAATCCAAGCAGTTTCGCTCTCCCATCAAATAGAGAAAGACCGAGTCACAGTGACTCGGTCTTTTCGTCTTACTCCCGCTCTACTATGAGCTCATAGAAGGCGTAAGGGATTGCGACTCTGAAACTTGCCTCATTGCGTGAGCGATGTCTTCCGCTTCGGTACCTACAATCACCTGAAGATTATTGTTGCCCATTTTCACCACACCAAGCGCACCAATCGATTTCAACGTCTCTTCGTTCACGACTGACATATCATTGAGTGTTAATCGTAAACGAGTGATACAAGAATCGATCGTTGCCAGATTCGCTAGTCCGCCTAGCGCTTTGACGTATTGCAACGCTTTTTCATTGCTGGTTGCTTCATTGCCTTGCTCGACCTGCACATCTTCACGACCCGGTGTTTTGAGGTCAAATTTTAAGATGGCAAAACGGAACACAAAGTAATACATCGCACCGAAACAAAGACCTTGCAAAATCAACATGTAAGGTTTGTTGGCCAACGGCAAATTGAACGACAACACAAAGTCAATTAAGCCGCCGCTGAAGGTGAAGCCCGCGATCCACTGCATACTTGCAGCAATGTAGAGTGATAGCGCCGCTAAAAGAGCGTGGATGACGTACAAAACAGGCGCAACGAACATAAACGCAAACTCAATCGGCTCTGTGACACCGGTCAGAATCGCAGTTAGTGCAGATGCGCCCAAAATGCCGCCAACTTTCTTTTTGTTTTCAGGCTTCGCGCAGTGATACATCGCCAAACATGCAGCTGGCAGACCGTAGCCCATCACAGGGAAAAAGCCACCTTGATAGATGCCCGTTACACCGAGTTCACCGGTACCCGACCAGAATTTACTGATGTCATTGATCCCCACTAAGTCAAAAATGAAGACTTGGTTAAGGGCATGATGCAAGCCAATCGGAATCAAGAGTCGGTTAAAGAAACCATACAAACCAGCCCCTGTCGCGCCAAGCTCGGAAATCGCGATACCGAAGTCCACCAGTGCGCCGTAGACAACAGGCCATACATAAACCATGACAAGACTTATGGTGATCGCAGTAAGAGAGGTAACAATAGGGACGAATCGTCGACCACCAAAGAAGCCAAGTGCAGCTGGAAGCTTGATTGTATGAAAACGGTTATACAGCGTCGCAGCCACGATACCCATCATGATCCCAGTAAAGGCACTCACCGCCGCTTTCGATGCAATGACCTCGGATGAAGACATCTGATCGACAGGTACGCCCGTTATCTGTGATATCACGGCAACATTGCCTACAATCATCTCGATAATCAGTAACCCAAGCAATCCCGACAAAGCAGCCGCACCATTGTTATCCTTGGCAAGCCCGTATGCGACACCAACCGCAAACAACCAAGCTTGGTTGTCCATAATGCCCTTACCGCCGTATACGAGTATTGTTGCGAGCGCACTGTTCGCCCCCCAGCCCGCTGGGTCTATCGCGTAGCCCAAACCCAGCATTAAGCCACCCGCAGGTAGCACGGCAATTGGCACCATCAACGCCTTGCCGATTTTTTGTAAGTAACCGAGTATATTCACCTTTTGTCCTCTTGGTTAATTGTTATGAATCTAGAATAACCAAGTGAGGATTAAGCCTCGATTGAGGGAAGATTAAGGTTTGTTAATGTAGTTTAAACTTCTGAATTTGATGATGAATTAAAAGAGAACATCCTAACTTCATCACGGGGCTGCCACCCTTGGGATTGATAAAATGCCTGCGCCTTTGGGTTGTCATTGGCGACAAATAAATGGGTTTTCGCAATCCCTATCTGTGCAAGCGCGTTAATGGATAACGAAACCAGATGTTTACCGATACCGCTGCCCCTTTCTTCATTGCTCACCGCGAGGTGTTGCAAGTAACCTCGTCGACCATCAGTACCCACAAGCACGCAGCCAACGATAACTTTGTCTTTTTGGGCGATGTAACTTAGCCCCGGATTTCGAACTAGGTACTGTGAAATACTCTGCTTTGAGTCAGCGCCTCGGAGTAGCATGTGCTCGGTTTCACGCCATAGCGCTGCGACTTGGGCGTAATCGGAAATATCCATTTCTCGGTAGGTGATCATAGTGTTCCTTGTCTTTTAATGACTCTCTGTAACGTGTTGTTTTCTCAATCGATTAGACGTGTGTTTGAAAGAATACAACGAGAGAAAAGAAGAGAACAGTATGTTGGCATCAGGAATACTTTGCCAGCCCCTAGAGCAGGGGCTGGTTTAGGAAGATTAAGACTCTAGGTTACCTTAGTTTAAAATTGGCAACTTGACGCTTCAAATCATCATTGGTGTCATTGAGCCGCTCAGCCGCTTGAACCGTTTGCTGACCACTGCTGACTAAGGCTTCAACGATATCTCGAATCGACAGCATGTTACGGCTTAGCTCTTCTGCCACCGTACTTTGCTCTTCGGTTGCTGCCGCTATTTGAGTGCTGACATCATCGATCTCATTGACCGAGTTACTCATCACTTTCAGGCTTTGAGAGACTTCTGAGGTTTTATCCGCCGTCTCTTGGCATTGATTCTTGGTCGCCGTCATCGCCGTCACCACCGTTTCTGTCCCGCTCAATAGTTGGCTCAGCATATCGGAGATTTCCATGGTGCTGTTTTGCGTTCTTCCTGCCAGTGCTCGTACTTCATCCGCAACAACAGCGAAACCGCGCCCCTGCTCTCCCGCTCGCGCTGCTTCAATCGCCGCATTGAGCGCAAGCAAGTTTGTTTGCTCAGAAATTTCGCCAATCACACTAAGAACGTTACTGATCTTATTCGCATCTTGATTCATGGTCATAATGCTGTTGGACATCTCTTCAACTTCAGTGACTAGCGCACTCACCGTATCTACCGCATTGTTGACGATAGCCAATGATGATTGTGCCTCTTTGCTCGCTTCCTCGGTAATACGGTTCGATTGAGTCACGTTTTCAGCAACGTTGCGCGCACTTTCGCTCATTTCAGTAATTGCGGTGACCACTTGCTCTGTTTCCTGAGAATGAGATAACAACTTCGCTTCGTTGTCGCGTGCCGTTGATCCAAGCTGACTCACACTCACCGAAATATTTTGACTCGCATCGGAGATGTGCAACATCATCTCTTGCAGGTTGGCAACAAACTGGTTAAACCCAGCACTCATTTGCGCCAAATCATCATCCCCTTCAACCGCGAGTCGTTGGGTTAGGTCGCCATTACCCTGAGAAAGGTCCAATACAGCGCGTTTCAGCTTGAGTAAAGGACGATAAGCGTAACGCAAAATAAAGAAGATAGCGCCGCAACTCGCGAGTAGCAGTATAAATCCTGTCGTAAATGACTCGTACATCGCGCTGTAAACTGGGGTCAGTGCTGTGGCCTGATCCACAAACACCATCAACGTCCAATACATGCCCGGCGCTAAGTTGACCCGCTCGAAGTAACCATCAAATTGAATACCTAAATAAGGGAACGTCATATGACCCGATTCTTGTGAAAAGAACATGCGTTCCATTTCTTGAAAGTTAGGGCTGATTTGTGACGGTGTTCTGCCTATATCCGATGGGTCGTCACTGGCAAAGAAGACCGCATTTCTATCCGTGAGGGTTGCCGCCCCACCAGCAAAACGCAGATTGCTCACGGCGGTAATGATCTCTCCCAGTTGGATGTCGCCAAGCAATACCCCGACAAACTGACCGCCATCCATGACTGGCATCGTAACGCTGATCACTTTCTGATTGGTAACCTGATCTTGATAAATATCAGTGAGCGTCACTCCACCTTTGGCACGAGCCGCTTTGTACCAATCTCGCGTCCTGAAATCGTACTTAGTGCCGTCGATAGACATATAAGCTCGGCCATCTTCGTACGTCATGATCACATTCGACAATTGACTGCTTTGCGCCAAAATAGTCACCAACCTTTGATTGGCTTCATCACTCAACTGCGAATTAAAACTGTCTGCTCCATTTTCTATCGCCGTGATCTTTTGCTTCATCATTTGCTCAAGTTCTGCGACATGAAAACTCAGTTTGTCCGACGTTTTAGCTACCAAACCTGTGACCATTTTGTCGCGCATTGCTAAAATATTGAGCGTTCCAAGAACAATCAATGACACAGCCAGCAAACTACCTACACCTAGGTATATTCTTGATTTAAAGCCTAAATTCATAGCCAACTCCACTCACCTCATGAGCCGTTTCAGAGTTAGGTACGATTGCCAGTCATTTTAATTAGTACCGTGCAGTACACGCTGTATACCGGTCAACCTTCCCTAGCCAACACTGAGCCACCAAACAAATTACGCAACCCAATGCCTATAACTACGTTTAGTGTCCATCTGGCAAATATTCAACATTCAATCGATAATTTGGCGAAATAATTCTCACTACTAACTTTAAACTCATTTAAATAGCGAATAATTGCGCGCAGCGACACGATTTAACATCTTACCAATTTGGAATCCAGATCACTGTCTATAGTCACCTATACACGACATATCGTGTTGGCTAGGTGGCGAAAAATGGCTCTCGCCACTTGTTCCTGAGACAAAAATAGAATCAATCTTGGAGCAAAAATATGAGTGACAACAAAGAAATAGAGTACGGACCTAAGCGAATCCCTTGGGAGCATCAAGTCCCTGACTTCGCCAAAGAGAGGATCTCGCCTCCATCGGCGGATCCCATTCAAGTTTACGCAGAGCGAAATTACGATTTTCACTACACCGAGCAAGCCATCAATGGATTTGATGTCGAGCTCCCCCCCTCTGGCCAAAGCTGCCAAGAACAAAACAGTGTTTACGAACAAATCCTTGCGTACGTTGACTCACAAAAAGAGCGCTTTTTAGGCTATCAAACCGAAGAGAATATCAGCTATAAAACTCGACTCGCCCCCTTTCTTAACGTAAGCCTAAACAATGTTGGCGATCCCTTTGTTAACGGTAACTACACCATCAACTCTAAGTGTGTCGAACGCTCAGTGCTCGACTATTACGCATCACTTTGGAATGCTACTTGGCCCTCACAAGGTCCTTACATCGACGAAAATGGAAACTTTCAAAAAGGGGTTGGAGACAGCTATTGGGGTTATGTACTCACAATGGGAAGCACCGAAGGAAACCTGTATGGAATGCTCAACGCTCGAGACTATCTAAGCGGCGTGATGTTACTTGAAGAAGAAATCCGCGCAGAGACAGACAAAGGCGAAACCATCTGCAACAATCAGGTCTACGCTCACTACCCTAAAACCCCACAACACAAACCCAACGCCTATACACCCGTGGCGTTTTTCTCAGAAGATACCCACTACTCGATCGTAAAAGCGATGGCGGTCGAGAAGATCGAAACATTTGGCGATCTTGGCAATCGACTCTACCCCGATGACAACCCTGTTAACCCTGGTCAACCTTGGCCCATGGAAGTGGAATCTGAAGGACCAACCGAGACACTACCTGCGGGCTCTGGTGCAATCGATGTGGATAAACTCATCGCGTACGTCTCATTTTTCGCTTCCAAAGGCTATCCTATTTTGATTGTTCTTAACTGCGGAACCACATTTAAGGGCGCTTACGATGATGTAGACACCATTACCCAACGGCTAGAGCCCATCTTGAAAGAACACGACCTGTGGGAGCGCGAGGTGCTTGTTGACCCTGACGATCCAACCAGCGGATATGAAAAACGAACAGGTTACTGGCTGCACATCGATGGCGCACTAGGCGGAAGCTACGTACCCTTTATTAAAATGGCAAAAGAGAGTGGCCGTTACCGAACCTTCTTTGGTGGAAATAACGGCTACACAGGTCCAAACTTCGACTTTTCTAACCCTATGGTGCACTCAATTGTTACCAGCGGACACAAATGGCCAGGCGCGCCTTGGCCAACCGGTGTCTATATGACCAAGCAAAAATACATGGTCTCACCGCCGGATGATCCAGAGTACATTGGCTCTCCAGACACAACATTTGCTGGGTCACGAAATGGGCTTTCGCCGCTGGTTCTATGGGAATACTTCGCGAGAAACAGCTTTACCGACCAAATGAAAATGACGATGCGAGCCCAAGAGATGGCGCTTTATGCCCATAGTAAGCTCACTGAAGTTGCCAAGTACTGGGACGAAAAGTTCAAGGATGATGAAAACGTCTCTTTTCCGAAGAAACTTTGGTTACAAAGAACGCCACTGTCATTGTCGCTGATTTTCTGTCAACCCAACGAAGAGATCATCTTCAGATACTCGCTGGCGAAAGAAAGCACCACGGTAAAAGTGGAGAGAGATGGCAAGCTCGAAGATGAAGTGCGTCATTACGTCCACCTCTTTACGATGTGGGATGTTGATGAGCAACTGATTGATAATCTTTGTCAGGATTTGATGCAAGATGATGCGTTCAACCCCGACCTATTCCCTAAGGTAACCAGTCAGAAGTTGCACAAAGCGCGTGTTAAGAATTCACTTCGTCAGGTGCGTTTGCCTCTCAAAGGACGTTCTTTCCGCTAAGTGACAACACAGACCTCTTGTCGCCTTACAACAAGAGGTCTTTGCCCATCTTCAAATTGATTTAGATCAACAGAAAGTCAATTATTGATCACATCAATAGAATGCGTCATTTCGAGAGAAGCTGGGTTTATCGTTTGAAGATTAGAGAGTTATCCAACTGAGTGTGCAGTCCAATGGACTAAACGAAAGTTTAGGTGGTTTTTTTGCACATAGATAAACTGGCTATCACTGTCTAAGCTTTACCTCAATGTTTACCAAAGTTGGAGGGACTCCTTTTGGATAAGTTACTCACATCTGCATTTCATGCAAAACGTCGCACGGAAGTGACAAGCTTGTTTGCAAGTGAAGGTTATAAGATTGCCATGACAGATTTTGATGATGTCATTTTCGAAAGAGCCAGCGTTCAAGTGCACTGCCACTTTGATCGCTCTGCATCGATAGAGACCATCTCGATTACTGACGAGGTTCATCACGAATCACACAGTATCCTAGATGATCTCACCGCAGCCTAACGGATAAGATTCTCCGCCGCACTTGAGTAATAACTAAAAAGCCATCGTATTAACCGGCTGCTTCAAACCAGTTAGGGGACGATGGCTCTTACTTATTCAGCAACACATTTATGTCAAATACAATATAGTTCGATATTTTTAAGAAAGCCGTCTAACACTCAGTAGTGACCTTCATCTCAGCCACCAGCGCATTGCTTTCTTACTATTCCCACTATCTATCGCTCACACCCAGCCTATTTAGCGTGCAAACACCGCCACCGTTAGTGCTGTTTCGTTATTTGGAATAGCATACAAACATTCAAATTTCACTGGATTCCTTGCAATAAAACACTGTATTATTAGAACAACGTTTGCGAGGACACCCTATGAAAATCATCATATTGCATGGACTCTATATGCATGGAATGGTCATGCAGCCTCTGAGTCGAAAGCTACGCAGTTATGGCTATAGAACAAAAGTCCTGACCTACAATAGCGTTGCGATCAATCAACACCGTTTGTTTAGTATGATCGACAATGCGCTCAGTCCAACAATGCCAAATATACTTGTCGGACACAGTCTGGGCGGTTTGGTGATCAAACAATACCTGCAATCTCGCCATCCAAGCACCACCAAAATTTCACACGTAGTGACCATAGGATCGCCGCTTAGAGGCGCCTCGATTGTGACTCGCTTACAAGAACTTGGCATGGGCACATTACTAGGCAATTCCCCTCACTTTGGACTCAGCGAGCATCATGACGAATGGTCTTATCCGCAAAAGCTCGGCAGCATTGCTGGTACCTTGCCTATTGGTGCTCGAGCCCTACTGTTGATGGACAGACGGCTTCCTTCAGACGGTACGGTCACGGTTGAAGAAACTAAGATCCGCGGAATGACGGATCACATAGAGACGCCAAAAAGCCACACTAGCTTGATTTACAGTACTTTCGTACCCGACCAAATACACCACTTTATTGAAAACGACGTGTTTCAGCACTAACGCGTTGAAATCGCTTCAGATTAGATGTCGGCTGTCGACATGATTGAAATTCAACAGTATTAAAAATGGTAAAATTATTTATGCGTAAAGACGTTGTCATCGGGTTGTTGTGTATGGCGATGAGTTTGCTTGGTGTCATTTTCGTGCTCGCAGGTGATTCACAAACTCCTGTCTCGCACTGGCCACTAGAAGCATTTGAAGGGCTGGTATTTTCTCTCGCGTGGGGGCTAGGTCTGTCTGACCTCAATGCTATTGTGTTAAGCCTCATGTTTATAAACCTGTTTGCCTTTATCGCCTTTGTGGTTGGGCGTCAGCTTTCAAGAAAACTATAAATAAAAACAGCCGCTTTGAGCGGCTGTTTTTGATTCACACTACTTTGTCTCCGGCGTTAACGTGTATTTGGTCTTTACACTATCGCTGCCAAACGCTTCGGCGATGCGATGCTTAAAGTCCGCTAATGAGATCGAATCAATCATGGCATCCACGTCTTTTATCGCTTTAACCCCATAACCGTGAATTGAGTAGCGAGCGTAAAACCAAGTACGATCAACTGGCTCATTTTTCAAAGGATGAAGAGCGGTTGAAAGTTGCTTGGCGACCAGTTGAAAGTCTTGCTCACTCACGTTGGTTACAAGCTCGCTAACCACTTTATCGACGGCGACTTCAATTTTACCGATATCATTAGGGGCCACTTGCGCCTCAATAAACCAATCCGTGCTTGGTTCTTGGTCTGCTGCAACCGAATAAGCGTCAGGCGCGTAGTCTAATCCTAGTTCTTCACGAACGTAGCTCGTGAGCCGTTTAGACAATAAGCGCTGAATCATATCATCCATAAACGCGGTTTTGGCGCTGCTTACCTGTGCGTTAGGGTTGACCACACGAAGCAAGTAAATGCCGTTCTGTTCATTGTGGATAGCCAAGTCGACACGAGGCGCCCAATCCTGATTGTAGTGTGCCTGATAGCTAGGTGCCGGCACCTTTTCTAATGGGATAGAGGCAATAAAATGCTTCAGCAGCGGAGTCACCTCTTCTGGCTTCATGTTTGCCACGATCACAAGCTGAAAACCGCGATCTTTCGCAAACAGCTCATGGTGAAGTTGGCGAATTTGCGCTTCATCAATCGCAGCATAAGCAGGCGCCGTCAGGAAGTAGTGGCTACTTGTCGGTTGGTAGCTGTTGCGGTTAATGGCACGCTCCCATTGACCATATGGCGTCGCTAGATAACGCTCCTGATTGTCATACGTCTCCTGCTGGAGAACACGAATTTGCCTTGGATCCACATTGATGTTGGTCGAGATGTTATAAATCACTTTCAGCGCATCAGCGAGTTTATCTTTCGCCGCTCCCATCTCGATACCGTGATGGGTGAAATTAATAAACGGATAAACCTCTAAGTTGTTCTTGGTTAGAAATGCATCAAACTGAATGCCAGTAAACTCCCCAACTCCACTTCTCACCACAACAGGGATTGCAAGCTGAGCAGCAGCAAATAAATCAGGGTTTAGCGCGGCTTTCCCCCCTTGACTCGCATAGACAATGTTAACGGTTTCTAGCGTCGTAGGATCATTCTCGAGCCTAACTTGAATGCCGTTAGAGAGCGTCCAAAGGTAATCGCCAAACTCATCTACTCCTTGTGATAAAATCGAGCCCGTTTGCGAAGGTTCCGCCAGTTCCTTTGCCGTAGGCAGCAGCGCAACGGGTGCAGTGCCTGGCTGTTTAATCGCTTTACGAAGTAAGGGAATTTGCTCTGCAAGTTGATCCACAGACTCTGCTTCATCCGCGCCAAGAATCACAAAGTATTTGCTTGTTAACAGTGACTGAACCTGTTTGTTGACTCGCTCTAAGCTAGCCAGAGCAACAAGCGCTTGTAAGCTTTCTTGGTAATCTTGCTTAGACTGACTGCTTTGCTGGGTAGAAATTCCCCACACGCGATCTTCAGCAAAGGTAATCGCATCCCGCTTACTCCAGTTGTAATCGAGATCATCGACCAATTGCTGATAGTAAGCCAAGGAAGTATCTAGCTCTTCCTGAGTCACACCGAAGTCCCGCAGTGAGGCAAGCGTTGCAACGAACTTATCTTGCACCTGCTGACGAAGCTCCATATTAAAGGCGACAGAAAATAACGCATTGCGTTGATAGTTCATGTAGTAGGGAGTGATCGCCATACTCTGAAGTGGGATGGCCGCTTCTTGATATACCGAGGTCATGCGTTGTTGCATGATTTGTAGGGCAATCTCATCCAGCCATGACGCAAGCAACTCTTCTCGCGTTTCTACTTTGGCTGGCGCTCGATTCATAACCAAGCTTAAACTCGGTGCCTCAAACTCGCCTACCGTGTCGGTATAGTCAGTAAATGCGAGTGTTGTTACCTCGATGTGGTTGTCACTTACCGATGCTTTTTTTTCCCACGTAGAGAAGTGTTTATCAAGTAACTGCTTAGCCTGCTCGACCGTTACATCGCCTGTAATAACAACTTCAGTAAACTGGGGCTGATACCATTTGCTATAGAAAGCGCGGATTGACTCAGCCGTCGCTTCATCGACTGACGACTGATTACCCACAGGGTCAAGGTTTTCTAGACTCGTCCCTGCAATCAAATGATCGTAGTACTTTTCCGCTAAACTTTTGTGTTCAGGGCGGGTTCGACGAATTTCTCCTTGAATCACCCCCTTCTCTTTGCCGATTTCCGTTGCTGACAAGGTTAACCCGTCGGCAATGTCGCGAAGCCACAATACGCCTTCATCAAGCTGATTCTTGTTCGGCAAATCAAGCTTATAGACTGTTTCGTAATAACTGGTGTACGCATTGATGTCAGCACCAAAAGTTAAGCCCGCTTTTTCAAACAAGTTAATCACGTCGTTGGAGCTGAAGTTCTTACTGCCGTTAAACGCCATGTGCTCTAGAAAGTGGGCGTATCCGCGTTGCTCTGCAGTTTCATGCGCCGAGCCGACATTAACGTACATTCGCAAAGAAACAGGTTCACTGGTGGTTGGATAAATGTGGAACTTTAGCCCGTTGCCAAGCTCTCCTTTCGTCCAATTGGTGTCAGGTTGGATCGGTGTCGTCATTTCGGGTTGAGAGCAACCGACCAAGATCAATGAGAAGAACAATAGAATAATTCGCATAGCCATACTTCTGTTGGTGATTTGCTTTGAAATATAACCCAAACAACTGTTTTTTTATAAAATTCAGATCATTTATAGAACATTACCCGCAATTGCAGCAAATGATGTTTGGTGATAATATCAATCGCAATTCGACGATAGACTATCTATATTATGTCCCGACAATGTAATCTCACCAATCAACAGGCGCTCGCATCAACACAAGCGCAACTCGAACAAGAAGCACAGTTCGCTATGCAAGCAAAGGCGTTGTCGCACCCTGCTCGCGTTCGAATCCTAAAAATACTGTGTACACTCGAAAAACTCGGTGGTTGCCTCAATAGTGATTTGGTTTCTGAACTTGGCTTAGCTCAATCAACGGTCTCCGAACACCTTCGAATTCTCAAGCAAGCCAACTTTATTCATGCACAGCCCAACCCACCCAAGGTGTGCTATCGCGTGAATCGAGAAACGATCAGCCAGTTCAACCACTTGTTCGACGCTATTTTTAATTAATCTGACATCTCCTTGGCGTATAACGGTTTTCATCAAAGCAGAATGAAAATATCGCCATTCGACGATAAACGAAACAAGGCAAGATTATGACCACACAAGCATTAACCGAGAATGCCGCAAACAATATGAGTTTTTTGGATCGTTACCTAACCGTCTGGATTTTCGTCGCTATGGCGTTAGGCGTTGCGATTGGCGTCTTTTTCCCTGCAGTGGCGCAGTTAAATGAAACGCTATCAGTAGGCAGTACCAATATACCGCTGGCGATTGGACTCATCCTGATGATGTACCCGCCACTTGCAAAAGTGGATTACTCATTGCTAGGGAAAGTAAAGCAAGATAAGCAATCCATCGCGCTTTCTCTTATCATGAACTGGATTGTCGGCCCTATCTTGATGTTTATTCTGGCGATTACGTTTTTGGGTGATCACCCAGGTTACATGGTCGGGATTATTTTGATTGGCTTGGCGCGCTGCATCGCCATGGTTTTGGTTTGGAATGATATCGGAGGTGGCAACAAAGAGTATGGCGCAGCGCTAGTCGCGATTAACAGCGCTTTCCAAATTGTGACTTACAGTTTTATGGCATGGCTATTCATCACGGTATTGCCTCCTCTTTTGGGGTACCAAGGGTTCGCTGTCGATATTTCTATGGTCGACATCGCGCAAAGTGTGTTGATTTATCTTGGCATTCCTTTTATCGCTGGTTTTTTGAGCCGTAAGATTCTGGTCAGTCGCAAAGGCGAACAGTGGTACAACGAGGTGTTTATTCCGCGAATTTCGCCAATCACTCTTATCGCGCTTCTTGCGACTATCGTTCTGATGTTCAGTTTAAAAGGCGATATGATCGTTGAACTTCCGGTGGACGTCCTGCGTGTTGCTTTACCACTGGCGATCTACTTTGTTGTGATGTTCTTCGCCAGCTTCTACATCGGTAAGAAACTGGGTATCGACTACGACAAAAACGCCTCTATTGCGTTCACCGCAACAGGAAATAATTTTGAACTGGCCATCGCCGTGTCGATTGCGGTATTTGGCATCAATTCCGACCAAGCGTTCGCAGGGGTGATTGGTCCACTAATTGAAGTGCCTGTGTTGATTGCGCTGGTAAATATCGCCTTAAGATTGAAAGCCAAGTACCACCAATAAAAAGCGAATGTAAGAAGAGGAGCTCAGTGCTCCTCTTTAACAACTTGATGATACATTAGCATTGATGGCCGTCACACGAATCCATCAGTTCGCACACCTCTTCTAACGGCATCGGTTTGTAAAAGTAGTAACCTTGAATCAAAGAAATACCTTGCTGAGTCACGAAGTCTAACTCTTGCTCTGTTTCGACGCCTTCAACAACCGTTTTTGCCCCCGTTGCTCGAACCAACTCTGTGGTTAAGCGAAACAGCTCTCGGCCTTTCTCCTGCGTCAAGTTCACAACCAAAGATCGGTCAATCTTGACCTTATCAAACTCGTACTTACACAGATAACCGATCGACGAATACCCCGAGCCAAAATCGTCCAGCGCGATTTGAATACCAAGCTCACGAAGTGATTTCAACACACTACTCGTTGCTAACTCATCTTGGATCAATAGCTCTTCGGTGATTTCAAACTCCACCTGAGTAAAATCAACATCGCTCTGTTCGATAAGTTTACTCACACTCGCAGCAAATCCGTTGACTAAAAACGTTTCAGGAGAAACGTTAATGGATACTTTAAAGTTAGGGTTGCTCGCAAGATCGCACACTTCATAGAGCGCTTGCTTGATCACCCACAAATCCAGTTCAGACGTCAGCCCTAACTTGTTAAAGTAAGACAAAAAGGTTGGCGGAGTAATCACCCCATCGTAACTGCGGTGCCTTACCAAGACTTCCATCGAGCAAACACACGAGTTTTTAATGTCGTACTGAGGTTGATAGTAAAGTACAAAATCGCCATTTTGCTGCAAATCTCTGATTGCCTTTTGCGCCACAAGATTACTGCTGACGTGCGGGAACAGGCCATTCACACTGCGTCCACTTCCGACCTCCTCATAGTTGAAAAAGTCATCACAGGTCTCTTTCGAAAACAACTTGTTTGAGCCAGCCACTTGATCCATCTGCTTAAAAAACGGCAAGTAGATTGCCATACCAATCACTATGATCACGACTTGAAGAATGCTCGCGGCAATATCGCCACTTGTCGCAAGATACCCACTCATCAGTGGAGGCGTCATCCAACTAATAAATTCAGAAACCGGCGCCACCCAACCCATTGAAATCGCAAAATACGCGAGTAAGATTCCCGTGATCGGCGCGAGCATGAATGGAACAAGCAGCACCGGGTTAAAGATGACGGGTAAGCCGAACAGCACAGGTTCATTAATGTTAAACACACTCAAAACCAGTGCTGCCAAAGCCAGTGCGCGATACCCTCTATTTTTGGCAAAGAACAACATGCAAAATACCAAACTGAGCGTATTGCCCGCCCCGCCGATACCCGCGTAAATGTCGTAAAAATTACTGGTGAGAATGGGCAACGGCGTACCAAACTGCGCATTCATCTCAAAACTTGATTGAGTTAATGCATACAGCTCAGATTTGTATGGTGAGAAAATAATGTGCCCATTGATGCCAATCGACCAGAACAGATTCCTTAGGAACTCATACCAAATCGCGTCAAACAACGAGTGAGTATCAAGAGATGGCAACAAGCTTTGTATATACGAGTTGGTTTCTAGCCAGTAGCCAACCGCATAGCCCGCGCAAACATATAAAGTGACCAGCAACAATGTGCCCAATACAAGGTTGAGTGACTGATCGACAACATTTGGCAACTCCGAACGGATGATCCAATTCTTAGAGATTAATCCCCTCACGCTAAACGCTATTAATGCAGGAGTGATGATCGCCAAAGGATAGTTGGATGGCAGTACAGAGCCCGCATGCAGCAATCCCCACTCGTTACACAAGATGATGTAAATAAGCAAAGACGGAGTAATGACGGTGGTGCGGGACAGACGATGAAGACGCGCCAAAAAGTCTGAAAAATAGACAAGCAGCAAGATCGGAAACATTTTCCAAACTAAGGTGCTCACGAACAGAACATGGCTGCCGATTTTTTCAAACCCGATGACGTTTAACCCATTGCCAATCAACATACTGAATGCAGAAAGCAAGGAGACTGGCAGCAACATTACAAATACATTACACAAGCCATTTAAGTACGCGTTTTCTGATACTCGCACGAAAAACGCATACATGGGCTTGTTATCAAACAGGAACTTCATTGACTAAGCCTAAGGTCAAATCACAGTTTACGACATGCTCCCGTCTATGAGTTGCCCTACCAAATCGGTCTTAACTGCCCATTTTGATAGCTCACCCACGGGTGCGTTTCTGCCCTCTAATCAAGAGCAAGGCTTATATAAGTAGCGAGTCCTTAATTGTAATTTTTCCTGAGCACTGCACGAAGTGAGCGCTGCGCAAATATCAGATATAAGCAACCAGGCGCACCATACTCGCTTTCAATCATCAGATCGAATCACAGTTTCTATCGTAACAACAAAACTCACCTTTGCTGAATCGATATAGCTAGCGGTCAGCGGGATGATTAACCCCATCGTGAGTGACGACGTCACCAATATCGAACGGGTTAACACCCTCAAGGCACCCTAGGTTATAACCGAATTCATCGGGTGCCGAGCGTCTTTGATGATGGGTATAAATACCGCAGTGTTTGCAGAAGTAATGCTTAGCAGTATGAGTATTGAATTGATATAGCTTAAGCGCCTCTTCTCCTTTGAGAATTTTGATCCCGTCAAGCTTAACCGACGCAACAATAGCCCCTCGACGTCGGCACATAGAGCAATCACAACGCCTTGGTTTCTCGACACCATTAGGCAATGTCAGCTCAAGCTCCACACTGCCACAATGACATGTGAGCAAATGCTTCTCTTTGATTTCCGTTGGACCAATTTTCTTGAACATCCTTGTTCTCCTTAGCCAGTCTTATTATTCGTCGGTTTCTTTGGGAAACCTTTCTTCATAAAGCGCCATAAAATCAGCACGAATGTCCTGCTCTAGATGGGTCGCTTTGTCGGTTGGACAAAACAGCATGAAATGCACAATCTGCTCACCCGTTGCACCACTAGTAATGTGGATATGTGGCTCTGAGCCTGGCAAGTCAACGCCTGCATGCTTTTCGATCACCGTGTTGTACCTTTTCGCTACGTCGCTGAAATAGCTGATGTGCCCGTCGATTTTCTCCATGATGTCAGGAATCATTGGGTATAGATTGACAAAAGACGGCACAATAATCGAAAAATCATGGTAGACATAACGCTTCATGAAATTGAGATTTTTGACTGGGTAGGTGAAGAACATGCTGTTTGGCAGCGTTGCCGTTTTTCCGGTGTAATGGTAATGACCGTGGTATAAGTCGATTTCTTGGATCACCGTCGCCATCATATTATGTTCAATCACTTCACCACATATTTTCCCCACTTCAATCCAGTCGCCAATTCGGAATGAACGAGAGCTGGCTCTTTGAATCGAGCCCGTAAAACAGAGAATGATCTCTTTCGATGCGACAACAATAGCAACGGCAATGGCCGTCACCGATAAGGCAAATTCATTAATCTCAGATTGCCAAAGGACAAATAACAGTAAAACGGTGAGGACAAACGAACCATTCTTCGTTCTCGACATCCAATGACGCTGCTTTTCAGAAACAAAAGCGACATCGCCTCTGATTTTCCATAATATGGTTCGGCGAACCAATACTACCAACACCACAATCAGTGCGGTAAAGACCAATTTATGAGTGAGAAGAAAATCAATAACGACCTGTACTTTCTCCATACTCGCTCCCTCTCTAATTATGATTAAAGGGGCACATAGCCCCTTTAAATTATTCGTATTTCAGAAAGGTAACTTCCCACACATCCCCACTCGGGTCTAGTGCAATATGCCAATATTGTCGAGTGGTTAGCGCACTTTCACTCCCAATGATGTACTAGGTAGTGTCTAACAAGCCAAACGGAATAGCGGCTTAATCATTTATAGCGGGCAGAGGTAATAAACTGACCAAACGTTTCACACCATACAATGACCGTGTTGTAGTTGGCCGTTTCTACACTTTCAGGGATCGGTAACGAAAAACGATCGAAGGTTTTAACATCGCCAATTTGCACCATGGTGGATTTGTTTTGCAAGAAAGCCTGTTCCGTTTCAATGAACAGTGGTGAGAGGTAGAGCTTGTAATCAGGGCCAGGGGCAAGTTTGCCCACAAAGCCAATATGGTCATCACTGATGGAGACGGATCCTTCTCCCCAATGCAAAAAATCGCTGTCTTGTCTGTCGCGTTGAAACGTTCCAGTGTACAACGCGTTGTTCGTTACGCTTTGTACTTCATGCATCGCGGGGGACTGAGGTTGGGTAAGGATAGGCAGCGCGTAAATACCAAGAGCAAAGCCTATCCCACCAACAAGTAGGTGGCTGGCAACAAGTAAGATCCGTTTCATCATTATCGTGTTCATTTCCAATGGGCCTAAATTTAATGTACACGATAATCAACAAGATATCAGTGTTGCACCAAGTAATTATTGATAGCGCAACGCGGTTTTCTCTGCCAATGTGACGATCACTTGCACCGCTTGCTCCATCCCTTCAATACTGATGAATTCATGAATGCCGTGGAAGTTGTACCCGCCAGTGAAAATGTTCGGGCATGGTAGCCCCATAAATGAAAGTCGAGCGCCATCGGTGCCGCCACGAATAGGCTTAATTTGAGGCTGAATATCACAGGCAATCATCGCCTCTTTAGCGAGCTCAATAATGTGCGGGTGAGGCTCAACCATCTCCTTCATGTTGAAATAACTGTCAGTAAGCCGAAGTTCCACACGTCCTTTGTCTAGCTTTTCGTTAAGTTCTGCGACCTTTTGCTCCATGAACGCCTTGCGCTTTTCTAAGCCATCTCGTTCAAAATCACGAATGATGTAACCCAGTTCACTGCGAGCAACGGACATTTCTGCAGATTTTAGGTGATAAAAGCCCTCGTACCCTTGGGTTGTTTCTGGAGTTTCATCGGCGGGCATCATAAGTTGAAACTGGGCCGCGATATTCATAGCGTTGACCATTTTATCTTTCGCGGTTCCAGGGTGAACATTGGTGCCGTAGCAGATCACATCCGCGCTGGTCGCATTGAAGTTTTCAAACTCCAACTCACCAACAGGTCCACCATCAATGGTATAAGCCCACTGCGCACCAAACTTTTCAACATCAAACAAGTTAGCACCGCGGCCAATTTCTTCATCTGGAGTGAAACCGATGCAAATGTCACCGTGAGGAATATCCGGATGAGCGATCAACTCTGCGATCGCAGAGATAATTTCCGCGATACCCGCTTTGTTGTCTGCGCCCAGTAGCGTCGAACCATCTGTCGTGATCAAATTGTGCCCATGTAACTTGTGCAGTTCTGGATACTGAATCGGTGAGAGCACCTCATCGCCCTTTCCTAGCGCGATATCGCCCCCTTGATAATCTTCGATAAACTGAGGGTTCACATTCTCACCCGAAGCGTCAGGGGCGGTATCCATATGAGCGACAAAGCCAATTGCAGGCACCTCGTAAGCTACATTACTAGGTAGTTTTGCCATTAGGTAGCCGTTTGAGTCGAGCGAAACATCCGCCAGACCTAACTCAATGAGCTCCTGCTTTAAGAACTCTGCAAACGTGTATTGGCCTGGGCTGCTTGGGCATTCTAGATTGTTCGGGTTCGATTGAGTGTTAAACGTGACGTAGCGTAAAAAGCGTTGAACAAGTTCATTCATAGCAATATCTCTAACTTTTATGGTTTTAGTTCGTAATCTGGCCCCCATCCTACGCCTAATGTTTTAGAAAATTTTGCTATAAATCAGGTTTTAAGCGATCAGCGCAATACCGTGCATAACCACAACGCCCGATGTTAAACGGATTCGAAGCGTTTCATAGCCATTTGGTCCACGCTCTTGTTCTGAGTTCCTTAAGGCAAGCTCTGCGAGCAACACTAGCCCATAACTGACCGCGAGCAATATGAGCGCTAACCCCACATTGCTCCGCGCTAAAAGTAAGACGCCCCACGAAAGAATGGCAAACAAGTTACTGAGCAGCAAAGCGTTGCGGCTCATTCGATGTTTCGAATGATCAATAGCGTTCCCCCATAAAACGCCAGAGAGGAAACTCAGAATTACAACACTGTAAAACACAAACATTTCCAGTCCGCCTACGCCGAACACACTAATGCTGTTAAGTTGCAAAACCAACCCTACGGCAAAAGGAACTAAGCCAAGGTAACCCAAACTCAGCATCGTTGAGCGTGGTTGTTGCGTGCTTTTCACATTCATATCAATCTCCTTATTCGTCGCCTTTTATACGTAAAAAAGCCCAAGAAGTTTCCTACTTGGGCTTTCAATGCATCATTTAGTTAGTACTTAGAGAAGGATAAAAATACCCGCTAAACACGCACTCATTAGGTTGGCTAATGTACCCGCTGATACCGAGGTTAGCAACTTAACCCACGAGGTTTGATAAACGATTAAAGCGATGAACTTAGTCACCAAAGTGATAACGAAGGTTTGCACTAAACGTTGTTACGTCATTCACATCGATAAAGTATCTTGTGATCTGCCAACCAGCACTCCAGCGTTCAGCAAACTGATAATCCAGCCCCAAACCAACATAAGGGTCAATGCCATCGTCACTGCTCTTAATCGTTTCTCCCTGATACTCGCTCTTGTAGTCAACCTCCCAAGCAAAGCCACCCACAATCGCATTAACGCTAGCATTGTTTTCATGAAAAAGTTTGTATTGGATATCTAATGCAAACCCTTTTGCCAGTACTGGTGTCACTTTCGCGACACGAGCATGATATTCTGATGGAGGAAGACTCACATCGTGATCCAGAGTTGCACTGCCTTCGCCAAGGTCAAGGTAACGACCCGATATAGCCCAGCGATCGGCAAACTGGTAACCCAAACCAAAAGACCACATTATATCGGTACTGTCCTGACTCTGCAGAAATTCATCGTACGCCGATGATCGACCGTCCGCCAGACTCATACCTACATCACCATTGACAAACCAGCTAGCCTGACTAGTGAAACAGATCAAAGAGAGAAAGCCCCCTAAAAACACTCGACCACAATGTCGCATCATACTCAACATGCCTAACAACAACACGACTGTAACTCCTAAACTACCGCCACCGGCACTGTTACTGACTTTACTACCCGCTGTTGGGGTAACGTTCACTGTTACATCTGCATACGCGGTACCGCCATTCCCATCGCTCACGCCATAGCGAATTGTATCGGTACCATAAAAGCCTTGCGCAGCACGATAAACAACTTGGTTTTGTTCAATTGACACGCTGCCGAAGGTCGCCGTAGCACTTACTACCGATAAAGTGTCGTTATCTGCGTCGCCATCATTACTTAGTACATCAACGGTTACTGAACTATTCAACGCTACATACACATTGTCATTCACTGCATTAGGGAGTGTATTGCTCGATGTTGTTGCCACACCGCCTGGATCAACAATCGTCCCATTTTCAATTCCATCATCATCGTTCGGGCCCCCATCTTGCACCGTTAACTGTACGCACCAATGACCCTCTGTGAGTCCTCTGCTCCAACTTTCATCTCCTGGAGGAGGGCAGTAACCCGCTTCCCCTTGTGTCGATGAAACAAAGTTTTCACTGTTCGTAACAAAGTCAATCCAACCAAGGTTATCTCGATACTTGCGATATATTGCACTCGCAGGAATAGGTAGGCGTTGTGGGAAGACGATTTGATATGTCTGTCCCGGAGTCGGTAACCCGTACGCAACGAAATCGAAGATACCGCCAATATTACGAGCTTCTAAGTCATCACTCAGCTCGTTATTCAGAAGTAGTAGTCCCCCCGTTTCGTTGCTCGCAAGAGTAATACCTTTGCGCAAACAAACGCCCGGTTCTCCTTCCACCAAGTAGTGGTGAGATTCCAAAGCCTGCTCTTGTACTACGTTACACTCGCTAATGGCATCTTGGTAATCAGGAATACCATCATTATCGCTGTCACCTAACCCCTCTTCGACATCAGGAATAAGGTCACCGTCACTGTCTTGACCGCTGACTAAAGTTTCAAGCTGTTCCACGACTTCGATATACACATCACGGGTAACAACTGCCGATGCACTGTCGGTCACTTCAACTTGAATTCGATAGATACCGGCTTCTAGTGATTCAGGGCTAAACACGAACTGCGTTGCATCATTACTGATGTTTGCGAGCTGCGCATTATCGTTGATCCAGCGGTAGCTGTGACTGTCTCCCTGGTTTGCGTCTGTGACTGTTGTCGTAACAGTTACCACTTGGTCACTGTTCTCGATGATTGAACGAGTCTGATCATTTTGGCTGACCGATACGCTCACCTCTGGAGCAATATTACTCTCAGATATGGTCAGTGTGTAGCTCGACTTACTACCAAGGTTCATACTGTCAACTAAACTGATCACCAAGGTTTCAATCCCTTCGTTCACACTGTCATCATTCACCGCAAACTCTATATAGCCTTCTGTTCCATGGCTTATCACTACCTGTCCATTAGTGAGGCTATGGTCTGAAGCGTCTGCACTACCACTGACGGTATAGTCGACGCTCACCGGATAGCTCGGCGCTTCACCATTAAGATAGACACCTACACGATGAGTCGAGCCTTCTGTAGTAATGTCATCTTTACCTATTGTGATTAATGGATTCACCGTTACCAGTTGACTGTCTCGCCCTTCGTTACCCTCAGCATCAGTCGCACGCCAGTAAACAGTATGCAACCCTGGTTCAAAAAAGCTGTCGCTGTCAATCAAAGATACAGGTAGCGCATTACCCTGGCTGTCAATAGCAGTGGCAACACCTAGGTTGACTTTGGTAAATAGCCCCGTCGCGTTCACCGTGATATCCGCAGCCGCTGTTACCACAGGCGCTTTAGTACTCGATGGTTCAATGATGACTATCGCTTCACCTGTTGCACTGCCACCATTTCCATCAACGATGCCATAACGTAGGTTTACCAAACCGATATGTGTCGTCGTCAGCGTGATTGCACCTTCACTGATACTTGTGCTTCCTTGATCAGTGGATACCCAGCTCAGTGCCATGACATCCCCATCATCCACGTCGATGTCGTTCTGCAATACATCTAAGGTGTAAATCCCATTCTCCGTAACAGGGAAAGTAAAGCGATCATTTTCGGCCACAGGCCCATCATTCACGTTCGTCACGACCAGACTAAACGCAGGTAAGCTCGAGGTTATCTGGCCATCCGACACGCTGATAACAATACCTGCCGTCGTGCCCACATGCGCATTCTTTGGTGTACCGCTTAACTCACCCGTCACTGTATCAAAGCTTGCCCAAGATGGTTTATTGGTGATGCTGAATGACAGTGTATCGATTTCAATATCATTCGCTAATGGCGTAAATCGATACGCACTGTCTTCCTCGACTGTTGTAGTTGGTGTACCACTTATCGTTGGAGCGTCATTAACGCTACCCACTACCACCACAGAAGTCGCAGTGCTACCATCGTCTGTATCGCTTGGGGTTACCATCAGAACCACATTCCCGTTACTGTTAGCTGCCGAGGTATAATGAATCTGATTTGTTCCATCTAACCAAAGGTTAATATCCTCTGCTGCGCCAGTTAGCATGACACTGGCTGTACCTGAACCACTCACGGTGACACCATTAGTGACTCCGTTACCACCGGCAACAGTCAAGCGACCACTGGATACCTGGAATACCAATGTGACCTCGTCACCTTCGGCATCGCTAACGACAATAGCACTTAAATCAATGTTGCTGATCTCATCTTCTATTGCAGCAAAGCTAGGCACCAACCCAGTGATCACTGGTACATCATTTATCTCGGCCACCGCCACTGTAGATGACACCGATAGCGCTGCCGTATTGATGTTGTCACCGCTACTCTCACCACTGTCGGTCAACGCCACCAATGTTACTACTCTGGGCTTGTCCACACTTGGGTGATCGCTGCTATGGAAATAAGTGATCCCATTAACCAGAGCCTGCAGTTGCACTTGAGTCAAACTCATACCCGATAACGTGATGGTCGATGTTTGCTCCGTATTCACCACGCTATATGCCAAATTACGGGTAGAGGTCATACCGTTAGCGTTACTGCCTAACTCCAGTAACGTACCATCAATAGTCAACACCTCTTCACTAGCATCAATTACATTGCTGACAGTCAATACCAGTCCTGTAAAAGTCTGCCCATTTTCTATTGTGCTAGCTGCCGCCTGGTTGAACAGTAACACTGCCTCTGCGTTTTCTGTGTAAGTTGAGTTGAGCGCTGATGCCTTGAGGGTTGGTGCATCATTGATAGCCACCAAAGTTACGTTCGACGCTAGGGCCAAGGTCGCTGTTGCATTTTCACTACCACTGTCTGTGACCGCTGCAATAGTGACCACGCGACGAATATCAACGCTAGGATCCTCACTGCCGTTTAGGTAGCGAATACCATTGACTAAGTCCTGGAATGCTTCTTCAGTTAAAGTGGCTCCGTTAAAGGAGACTGTCGCTATGTTATCGACTAGTGATACTACAAAATCAAACTCACCCACAGAGCCCGTTTGCCCATGGTTCAATGCAACAGAGTGACCAGATACCATTAAGGCTTCTTCACTTGTATCGCTGACATTGCTAACAGTCAGAACGAATCCAACTAAAGACTGATCACTTTCCACGGTGCTGACGTCACTCCCTTGATACAGAGCTACCGCTTCACCACCTTCGATAAAGGTTGGGTTTGTGACGGTCACGGTAAGGGTTGGTGCATCATTGCGACCTGTTACGGTAGTGGTCACCTCATTCGTGCCGGTACTGTTGTCTTCCCCATCGTTAAAGGTAAAGCTGAGTACAATCGAACTTGCGGGCTCATTCGCCTCATTCTGGTACGTGATATTTTGAAGTACGCCATTAACCATTGCGGTGGTCGCATTGCTGTTGAAGGTCAGTACTAGTGTCCCACTAGAGTTACGAGTGACTGTTCCCACAATAGTTCCATTGTAGGTTAGCGCTCCTCCTTCAGTCAGCACTCCTAAATTGCCATGATTCGCAAATAGGTCGTTAGCATTAGCGCCACCTTTACGTTCAATGGTCAATGTCGCACCGTCGTAATTGCCAGCACCACCGCTAAGAGCATCCAACTCTGCATCACTGACGGAGGCATCACTGTCAATCACGACTGGTGAACCGTCTTCAGTAAACTCCGGTGTCGCATCTAGGTTCGAGAAAACAGGCGGTGTATTCACTTTACCTGTCATGTCTTCGCTAATAGCCAACGTTAGCTCGCCAGAGGTGGCTTTTAAATTAAAGACCTCACTAATTAAGCCCGAAGCGGTATAGGTCAGTTGCAGAGCAGTAAACGTCGCGACACCATTGTCAGGAGCAATCGTGACCGTCGCGCTACTCGCATCGGTGTCTCCGGTGACCGTCATGATCGCAGACCCTGCCCCATTCACTTCTGAAAGCGTAATGCCTGTCACATAGTCACTGTCCACCACATTGAGGGCATCTCTCGCCGAGATCACTGGGACCGTGGTCAAACTGGTCGCTTCGGCCGTTTTCACGGAAAGCGGCGCCGGTTGTGTCTCAAAGACCAACTGAGTCGCCACCACATCCGCGATCACGGCATTCGCCGCCACCGAGGCCAAATCACTGCCGACGCCATCTTGATCGTTGGCCGTGACCGTAAAGCTTTGCTGATCAGCCGTTGCGCTGTAGGTCAGCGCCGTGAACGTGGCCACCCCATTGACCGCGGCCACCGAGTCGCCCGACAGCGTGCCGTCGCTGGCTTCGGTAAGAGTGACGGTCTCCGTAAAGTCCACGTCAGTGTTACCGAACGCATCTTGCGCCCGCACAATCGGCTGAGTGGTTAACGCTGAGCCCGAGACCGAGCCAGCCGGTTGCGTGGTAAAGGCCAGCGCTGTCGCCGTCACCTCCAGCGTGGTGCCACTGCCGTTGTTGACGGCGGTTGTCGCCCCAAATTGGGTGTTGCTGCCGCTGACCGTCACATCAGTGTCACCATCCAGGCTGAGCAGAAGCGTATTGCCCTCGGTGATGCCGGTGTTGTCATGGTAGTAAGCGTTTAAGGTGTACACCTCCGACGCCCCATCGGCCACCGAAATCGACAAGCCTGAGAAGGTAAGCGTATCGGCGCTGGCGTTATACACGCCCGTCACGTTGGTCGCGTCCGGACCACTTAAGCGGTAAGAGATCTTCGCTCGCTGCGCATCCGAAGCCGTCCCTGCCACATTGACGACAATCTGTGACACTTCAAGAGGGAAGCCGTCCGCGGTGCCCCCATCGGTTAACGTGAAATCAAACAGGTCAACCGCTTCACCGGTTGTATCGGCGGTGGTTGGCAGCCCCACAGGCTCACTGACGCCCGATGCGGCGGTTAAGCTGGCGTCGTTGTCGGCAACGATCGCCGTGAGTGGGCTACTGTCCACTGAGGTTAAGCCGCCTGAGCTGGCCCGTATGTTGAAAGATTCACTGCTTCCACCTGAAGCGGTATAGGTCAGTTGCAGGGCAGTAAACGTCGCGACACCATTGTCAGGAGTAACCGTGACCGTCGCATTACTCGCATCGGTGTCTCCTGTGACCGTCATGATCGCAGACCCTGCCCCATTCACTTCTGAAAGCGTAATGCCTGTCACATAGTCACTGTCCACCACATTGAGGGCATCTCTCGCCGAGATCACTGGGACCGTCGTCAAACTGGTCGCTTCGGCCGTTTTCACGGAAAGCGGCGCCGGTTGTGTCTCAAAGACCAACTGAGTCGCCACCACATCCGCGATCACGGCATTCGCCGCCACCGAGGCCAAATCACTGCCGACGCCATCTTGATCGTTGGCCGTGACCGTAAAGCTTTGCTGATCGGCCGTTGCGCTGTAGGTCAGCGCCGTGAACGTGGCCACCCCATTGACCGCGGCCACCGAGTCGCCCGACAGCGTGCCGTCGCTGGCTTCGGTAAGAGTGACGGTCTCCGTAAAGTCCACGTCAGTGTTGCCGAACGCATCTTGCGCCCGCACGATCGGCTGAGTGGTTAACGCTGAGCCCGAGACCGAGCCAGCCGGTTGCGTGGTAAAGGCCAGCGCTGTCGCCGTCACCTCCAGCGTGGTGCCACTGCCGTTGTTGACGGCGGTTGTCGCCCCAAATTGGGTGTTGCTGCCGCTGACCGTCACATCGGTGTCACCATCCAGGCTGAGCAGAAGCGTGTTGCCCTCGGTGATGCCGGTGTTGTCATGGTAGTAAGCGTTTAAGGTGTACACCTCCGACGCCCCATCGGCCACCGAAATCGACAAGCCTGAGAAGGTAAGCGTATCGGCGCTGGCGTTATACACACCCGTCACGTTGGTCGCGTCCGGACCACTTAAGCGGTAAGTGATCTTCGCTCGCTGCGCATCCGAAGCCGTCCCTGCCACATTGACGACAATCTGTGACACTTCAAGAGGGAAACCGTCCGCGGTGCCCCCATCGGTTAACGTGAAATCAAACAGGTCAACCGCTTCACCGGTTGTATCGACGGTGGTTGGCAGCCCCACAGGCTCACTGACGCCCGACGCGGCGGTTAAGCTGGCGTCGTTGTCGGCAACGACCGCCGTGAGTGGGCTACTGTCCACTGAGGTTAAGCCGCCAGAGCTGGCCCGTATGTTGAAGGATTCACTGCTTCCACCTGAAGCGGTATAGGTGGCCTGTAACCCCGTATAGGTGGCCACCCCAAAGGCCGGCGTAATCGATACTGTGGCGGCGCTGCCATCCGTATCTCCGGTCCCCGTCATCACGATAGTGCCCGCTCCATTCACTTCTGAAAGCGTAATATCCGTTGTATAGCCCGTGTCTACAACGCCGACGCTATCTTGCGCAGATACGACGGGCACGGTGGTAAAACTGGTCGCTTCGGCCGTTTTCACGGAAAGCGGCGCCGGTTGTGTCTCAAAGACCAACTGAGTCGCCACCACATCCGCGATCACGGCATTCGCCGCCACCGAAGCCAAATCACTGCCGACGCCATCTTGATCGTTGGCCGTGACCGTAAAGCTTTGCTGATCAGCCGTTGCGCTGTAGGTCAGCGCCGTGAACGTGGCCACCCCATTGACCGCGGCCACCGAGTCGCCCGACAGCGTGCCGTCGCTGGCTTCGGTAAGAGTGACAGTCTCCGTAAAGTCCACGTCAGTGTTACCGAACGCATCTTGCGCCCGCACAATCGGCTGAGTGGTTAACGCTGAGCCCGAGACCGAGCCAGCCGGTTGCGTGGTAAAGGCCAGCGCTGTCGCCGTCACCTCCAGCGTGGTGCCACTGCCGTTGTTGACGGCGGTTGTCGCCCCAAATTGGGTGTTGCTGCCGCTGACCGTCACATCGGTGTCACCATCCAGGCTGAGCAGAAGCGTGGTGCCCTCGGTGATGCCGGTGTTGTCATGGTAGTAAGCGTTTAAGGTGTACACCTCCGACGCCCCATCGGCCACCGAAATCGACAAGCCTGAGAAGGTGAGCGTATCGGCGCTGGCGTTATACACGCCCGTCACGTTGGTCGCGTCCGGACCACTTAAGCGGTAAGAGATCTTCGCTCGCTGCGCATCCGAAGCCGTCCCTGCCACATTGACGACAATCTGTGACACTTCAAGAGGGAAGCCGTCCGCGGTGCCCCCATCGGTTAACGTGAAATCAAACAGGTCAACCGCTTCACCGGTTGTATCGACGGTGGTTGGCAGCCCCACAGGCTCACTGACGCCCGACGCGGCGGTTAAGCTGGCGTCGTTGTCGGCAACGACCGCCGTGAGTGGGCTACTGTCCACTGAGGTTAAGCCGCCAGAGCTGGCCCGTATGTTGAAGGATTCACTGCTTCCACCTGAAGCGGTATAGGTGGCCTGTAACCCCGTATAGGTGGCCACCCCAAAGGCCGGCGTAATCGATACTGTAGCGGCGCTGCCATCCGTATCTCCGGTCCCCGTCATCACGATAGTGCCCGCTCCATTCACTTCTGAAAGCGTAATATCCGTTGTATAGCCCGTGTCTACAACGCCGACGCTATCTTGCGCAGATACGACGGGCACGGTGGTAAAACTGGTCGCTTCGGCCGAGTTTACTGAAAGCGGTGCAGGTTGTGTCTCAAAGACCAACTGAGTCGCCACCACATCCGCGATCACGGCATTCGCCGCCACCGAGGCCAAATCACTGCCGACGCCATCTTGATCGTTGGCCGTGACCGTAAAGCTTTGCTGATCAGCCGTTGCGCTGTAGGTCAGCGCCGTGAACGTGGCCACCCCATTGACCGCGGCCACCGAGTCGCCCGACAGCGTGCCGTCGCTGGCTTCGGTAAGAGTGACGGTCTCCGTAAAGTCCACGTCAGTGTTACCGAACGCATCTTGCGCCCGCACAATCGGCTGAGTGGTTAACGCTGAGCCCGAGACCGAGCCAGCCGGTTGCGTGGTAAAGGCCAGCGCTGTCGCCGTCACCTCCAGCGTGGTGCCACTGCCGTTGTTGACGGCGGTTGTCGCCCCAAATTGGGTGTTGCTGCCGCTGACCGTCACATCGGTGTCACCATCCAGGCTGAGCAGAAGCGTGTTGCCCTCGGTGATGCCGGTGTTGTCATGGTAGTAAGCGTTTAAGGTGTACACCTCCGACGCCCCATCGGCCACCGAAATCGACAAGCCTGAGAAGGTAAGCGTATCGGCGCTGGCGTTATACACACCCGTCACGTTGGTCGCGTCCGGACCACTTAAGCGGTAAGAGATCTTCGCTCGCTGCGCATCCGAAGCCGTCCCTGCCACATTGACGACAATCTGTGACACTTCAAGAGGGAAGCCGTCCGCGGTGCCCCCATCGGTTAACGTGAAATCAATCAGGTCAACCGCTTCACCGGTTGTATCGGCGTTGGTTGGCAGCCCCACAGGCTCACTGACGCCCGATGCGGCGGTTAAGCTGGCGTCGTTGTCGGCAACGATCGCCGTGAGTGGGCTACTGTCCACTGAGGTTAAGCCGCCAGAGCTGGCCCGTATGTTGAAGGATTCACTGCTTCCACCTGAAGCGGTATAGGTGGCCTGTAACCCCGTATAGGTGGCCACCCCAAAGGCCGGCGTAATCGATACTGTGGCGGCGCTGCCATCCGTATCTCCGGTCCCCGTCATCACGATAGTGCCCGCTCCATTCACTTCTGAAAGCGTAATATCCGTTGTATAGCCCGTGTCTACAACGCCGACGCTATCTTGCGCAGATACGACGGGCACGGTGGTAAAACTGGTCGCTTCGGCCGTTTTCACGGAAAGCGGCGCCGGTTGTGTCTCAAAGACCAACTGAGTCGCCACCACATCCGCGATCACGGCATTCGCCGCCACCGAAGCCAAATCACTGCCGACGCCATCTTGATCGTTGGCCGTGACCGTAAAGCTTTGCTGATCAGCCGTTGCGCTGTAGGTCAGCGCCGTGAACGTGGCCACCCCATTGACCGCGGCCACCGAGTCGCCCGACAGCGTGCCGTCGCTGGCTTCGGTAAGAGTGACAGTCTCCGTAAAGTCCACGTCAGTGTTACCGAACGCATCTTGCGCCCGCACAATCGGCTGAGTGGTTAACGCTGAGCCCGAGACCGAGCCAGCCGGTTGCGTGGTAAAGGCCAGCGCTGTCGCCGTCACCTCCAGCGTGGTGCCACTGCCGTTGTTGACGGCGGTTGTCGCCCCAAATTGGGTGTTGCTGCCGCTGACCGTCACATCGGTGTCACCATCCAGGCTGAGCAGAAGCGTGTTGCCCTCGGTGATGCCGGTGTTGTCATGGTAGTAAGCGTTTAAGGTGTACACCTCCGACGCCCCATCGGCCACCGAAATCGACAAGCCTGAGAAGGTGAGCGTATCGGCGCTGGCGTTATACACACCCGTCACGTTGGTCGCGTCCGGACCACTTAAGCGGTAAGAGATCTTCGCTCGCTGCGCATCCGAAGCCGTCCCTGCCACATTGACGACAATCTGTGAAACATCTAGCGGCAGCCCATCGCCAGAGCCGCCATCAGTTAAGGTAAAATCAAACAAATTAATGGCTTCACCGCTACTATCCACCGTCGTTGCAAGGCTGACCGGTTCAGAAACACCATTAGCTGCAGTCAAAGCTCCATCTGAGTCAGCGCTTGGCGCTGAGGCAACCAAGTTATCAAATCCAAGCTGCGCGTTAAAATGCATCCCAGAGGTCGTTACAGTAAAGCTTGTTACTCCCGACCAGTTTAAGTTAACCGTTTTTGAATAGAACCCTGGGCCTATGGTTGACGAGCTGGATGAATCAAACGAAGCACTCGTTACACTGACACTACTATTTGAGCTGCTAGGTGTCGTATCTGTAAATATATATGAACTACCCGTTCTCTTTTGTAACTCAAGAACCGCAATACTGGTGATATCTAGTGCCGAGTTAAAAGTAAAGGTATAGGTAGAGGTATCATTGGCAGTAAAAACGAGATTTCCATTTAGGTTTCCTGATGGAGAGTCAGTACCATAGTTAAACGTGGAGCCACCATGCCAATTTGACGGGCTCGTTATAGTGTAAGAGATGGAATCTACAGAGCTGTTGACTGTCGAACCTGTAACAGATGCTGAGTCCATGGTGTCGGTCGCTGAGAGAGCGGAAAAACTGACCATACTCAACATGACCATTGATAGCTGCGCTAGAAATATATTTGATTTATCCATAATCGATTGACTCAAACATGCACTATGCTCGTTTTTTAGCCCTAGTGATGCTAGATACTGTTAAGTCCATTTATATTCAAGTGGGGGAAATTTATGAAGGAAGAGTACGAGTTGCAATTGGTCCGCCTCATCCTGATACATCCATATATTCATTATGATGCATTATATTCTGGACAATTTTATATTCTCACCATCAATGATGATGTGATCTTCTTTCCATTTTTATGAACTAAAATGCCAAAAGTGCAAAGTCAACCCCTCATACTTTTCGTTTAATCTGATCCAGCTAGACTCAACGCTTCGTTCATCATCAACTTCATTAGCTACCATACTCAACGTCAAATCAGTGATTTCCTTAGAGGTCTATACAGATTCATCGCAAGGTATCGTCAAGTAATGTTCCAGAGTTTTTTGAACTTTATGTCTATAGTAAATGTGGCGCTATCCACAACCACATTTACCATTTAAATGCCATAATATTTAACCATTCGCACCACCCATAATAAAAATTGAACTCATTAAAGAGGACTTTACTATGTTCAGTACTAATCAGTTGGTTTCAAAAAAACAACTCCTGCTCGCCGGGGTCATGCTCTCGGTATCCAATAATGTATATGCCTCATGCGTGCCAGAACCTTATATAGGGTCAACCTGCACCACTGCGGCTAATTTCTGTCCAAGAGGTTATCTCCAGGCCAACGGAAGTCTGTTGGCAATATCAGACCACACCGCTCTCTATTCCTTACTAGGAACCCGCTACGGTGGCAACGGCACAACTAATTTTCAACTACCAGATCTAAGAGGTAGGTCTGCTATCGGTAGTGGAAATAGCCCTGGCCTGAATGAAGCCATATTGGCACGTAAATATGGGTCAGAGACACAAACACTTACGGCTTTGAACTTACCTGCGCACACGCATGCAGCTAGCGCTTCGGGTGGCGGTGTTACTGTTCAGTTAATAGCCTATTCTGGTAAGGGAACAAGCCCCGAACCAACAGATACAGATTACTTTCTGCAAGGTGTCGCACAAAATAGCTTTAGCTACAACCCGGAAGCGATGTTGTACGGCAAGGGTGAAGGAGATGCGATACCCTTGGAGGGAATCTCTACGAATTATGCCCCACCCTCAATCTATATCCATCCTACTGGTTACAACCACCCATTTAGTATTCGCAGTCCATCGCTAGCGCTCACTTACTGCATCGCTGTAGATGGCCTGTACCCTCCTCGAGGTTAGTGGACTCAATGGGTTTACCGATTGGTCATCGCGACTTTAGCGGTGGCCAATTTTATGTGCTTTTCCCACGGCAATTTTAAAGCGCGCAAACCTATAAGCAGCTCTTAATTCGCTATAGTTGCTACATACTTTCAATTGCTTTAGCGAAAAGTGTTCTCACCTTGATTTGCTTCTCAACATCTAGGGTGGGTCGTGCTAGCCGCTCCTCATCTCAGTAATCTAACTGATACTCAAAGAAGAATAAAAATACCCGCTAAACACGCACTCATTAGGTTGGCTAACGTACCCGCAAGTACAGCTTTGATACCGAGGTTTGCAACTTCAGCACGACGCTCAGGAGCAATCACGCCAATCGAGCCAAGTTGGATTGCAATCGAACCAATGTTTGCAAATCCACACAGCGCAAAAGTAATGATGACTTGAGTATGTTCAGACAAGGTCGCTTTATGCTGGACAAAGTCAATGAATGCCACAAACTCGTTCATCACAATCTTTTGACCAATGTAAGAGCCTGCCATCAACACTTCATTTGAAGGAACACCAATCACCCATGCCAAAGGCGAGAACAAGTAACCAAATAACGCTTGTAGGGTAATACCGCTAAATCCAGCAGCTTCACCAAGGCTTTCTAAGCCAGTGTTGACCATCGCGATAACACTCACGAATGCGATTAGCATGGTACCCACCGCAACCGCTACTTTCATACCGTTCATTGCGCCGCTTGCAAGTGCATCAATAACATTGCTCTCTTGCGCTTTATCCATCTCAATATCAGATTGATTGATTGGTGTATCGCGCTCAGGAACGATGATTTTCGCCATCATCAAACTACCCGGAGCAGCCATGAAACTCGCGGCGATAAGGTATTTGAGCTCAACGCCAAGACCGGCATAACCACCCAAAACAGAGCCCGCTACCGAAGCCATGCCACCAGCCATAACAGCAAACAGTTCAGAACGAGTCATACGAGATAGGAATGGACGAACAAGAAGTGGCGACTCGCCTTGAGAAAGGAAAATGTTGCCGGTTGCAACCAGTGATTCAGCTTTACTTGTACCCAAAAACTTTTGGATACCGCCACCAATAAACTCGATGACTTTTTGCATAATGCCAAGATAGTAGAGAGCGGAGATTAGAGCACTGAAGAATATAATAATAGGAAGGACACGAACAGCGAAGATAAATCCAGTATTGGCCAAATCACCAAATAGGAAGCTGATACCTTCATCAGCAAACCCCAAAAGACTAGAAACACCACTACTCAAACTGGTGAGTGCCGCTTGTCCCCATGGGAAATACAAAACAAGAGCAGCAAATCCAACCTGGAGCATAAGTGCACGAGACACTGTTTTCCAATTGATCGATTTACGACTCTCAGACAGCAGTACTGCGCACAACAATAGAACGACAACACCGATTAAACCGAATAAAACATTCATTAAAGATCACCTCTACAAGCATTCAATAGGTAGCTGGTCCGGTCCGTGGGGTCATTCACCTTTCCGTGTGACGGCTTGTATTGGCAGAGCACTCGCTCTTAACCGGGCGGAAAGTATAGCGAAGGATATGAGATATTCATCACATTTTTTAACGCAAACGTTCAAGCGTTCATTCTGTAAACGATTACACCGACTATTTCGAAGATTTGAGAAAATTCCAGCAAGGGAAGACAAAGGGAATACGCACTTAATTGCATTTATTTTCTGGAGCAAGATCACAACGCTTACTATGTAATCGTTATCATTTCAAAATAAATTTGGGCAAATATCATTTCGCCATCTAGTTTTATAGATGTGTCAACTAACGTACTAGTGAACATAATCTATTTCCTAACAACGTCAGCGGCTTAGACAAACACAACAAATTTTGCCCCACTTCAACGTGGGGCTTTTTTATATCGATACTTGCACTGTGCTGCATGCTCATTACAATGCGGGAAAAACACAACAGTGAGCCATTATGGAACGAGATTACACATACGCCTCGCTCTCGCAATTACCGCGAGAAGAGCTGGAAGAACTGAGTATGCGCTTGATACAGCGCTTGATTCCTGAAGACTCAATGACGGAGCTGTTTACGTTTGACGCAGAAGAAACGGAGTCAGAAGATAAACTGATGGAAGCGCGCTTTGATGCCATGTTACGAATGAGCGCCATCGCACTGAGTCAACTGCCTGAACTGTTCAGTGAATCAGAAAACAAAGAGCAAAACACGCTTCGTATGCAAAGACTGCTCCTTTGGCACTTTTATGCTTCTTCGTTCCAGTTAGATCGCGCCATTCCTTTAGAAACACATTGCAACCACGCTGAGGTGATTCTTAAACAGAGCCCGAACAGCGCCCTTGAGTGGGTCACGACTCTTACAGACTTACTGCGCCAATACGCGCAAATTGCTCAGAAATAAGTAAAACGCCAGTATTGCGCTGGCGTTCTTTTTATTGAGTTTGAGTGATGAGTCGGGCATTGAGCTTTTGCAGCGGGCGATTGTTGTTACCCATAATCTTATTGAATAACGCAGCTTGCTTAGCAGAGACCGTCTGAGGTGTTTTCAACACTAGCCATCTTACGCCCTCGGAACACGGCGGAGTGGTCAACGAACCACTAAAGCGATAGTAATCATTGGTATCGCTTAACAAAGCGCTCGCATTAAAGGGAACATCTATCGGTGAGTCAGCGCCTTTCTCTGGGATATTATCAAGCAACTTCGCGAGCTCACTATTGTCTTCCCCCAGTTCGAAAAAGACGGCAACGACCGCCAAATGACCGGCTTTATCTGCATGCACAAAATGCGCTTCCAATGGGTACTCTTTGCCGTCTACGTGATTTTCAGATGGGGTGTGAAAATGAAATTGCTTAAGCGTAAACGACTTTCCATCTATCGCTAAAGTGTTAATCCCTTCAAGTTGGGTTTGCAACGTATGACTATTATTAAGTAGCGATACAACCTGCCCCTGATAGTCAAACGACAGTTTTTCCAGTTTGGCCTCTGTTGCTGACTCTATATTAATCGGGCTTTGGTTTACCCCGTTTGCACACTCGGACGCAAATTCTCCCCAGTGTGATGGACCATGTTGCCCTTCGTAACCCCATTGCGCTGCGTTTGCGTTGCTCATAAATGCGGTGCAAAGCCCTAGTGCGAGTAGTGTCCTTTTCATACTTGTTCCTTTTATTTGCCAACAGTGAGTCACGCATCATAAAACGGGCAGAGGCCAGAAAAGTAGTCAGTAATCTATGTTTGCAGTTTACTTTGGAGCCAGATGCTAACTCGCTGAAATTAATTTGATTATCAACGGATTTATCTGTGCTACAGGATTGATTACGCGTCAATCTTCTTGGAAACATTTCATTGCTACTTTGCTTTAGCAAACAGAACCAGTTGAAAAATGAGCAATATGCGCTAATATTTAAGCATATTGCCAAGAGGTACAAATTTATGTCTACAGCAATGGAAATGGCAGCAAACGCCAACCTCAATGCTTGGTTTGGTTGGTCGATTGACAATGAGTTGGATCTGTCAAACCTAGTTCGTGATGGTGTGGATCCGTCGGTAATCAATACCTTGATGGAACATGGGTTCAATAAACAAGAACTCAATTGGGTGATACCGAGCCGAACGCTATCTCATCGCGTTAGTAAAGCCGAGAAACTGACCCGTGATGAAAGTGCCAAAATCATCCGAGCAGCACGCTTAACAGCGCAAGCGGTCGCGGTTTTTGGCAATGAGCAAAAAGCCAACAACTGGCTCAGCAAGCCAAAGAAAAAGCTCGAAGGTCGTACGCCCAAAGAGGCAATGCAAGATGAGTTTGGTGCAAGCATTGTCGAGCAACTGCTGCTAAGAATCGAATCTGGGTATTTTTAATGGCAATCCTTTGGCGTATATCTGACTTCGAAGACCTTCACGGCATCGGAGGGCTAAAAGCAAGCGGGCGTTGGCACCCACAAGGGCACTTAATCGTCTATTTGGCAGAGCACCCTGCCCTCGCGCTTCTTGAAGTAATGGCTGGATTAGATATTGATCTCGAAGACCTACCCGACCGATTTAAACTGCTCAAAGTCGAAGTCGATGACGCAGAACTCAGCCAATGTCATGTTCCAACCTTACACAATGACTGGGTGAAGAATGAGAGAGGCACACAGAGTGAAGGCAATAACTGGCTAAAAGCCAACCAAACCTTACTTGCCAAAGTGCCTAGTGCCATTCTTCCCGAATCGACGAATTACTTGTTTAACGCCAGTCACCCCAACGCGAAACACGCAAAAATCATCGACGTAATACACTTCCCATTCGACGAACGCCTGGTTTCCTAATGAATACAAATAGCCCCGAGTCCGACTCGGGCTTTGCCCTTCCCAACCAAGGATGGCTTTCTCTCGCGCTAAAATACGTAACACTTTTGCACTCGGCCATCTGAACTAAGAATAAGACGTCAATCGCAAGCTCCGCTAGCGTTCTCAAATCCGTAACAACCTATTGATTGGAAATTGAACAGACGCTTGAAAAGCGGCATCATATACACACGATTGGCGAGTGTTAGTCGCCTAATTTGCTTTGTATACTTCAAGAATTCATAGGTTAGGTGTGATGTGAAACTATTTAAAATAGTTGGATTGTTTTTAATAACAGCTCTAACCCTAAACCTTTTTATTTCAACATTTTCGATCTTCCAGTTATCACGTTATTTAGATCTGCAAAATAGTAATAGGCAGAATGGTATCCATTATTACATTGAGGCAAGGCATAGCGAACAGATTTCAGCCAAAGACCGAACTGCAGTAACCAAGCTTCTAGCTAAAGAACTCTTTATTTTGGGGCATGAGAACACCTATTATGTCGATAGCGATGGCAATGAAAAGATGTTTGAGCCCAGCGAAGAGGATCGAAATACAAGGCTGCTAAATTTTGAGACGCAGCAAGTGTCGATTACATATATACACGAACAACTTTGTCTGAATGCACTTTATATTACGATGCTTTTGGTTATCGTATTCATAAAAGGCAAGCTTAAAAAACGCATAGAGGAACGCGTTTAGGGGGAAACTCCTCACGCACGGTAGTTGCGTTTTGGTAGGTTCACAATACCAGGAACGGACAAAATGGACTTGAATAATCTCTTAACTTTTATGGCGGTTGCTACATTGCTCGTTATCTCTCCGGGACCTAATGGATTTCTAATAGCGAAAACGGTACCCATTTCAGGACGAAAAGCAGGATTTGCTAACATCTGGGGATTTGTCGTTGCATTTTATGTGCATGGTACCTTATCAATTTTGGGTATCTCGGTGATCCTGTCTAAATCATCTCAGGCGTTTTTCATTTTTAAAATGTTAGGCGCCACTTATTTGGTTTGGATTGGTTTGAAAGCGATAGCAAGTGCTTTTCAAGGAAGTTCAATAGAACCCGATGTTAAACCGAACAGTAATAAAGCATCTTCCCTACGTGTATCCTTCTTGGAAGGACTCATGACAAACGTATTGAATCCGAAAGTGTCTATGTTCTATTTGGCAGCCTTTCCTCAGTTTATTCCCAATACCGAAAGCCCAATGAGTGCATACGTTCTAGTAACGGCACATTCTATGGTCAATTTTGTATGGTTCGCCATCATGGTTATGATCCTTGCAAGAGTTAAGACGGTGACCAATAGTGCGAGGTTTAAAACGTGGTTAAACTCAATAACCGGTTTGGTATTTATAGCTTTCGGTACAAAATTGGCCTTGATGAAAAATGACTAGCAAAGCGTTCATGACGGATTCACTGTGCTTGGAGCAAAAATGCAATATATCGAAGTAGAAAGTAGCCAGATTCCTATTGATTTACTGCTTGAAGCTGATCCTTCTGAAACGAGTATTTCTTCATACTTATCCGATTCTTGGTGCTTTGCTGCACTAGACAATGGGCGTGTTTTAGCCGCCTGCATAGTAAAGCCACAAACTGATAGCATTGCTGAGATATTCAATATTTCTGTATATCCAAACTCACAAGGTCAAGGTATTGGTTCGGCGTTGCTTAAGTCCGTTCTATCGCAATTATCAAGTAAAGGAATCAAACGAGTTGAGTTGGGTACGGGGACCTTTGGCTATCAGCTAACTTATTATCAACGCCTCGGCTTTCGGGTTGATTCAATCCTCAAAGATCACTTCTTGCTGAATTATCCAGAGCCAATCTATGAAAATGGAATTCAACACAAAGACATGCTGAGATTGTACTTACCGCTTTAGTTCTACATAGCCAGCATTTAAAGCGGGTATGTAACGTTTGACGACTTTGGGTTCATTTAAGGAGATACTTTGGAATCCTCCACTTTATACATATTTTCAGGGCTTCCGGCTTCTGGGAAATCAACTCTGGCTAAATTGCTTTCACATCGGATTGGAGCAACATACGTTCGTATCGATACGGTAGAGCAAGGAATTCGAGACCTGTGTAATTTCCAGGTTGAAGGCGAGGGTTACAGGCTTAGCTATAGAATTATCAGAGACAACCTAGCACTTGGGCTAAGTGCAGTGTCTGACTCATGCAACCCAATCGAACTGACACGAAATGAATGGCAAGAAGTCGCAGAAAGTGTGGGGGCTAGGTTCGTCAATATTGAAATTCGGTGTTCAGATGCCAAAGAGCATGAGCGTCGAGTAAACTCTCGAAAAAGTGAAGTGGAAAACCTTAACCTACCCAACTGGAAACAAGTTCAAAGTCGATACTACGAACCGTGGAGTGATAGCGTGATTACAATCGACACGGCAGGCCAAACAATAGAAGAGTCTTTCGCTGAACTGGTCGACAAGCTAGGCATTAACAGGCCAACCGATAAGTGATACAAGTTCAGCGATTTGAAGAAACATTGCTCTGTGCCGATATCAGCATTATCATGCATTACGCACACTTCGCACCTGATCATCTCTCAGAAGCCAATCACTAGTCTGTAGTTTGTCGTCACTTGTTGATTTTTTAGACAAAAAAAGAGCCGCTAAATGCGGCTCTTAATAATTCGTAACTTCCGAAGTATTGGATTATTTCTCTTTACCGAATACGTTGTTCTCTTGCTCTTGTACGCGGATGAAAGTCGTACGCTTCGTTAGCTCTTTAAGCTTTGCTGCGCCTACATAGGTACACGTTGAGCGTACACCACCAAGGATGTCGGAGATAGTGCCGTGAACGCTGCCTCGGAATGGCAATAGTACGGTTTTTCCTTCAGCTGCGCGGTACTTAGCTACGCCACCTGAGTGCTTATCCATTGCCGACTGAGAAGACATGCCATAGAACTTCATGAAAGTTTCACCGTCTTTTTGAATGATTTCACCGCCTGACTCTTCGTGACCTGCAAGCATACCGCCTAGCATGACAAAATCCGCGCCGCCACCGAAGGCTTTAGCCACATCTCCTGCACATGAACAGCCACCGTCACCGATGATCATGCCGCCAAGGCCGTGTGCTGCATCACCACATTCGATGATTGCTGAAAGCTGAGGGTAACCCACACCAGTTTTTACACGTGTAGTACATACTGATCCTGGGCCAATGCCCACTTTAACAATGTCAGCACCTGCTAGAATTAGCTCTTCACACATGTCACCCGTTACAACGTTACCCGCAGAAATAACTTTGTTTGGAAATGCAGCGCGTACCTTCTCAACGTACTCTACTAAATGCTCTGAGTAACCGTTCGCGATATCGATACAGATAAAGATAAGCTCTTCTGACAGTGCCATGATTTCTTTAGTTTTTTCGAAATCCGCATCCGAAGTACCAGTAGAAACAAACACGTTATTTAGTGTGTTTTGGTCCGCAGATTCTACAAACTCAGCCCATTGCTCTACTGTGTAGTGCTTGTGAATTGCCGTCATTACACCGTGCTCAGCCAGAGCTTTAGCCATTTCAAAGCTACCTACTGAGTCCATATTCGCCGCGATAACGGGTGTACCAGACCATTGACGGCCGCTATGCTTGAATGTAAACTCGCGGGTTAACTCAACTTGAGAACGACTTTTAAGAGTAGAACGCTTCGGGCGGAATAGTACATCTTTAAAGCCTAACTTAAGTTCTTGTTCGATACGCATGATAAATTTTCCTGTAAGCAAATTTACGTGTCGTGCGTTTTCGGTAAACGTTGGCAGACGTTTTACTGAGTTTCGGACACAAAAAAACCGGAGCGTTGGCAGACGCTCCGGTTTTCAGCATTATAGGTCGCGATTTAATTCCCGCAAGACTGATATTTTCAATTTTTTTATGATACAGTTCGGTTAAGTTGCATACCTAAGCACACTTCCCTCCTCACCAAACCTTCAAAAATATCACAAAAACAAACACTTAAAGAGCCACCAACTAAACGTTTGCGCAATCCTTTTCTTACCATCGGTGAGTACTATTCAAGCATTCGGTTGCAGGATCATTATGTTCAGTTCACAAACCGGTGTTTTTAGCCGATTAAACAACCTCTGCTTTTGAGTGCTAACTGATGATTTCACACTCACAAAACGCAAAAAAGCAGAAAACGCCGGAGCGCCTTCTGCTTTCATTTCGAACGATGGCTGAATAGATTAGAGCTTAAAGAACGCCAGTTGCGCTTTTTGCTTCTCTGCTAGTGAAGATAACTCTTCGCTTGCACTCGCACTCTGGCAAATGCCAGACACATTTTGATTCACCAGTTCAGACATGTTCACCACGTTGCGGTTAATGTCTTGGGTTACTTGTGACTGCTGCTCTGCTGCGGTTGCAACCTGTGTATTTGCGTCGTTAATGTTGGTCACGGACTCAGTGATACCCTGCAGCGCACTGTTTGCTTGTTGTGCCAGTTCATTGTTCTTGGCCAACATTTCCAAACTAAGCTGCATGCTGTCATTCGCCATACCCGATTGCTTTTGTAGCTCTTCGATGATGGTTTGGATTTCACCAGTTGACTCTTGAGTGCGCGCCGCAAGCATACGTACCTCGTCTGCCACAACCGCGAAGCCACGACCAGATTCGCCCGCACGTGCCGCTTCAATAGCCGCATTCAACGCCAATAGGTTCGTTTGCTCAGATACACCGCGAATCACTTCAATCACATCGCTGATTTGCTCCGACTGCTCTTTTAGCGACAGAACCACTTGAGCCGCATCGTTAAGCGCATCGCCCATTTGAGCACTTGCCTGATTGCTCTCTTCGAAGATTTCCATGCCTGATGCAGCCAGTTGATTTGCTTCACGCGCTGTAGAATCAGCCACTTGCGCGTTGTCACTCACATTATCGGCGGTACTTGAAAGCTCATTTACGGCAGAAGCAACTTGCTCAATTTCCGCCAACTCTTGCTGGGCATTCGCTTGAGATTGCGTCATTACAGCAGCAAGTTCTGTTGATGCTGAAGCCACCTCTTCGCTGATACGCATCAGTTGATCAACGGTTGTATGGAGCTGCTCTGCTGTCGTATTCACATCTTTGCTAAGCTGAGAGATTTCGTTTTCACCATCGGCATTGGCGCGAATCGATAGATTACCCTGCGCAAGCTCTCGCATCACTTCTTGCAGTTTTTGAACTGGCGTAACAATCATTCCAGATAGGACCCACGCAACCAACAATGAGATGGCTAGCACACTAAGTACAAGGAACATCGCCAAGTTTTTGACTTTGGTGTTTTGTTCAACACTTTGGTCCATAGCTAGCGTCGCTGCCTCATTGACCTTTTTAGACAGCGTATTGATTGATTGCACCATTTCATTGCCAGCAATACGATATTGGCTAATAAAGTTGCTGTACTCAAGTTCAGTCGCTAGCCCTTGGTCTTTTCGGTTGAACAAAGTCACGCCTTGGGTCGAGAATTGAACATAGTTTTCGATTGAAGCGCGCACGGTAACGATGTCATCACGGAACGTTTTACGCTCACGTATTAGGTCAAGATCTTGGTCGATTTCTCGCATTGCATTTTTCAGTTCGCTAAGGAACGTGTCACGACGTGACGCATCATAAATAGCATACACCGCACTAATACGAAGCGGGTAAACTTGGTCGTCAATCTTAGCCAGTGTGTCTTTGTAGAACACTAGAGCGTCGGTATTCGCGTCCATCAACTCTTGCTCAGCTTCCAAATTGTTTTTGGTCACCCAAAGGGCGATAAACAAAGCAACGGTTGTGAATAGCACAGGTAACAACACCTGTGTACGAATAGACAAATTTTTTAAGGATAATTGCATTATTGTTCTCAATCAGATCGGTTGAGTCGTCCGTGAACTGGGAATATTCCCATAAGAATTGTGGGGAGAAGTCTAACATAATATGTGATCAATGCCACAAAACATTGTTGGATAATTCATCAGTTAGGTGGTGACTTTTGTAAATATGCATTAACAGACACATGCAACAAAGTTATAAAATCAAATCAAAGCCAATACATTGATTAAAAACAAAGAGGATTGAGATCGCTGATAACGCCGAAAATCTCTTGCTAGCGCTCATCTTTCGGCGAGTCCATCACCACCATAGTCGTAATAGATTGAACTTGAGCACACTCACCAAGTACATCCGCATGAAATTTTTTATAACTGGTTAGATCCTGCGTCTCTACTCGTAGCAAGTACTCGTTAGCACCAGTAATGTTGTGGCATTCCACTACTTCGTCAACAAACCGAACGTGCTCCTCAAATTCTAATTGCGCTTGCTTGCGGTGGCTTGCCAATCCAATAGACACATAGGCAACAAAGCCAACCCCTCGTTGAGCTCGGTCAAGAACCGCTCGATAACCTTTGATTACACCGCGCTTTTCCAAATCTTGAACGCGACGCAGCGTCGCCGATGGAGACAAACCAATCCGATGAGCAAGATCGACATTTGATAATCGTCCATCGAGCTTTAGCTCATGCAATATTCTTTCTTCATACCTATCCATTACACACCTTTATTGCAAACAAACACCTAATCACTCGAATAAAAACACATAATTGCGCTTCAATCTACTTAAACTGTTTCTTGACCGGTCAAACACATCCATTCATCTGATGTAAACGTTGAGGAGACACTATGGAATTACAACAACTCAGTGCGTTGGCGATGTTTGCCTTTGTTTCTACTTTTACCCCTGGGCCAAACAACCTCATGTTGATGACTTCTGGCGCCAATGTTGGCTACCAGAGAACCCTGCCGCATATGCTGGGGATTACCTTAGGGTTCGGGTTTATGGTGCTGCTAGTAGGATTGGGGTTAATCGGCGTCTTCAATGCCTACCCTGTCTCTCATACCGTTTTAAAGTGGCTGAGTCTTGCCTACTTAGCTTACCTCGCGCTAAAAATCGCCCGTTCTGGGAAAGCGGAAAACCGTGACGACTACAAACCCATGACCTTCCTTGGCGCTGCGTCTTTCCAATGGGTTAACCCGAAAGGCTGGTCGATGGCACTCAGTTCTGTAGCGATCTACAGCAGCTCTGGGAATTGGCATGAACTGTTGATCATTTCCGCCATGTTTATGCTGGTGAATATGCCGTCATGCAGCTTTTGGGTACTTGCAGGGCGTGAGTTACAGCGATGGTTGACCTCCACCAAACGCGTACGAGTGTTTAATCTCACCATGGCGGCACTGCTAATTGGTTCGACGGTACCGATGTTGTAACCGCCTGCGCGAATGTAAATTTAATTAAAGAGGCTTCGGAACTGTTTTTTTAACTGTTACTCTAAATGAGAATAAGAATAACTATTGAGTAGAAAAATGAAAAAACCTTCAGCCAAGATTGTCACCGTTACCGATACTTTTTCCGTCACCCCAAATATGCAGCGCATCACTCTACAAGGTGAAGCGCTGGCTGATTTTCCTCTCGACTGCGAAGGAGGCTACATCAAGCTGCTGTTCAATCAAGTGGGTGGAACCGATCTGTCCCAGCAAACAGAAGATAGCCTCCCTGTCATGCGTACTTATACGATTCGGCGCTTTGATCCGAATAAGTCGCAAATCGAAGTCGATTTCGTAAAACACATCACCGAAGATCAGCAGTGTGGCTTTGCCGCACGTTGGGCAATGGCAGCAAAGCAGGGGGATACGATTCATATCGCCGGCCCTGGGATCATTCAAAACATGAACCTTGATGCCGACTGGTACTTTATGACTGCCGACATGACCTCTTTACCCGCCCTATCAGCGAAGATTCAACGCTTACCGCAAGATGCTCAAGGGTATGCTGTGATCAAGGTTCAGACCGAAGATGATATACAAACGCTAGAAGCACCAGTAGGTATAAAGATCGAATGGGTGACCCAAGACTCGTTAGAAGATGCAGCTAAACGCAAGCCTTGGCTCAACGGTCAAGTCTCGGTCTGGTGTGCTTGTGAGTTTGACTCGATGCGTGCGCTGCGTCAGTACTTCCGTAATGAACACAACGTAGATCGTGAATACATATACATCAGCAGCTACTGGAAACAAGGGGTATCTGAAGATGGCCACAAAGTACTCAAACGCGAAGATGCCGAACGCCAACCTAATTGAGGCTTGAAAACTCCACCAGACGAGCTTGAAGTGAACAACTTCAGGCTCAATCTTTCAACTTTTCGGCTAAAAAATCAATCAGTAAGCGTACTTTAGGAGATAAGTTCCGGTTTTGCGGATAAAGAGCCCATATCCCTTCTCGCTCATCCCGATAATCGCTCAAGACTTCAATCAAGCTGCCTGTATCCAACGCCGATTGGACATAATAATCAGGCAATTGAACCAAGCCTAAACCGCGTATCGCAGCGTCAAGCAGTGAATAACCCGAATTGCAGTGAATGCGCCCAGAAACGCGGATTGACTTTTCACCTTTACTGTCTTTAAAGCGCCAGTAATCAACCGAACCCACCAAGCATTGGTGATTTGAGAGTTCAGACAATGTATGAGGCTCACCAAAACGGTCGAGATACTCTTTACTTGCGCATACATAAAGTTGACGGCTCGACAAACGCTTTGCGACCAAACTCGAATCTTGCAATCTTCCTAGTCGAATCGCGACATCAACGCCCATCTCAATCAGATCGAGCTTTTGATTCGTCAGATTCAAATCCAAATCTACTTGTGGGTACTTTTCCAAAAACTGATGCAGCAAAGGAGCGAGCTGCTGCTCTCCATAGGTGACCGGGGCCGTCACTTTTAACAACCCTTTTGGCGTTGATTGCATTTGAGTAACGGCTAACTCTGCAAGCTCCAACCCTTCGACTAACTGCTTACACTGCTGATAGTAAAGTTGCCCCGCTTCAGTGAGCGAGACTCGCCGCGTGGTTCGATTAAACAACTTCACCGCCAAACGCTCTTCCAACGACGAGACCCTGCGGCTAACCTGAGCGACAGAAGTATCGAGCTTTTTCGCTGCTGCGGTGAAAGATTGCGTCTCTGCCACGCCAACAAACTCGCTGACACCTTCCCAATTTGCCATTACATTTATCCATCAAATACATGCTTAACTACGTCTTATTGTTACACTGAGGTAATAATAAACGCAACACGCTTATCGCTGTAAAATGGCGCGCTTGTGGTAAACTTTTTCCTTTATTGGTTATTGAATTAAATCCATGTCTAAATTGAAACTGTCTTTGCTCGGCGCTCTAGTGGCCATAGCGGCGCTACTTGCTTACGTGTTTATCCCAACGCATGTGCGCTTGGGTAGCGAAATAACGAATCAACAAGTGGGCGAAAACTATCGTCTAGTCGGTTACAAGGCAATCTCAACCAAACCGCAAGACGGTAAGCTGAACCATTACTTCCTGATCGCGAAAGACGCCACGATTGAAGATGCCGAACCTTTCTTAATCAGCTCTGACCCATTCTTAACCGTCGATAGTGTCGTCGACAACAAACTGAGCTTGAGTATTAAAGGTCGCGTAAAACACTTTGATAATGACCTCTGGGTCGAAAACGGCGATGGCAAGGTTGAACACTGGTACATCAGCGCCAACATCAACTACGTGCGCTAGACTAGCAATCCGACCACAAACAGGTAAAATCACGCCCCTGTGATTTTGCCTGTAGTGAACCCGTCCATGCACCAACCGGAACAACTCTTTACCCGTTTTGACACCCCAATCGACGGAATAACGCTTCCAGAAAAGTTTACCTTCCCGTTCTACTATCAGCCTCATCCGCTGTGTGTTCTTGCGGCCGAGCAATTGCAAACGCATTTGACTCACCAAACTGACTGGCAGCACGATTTTGGTCTGACGGGGAATCAAGATGGCATTGGCAAGATGTTTGGCGTGCTTTTGGTGCACTCCCCAGACGGAGAACTTGGCTACTTTTCAGCTTTCTCTGGAAAAATCGCCGATCAAAACCTGCTACCCGGCTTTGTGCCGCCAGTGTTCGATATGTTGGCAGAAGAGAGCTTTTTCCGATCAGATTTAGCTAAGATCACCGAACTTAACAAACAAGTAAAACAGCGACAAGCCAATCCAGAGCTCCATGCGCTTCAACAACAGTTAGCGCAGTATCAAGATGACTATCAGCAAGCGGAGCAAACCCAGCGCGAACTGATGATTCAAGGCCGCGCGGCGCGCAAGAAGCAGCGAAAACTTGCAGAGCAAACGCTGGCTGGCGATGCGTTAACACTGGCGCTCGATGATCTGGCTAGGCAAAGCGTGGCAGAAAAGAATGTGCTTAAGTACCTCAAACTGGAATGGGAAGAGAAAATCAATCAAGTTTCCATTCAGTTGAATGAGCTAACCGAGCAGATCGATGCGATCAAGCAGCAGCGCAAACAACGCTCCAATCAACTGCAAAACAAGTTGTTCGAGCAGTATCGCTTTTACAACATCCGTAAAGATGAAAAATCTCTTAAAGCGATTTTTGCCCCAACGACAAGCCCAACCCCACCAGCGGGCGCGGGAGAATGCGCAGCACCCAAGCTGCTTCATTTTGCGTTTAAACACGGCTACACACCGCTCGCTCTGGCCGAATTTTGGTGGGGCGTGTCGCCAAAGTCGGAGATTCGCAAACACAAAAGCTACTACCCGTCTTGCAACAGTAAATGCCAACCGATTTTGGGCCATATGCTAGAAGGTATGCGTATTGACGACAATCCGCTAGAGAAGAGTTGGGCAGAAGACAAAGAGCTAGAGATCGTATATGAAGATGACGCCATGGTGATCGTCAACAAGCCGTCCGGTCTGCTTTCTGTCCCGGGTAAGACTATTACCGACTCCGCCTACACAAGATTGCAAAAGCGCTACCCAGATGCTGAGGGGCCATTTGTTATTCATCGACTCGATATGGCCACGTCAGGAATCTTGGTATTCGCTCTAACCCGACGCGCTAATAAAAACCTGCAGAAACAATTTATCTCCCGCTCTGTGCAAAAACGCTACATCGCACAGATTGAAGGTGAAGTCCAAGTGCAAAATGGCACCATCAACTTACCTATGCGAGGCGATCCAGATGACCGTCCGCGTCAGCTTGTCTGTTACGAGCACGGAAAACCCGCTGAGACGTACTGGGAACTGATCGAGACATCCAACGGGCAATCAAAGCTCTATATGCATCCCAAGACAGGAAGAACGCATCAACTCCGTGTCCATTGTGCTCATCACCTTGGTCTCAATATGCCCATCGTTGGTGATGCGCTATACGGAACGAAAAGTGATCGCTTGCATCTGCATGCTCAACGCCTTGAACTACACCATCCGTACAACCATGAGCCAATGACTTTCAGTGCAAAGTGTGAGTTTTGATGACAACAACTTGTTGCTTAATGATTAGTAATGGTTTTATAAATAACCCTGATTCATCCTGTGGTTCAGTTGATATTTTTGTTACAAGCACTCATTTGACGCAACCTTTGTTTAAAAACTCATACAGCACGGTATATACTATAGCGCTACTCAAGGGAGGCTCAATGAACAATCAAGCTCGGGATGAAATACAAACCATCTATTCTCAATTTCAACGCTATCCCGGTATTGATGGCGCAATCGTCATGGAACAACAGGTGTACGCGATCTGTGCGAAACATGACCTTGAGTTGCCTCTCGCTCAGTTTCATTTTATTGAAGGATTAAAATGTAACCGAACAGATCGTATTGCAGAAGCGATTGATCACTACCTGAAGTGCCTTGAGCTTGTCACTGGGGAGGATGAAATTCTCGCCCTTCACGCCAACATATTGCTGGCGACCCTCTATACTGAGCAAGAGAATTACTACTCCGCCTATTTGATGTATAAGCGCGTGATCGACAACAGTGAAAAGCTCGATGACAACTACATGTCACTCGCTTACTGTAATGTCAGCAACTTATTACTTCAATTGCAGCAATATGACATGACCGTCGATTTCGCGAGTAAAGCGGTCGCTAGCGCGCGAAAAGTGGCGAACAAGTCAATTGAGTCAATTAGTTACCTAAACAAAGCATTGGCCCTTGCGCTTGCAGAGCAAATCCATCAGGCGATCGAGTGTGCCAATCACGCTTTGATGATCGCTTTGCAGATTGATAACCCGCGCACCATCGCCTATGCTTACGGCTACCTTGCGCGTATCCAGTCGATGTCTGATGATTACTCGATAAACGAGGTAAAAAGACATTTTCAACTCGCCAACAAGTACAGTGTTGTTCTCAAAGATAAGTACATCCAAATGGAGAACGACACCTATTACGCGCAATTTCTGGAAAAGCATGACATCGACTCGGAAGCGATCCAGTTGTGTCGACAACTAGAAAAGCTCATCGACCCGACCTGCAACATCAAGTTTCATCTGCTCTACTGCCAAGTGGCGATTAATCTGGCGAAAAAACACAATCAAGCTGAACTGGTTTCCCTACAAGCGACATACATAGAAGCCGCCAACCGAGCGCTCGCAGATACCCGCCAAAAGGAATACGCTTCCATCATCAGTAAAGTGAAGCAAGCCGCGGATGACCAAGAGCGCCGTCTACAGCAAAAAATCAAAGAGCACATTGAAGCCATTACAGAAATTGGCCAAGAGTTAGCGACCTGCCAAGACATCTCGGTTCATTTACCCTCTATTTTTAGCAAGATCACCAACATCATTCCGAGCGAAGAGTTCGGTATTGCACTTTATGATGAACAACAAGGCATTCTCGATTATCGCTACTTTTACAACACTAAAGGTCCAATTGAGCGCTTCTATGTCGACTGCAACAAACAAACCAGCATCGGCTCTTATGTGGTCAAAACTAAATCCATGGTCCACCTAAACAACGCGGATGCCACCAGCGTCAGGGCAGCGATTGGCTTAAGCGTCGATAGTGACAATGCGGCCATTCATCGAAAAGCGGACACTCCTTCGAGTCAATCACTGATGTTTACCCCCATCCTGTTGGGGAACAAAGTGCTGGGTATTATGTCTACGCAACATACGGAATCTGGGCAGTATCAACCCCACCACTGCCAGCTGTTTGAACAACTCGCCAGTTTTATTGCCATCGCACTCGAAAATCATGTCCAGCGTCATAAGCTGCAACAAGCCAACAACTTGTTAGACAACTTATCGAAAACCGATCCATTGACCAAGCTCTACAATCGCTATCAACTGGATACGATTGCCCCGACGTTGATTCAAAAAGCAATCAATCAAGGCACGCAAATCGCCATCGTGATCATCGATATCGACTTCTATAAAGGCTACAACGATCAGTTTGGTCATCAAGCCGGTGATGAGGCGCTGAAGATCGTCGCCGCCAACATCAGCAACGCGTTTTCAGATACATCCATCGACCATATCTTTCGCTATGGCGGAGATGAGTTTCTGGTGCTGTGCGATGGTCAAACCGACGAGCAGGTCATCCGCAAAATCCATCAGTTGCAAAGCGCTATTTTGTCATTAAAAATTGCGCATCCACGTTCTTATGCCAGTGATTACCTCACGCTCTCGATCGGCGTGTCCAATCATCGTCTTTACAAAGAGCAACCATTAGATTTCAACGACCTGTTCAATGTTGCAGATAGCGCACTCTACACTGCAAAAGAACAAGGAAGAAATCAGTTCCATTTGAGAAGTGATGATAGTTAACAAAGGGTTAGGTGCAACATTGTGCGAGTTCCTATCCCGGCTGTGAGCCAGCTCTGCCTTTCTGACCGATAGACAAAACTTCTATCGAAGTCCTAGCAATGACGCGTTACCATCAACAGCCACCACATCAGTTTGGAGTATGGTAGCTGTGTCCGATTATTCAGCCACGATTCGCTGGCAGCGTCAGCAAAATGAACCTTTTAGCGACAATCAGTACAGCCGAGGGCATCTGTGGGAGTTCGACGGCGGTGTCAGTGTCCCAGCCTCGTCATCGCCTCATGTGGTTCCGCTCCCCTACTCGGTCGCAGAAAACGTTGACCCCGAAGAAGCCTTCATTGCTGCTATTTCCAGTTGCCATATGCTGACATTTCTCGGCATCGCCGCAAAACAGCGGTATGTTGTGGATTCCTACGTTGATAACGCGATAGGTGTCATGGCCGAAGATGAAAACGGCTATACCTCTGTTACCGAGGTGACACTCTCTCCTACTATTTGTTTTTCCGGCGACAAGAAACCATCCTTTCAGCAAATTGAGAAAATGCACCATTTAGCGCACCGACACTGCTTTATCGCCAACTCGGTCAAAACCGACATTCGATTAAATCTCCCCCACGAGGCAGAGTCATGAAAAACAAAGCGTTATTAGCCACTTTCATCGCTTTCGGCGTCTTCATTTTAGTCGGCCAGCAAGCCAACTTATTCGGCTCAAACAAACCGGAATCTTTCCCTAAATTGCCGGACTCTCCCCAATTTGCGGTTTCAACCCAGCACGATGGCGTCTGGCTAGGGCGTCGTGTCGATGTGACAGGCAACAATATGTGTGAGCGCACCACCATCACAGGCAAGGTTGTCGATGGATTTGCAACGCTCAACCTAACATACAATGGAACCTCTCTAAAAGGATGGATAAACGCGGACGAAAGCGAGCTCACTCTCTACGCTTCTAACCGTCAATGGGATTACCGCTTCACTGGAAGTGTTGGAAAAGACAAAATTCAAGGCAAGTGGTACCTGACCAATGGTCCATGTAAAGGAACCTGGTATCTCGAAAAACAAGTCTAATCACACTCACCAGTTCATGGTACACTCTGCGTCAATTCAGGGGGATTTAATTCCTCAAGACTATTAACACAGAGTGTCACCCATGCCGTTCGCAAAACTAGGCCTAAGCCAACCGTTAACTCAAGCCATTCAATCTCTCGGTTACAGCAAACCCACAACTATCCAAACCAAAGCAATCCCAGCTATTTTACAAGGGGATGACCTTATCGCGGCCGCTCAAACCGGCACAGGAAAAACCGCGAGTTTTGTCTTGCCTATTCTGGAGAAGTTGGCGAAGGGTGAAACTCAGCGAAAAAAACGAGTACGTGCGCTAATTCTTACGCCGACTCGCGAACTGGCTCAACAAATTGAACAGAAAGTGCGCGACTACGGTCAAAACTTATCACTTACGTCTCTCGCTATGTATGGTGGCGTGGATGAAAAGCCACAAAAGCAAGCCCTTATCGAGGGTGTCGACATTCTTATCGCAACACCAGGTCGATTGCTCGATATGTACGGTAAGCGCGCGGTTCACTTTGAGGAAATCGAGGTGTTGGTAATGGATGAAGCAGATCGCATGCTCGACATGGGCTTCATCGATGACATCAATAAGATTCTAGATCGTCTGCCAACCGATATTCAGCACCTGTTGTTCTCCGCGACGCTTTCTAACAAAGTACGAGACTTGGCGAAAACCGCCGTGCATGACCCGTTTGAGATTTCGATCGCCGCCAATCAAGCATCAAAAAAGAACATCGAACAATGGCTTATCACTGTTGATAAAGACAAAAAATCGGCTCTACTTAGCCACATGATCAAAGAGAATAATTGGGACCAAGCCCTGATCTTTATCGAAACGAAGCACGGTGCAGCCAAACTGGCATCGCAGTTAGAAAAGCGCGGGATCGAGGCAGAGGCCTTCCACAGTGGACGCAGCCAAGCGGTGCGCTCTAAACTGCTGGCTGACTTCAAAGCAGGCAAAATTAAGTACATGATTGCAACCGGTGTCGGCGCACGTGGTATCGATATCGAAGGGCTCACTCGTGTAATCAACTATGACCTGCCGTTCCCTGCCGATGAATACGTTCACCGCATTGGCCGAACTGGTCGTGCAGATGCGCAAGGCGAAGCAATTTCGTTCGTGTCAAAGGACAACTTTAAAAACCTGTGCATGATAGAAGCACGTCTAGGTCACTTGATTGAGCGCCGAGTGATTGAAGGGTTTGAACCACGCAAAGTCGTGCCGATGAACAAAAGACTCAATCAATAGTCCCAATCGAGTAAAGAGGCCAAGTTGGCCTCTTTTCTTTAATCATCGACCACTTTAAGTACATTAGTGGGTTTCTCTTTGGCGAATACGAAGTGGCTGCCTTTACGCTCTTTAGCGATATACATTGCCTGATCGGCCAATTTCACTAAGTCACGATGATTGTCAGTACAATTCGGGTAGACGGCAATACCGATACTGACGCCAACATGATAGCCTTTATTACCGATGACAATCGGCCGCTCAACTTCATGAATGATTTGAGTCGCTTTAGCGGAAATGAAAGACTTGTCCGTTAGTAAATCCAGGCACACAACAAACTCATCCCCGCCGAAACGGCTCACGATATCTGTCTTCCTCGTGACGGTTAAAAGGCGCTCAGAAAGACGTATCAAAACTTCATCACCAATATCATGGCCGTAGGTGTCATTGATCTCTTTAAACTTATCCAAGTCGAGGAAAAGCAACGCAACCAATAGCCCCGTTCTCTCTGCTTTCTCTAGCGCGGTTTGCAAGCGTTTTTCCATCGAGCGTCGATTGAGCAATGCCGTCAGAGAATCATGCTCTGACAAGTATTCGAGCGCATGCGTTTTCTTTTCCAGTTCAAGGGTTTGTTTACTCACCTCGTTCTCCAACTGAGACTTAGTAAACACACTGTGCTCTAACTCTTCATTCATTGCGTTAAACGTTTTTCCCAATGTACTGAACTCATTGTCTAAGTGTTCGCAGTGAATTCGATGGGAAAAACGACGCTTCTTAACACTGTTAATGGCCGTTGAAATCGCGCGTGCGCCAATACGGAAACTTTTAAGCAGCATAAACGCAGCGAAGCTCATACCAACAGAGAACATCACCAGCACAACCGCAAGATAGACCATGGTCTCCTCGATTTTGAGGTTGGTCTGGGAAAGTTCAGTTTCATGTTCGCTCGAAATGTATTCGTACATATTTTGAATCAACATATTGTAACGCCCCGTCAACACCGCTTGTCGCTGCGCGACGAAATCGCGTCTTGCAGACAGCTGCTTGAGCTCGGCTTGAAACTGCTTGTCTTCCGATAGAAGAGCGGTAAGTTGATTGTTTAATCGGTTGAGTTTAGTCACTTTACTCACATTGACGTTGGACATGGCCAATCGTTCAGACAAGCGTTTTTGCTGCTCGACGAGATTAGAAAAGCTTTTGTCGTCTTTATATTCTAAGTAGAGCCATAGCTCACCTTGCAGAGCACTGACTTCCGTCTGGATTTCAAGCAGTTTCATCTGGTTACGTGTTGCGTCAACGTGTTGATTGTACAAACTGTACATTGACCACGCGGATATCACTGTCATCAGAATACCAATCCCAAGTAGCGTATACATTTTAGAAGTGATTGATCCTTTCATTGTCACTCCTAATCCACTGTCCCTAGAAGTTGATAGTCAACCAAAGCTCTGACATCGACAGGATCACCTTCAAGAATGTTGCGTTCTGACGCCCACCTTGCTTGCAGTTGTAAATTTGATAGCAGACTGTAGTCGTTGGTGAGCTCAAAAACGTAGTCATTCCAAGCCCAGTTCACTTGCTGAGGCAATATGCCGAGCTCTTGGCTGATAAGATCGATGCTGTCATCTGGATTCGCTTCTATCCATTCAATGGCATCAGACAGCGCTAACAAGAGCAATCGATCTTGCTCCTTCCTACCCTCTCCTCTTGCGGATTTAGATAACAGATTAAAGGACAATTGATAGACCCCTTCCGTCCCCAAATTGACCAACGGAGAAGCAGACACGAGCGTCGCTCTATAGCCATACGGCTCCCAAATTGAAATCGCATCAACCTGATACGAGAGCAAAGCCGCAACCAACTCATCTGGCTGAATGTACACCCGCTCTACCTGCAAATCCTGTAGAGCATGGGTAATTAACAAGAGATCAAAGTAGAATTCACTAGAACTGGACTTAACAATGCCCACTTTTTTGCCAGCAAGATCCGACAGTTTGCTAATGTTATTCGCCTCGAGTGCTAAAAGTTTGAGGTCATTACTTGAACGGACAAAACTCGACAAAATCGAGACATTGCTATGATGATAACGATTAAACAGTGCCACAGTTTCAGACGCGGTCGCGTAATCAACTTTGTCTTCTTGCAGCAAGTTGGCGCACTTCACTCCGCCTTTACAGGGCATGATTTCAACATCCAGCCCGTGTTTAGTAAAAAAGCCTTGCTCTTGTGCAATAAAAAACGGCGTGCTGAGAGGCGTAAGTGACACAGCAACTTTCACCGAATTCTCAGCTAACCCATGAGGCGATCGTTGCTCCTCAATAAACCACCAACTACTCGCCGCCAATACCACTAAAAAGGCAACAACTGACACAATCTTCATTCGACGCTCCCTTCGAACTTATCACCCTTAAGGATAGTAAATTAGTTGAATATATCTAATCTCTATATCGGTATAAATCCCATCCCTTTATCACACGGTGTGCTAACGTCGTATCTTTTCTTGGTTCCTTCGTAGTATTCTCTGCCACGAAAAATAAGAGTATTTGTAGGACCATTCATGACTTACCCAACTAAAATGACGTTTTTCGAGTTTTTGACGCCCCTAGTCGCGGCAGGAAAGAAGACGATCACCATCAGAGATGAATCGGAAGCCGATTATGTCCCCGGCACCACTGTCGAGGTGTACACACTCGAAACCGATACCAAAGTGTGTGATGTAAAAATCCTCTCGGTAGAGCCTTTACACTTCGACGACATCAACGAGTTTCATGCCGAGCAAGAGTACATTGAACTACCGAAACTGAAGCAGCTTATCCGCGAGATCTATCCAAACAACAACCACTTGTTCGTTATTCACTTCGAACTGGTTTGACAAACATAGGCAGATGCTAGGCACAATCACGTTTATCCCCTCAAGCAAAAATAGCAAGATAGGTGCAAATATTGGCGAGGGGATCGTTGACGATCAAAAAAAAACTAGACGACTGGTCTAATTGCTATTATCCTCTCGCCATGAACTCGAAAACACAAGACACTCGCCAACACATTTTGCACGTTGGTTATGAGCTTATCGTCAACAAAGGCTTTACCGCTGTGGGTCTCTCCCAGCTTTTGAAGTCGGCAGAAGTCCCTAAAGGCTCGTTTTACCATTACTTCAAATCCAAAGAGCAGTTTGGTGAAGCGTTGATCGAAGAGTATGTGCACACCTATATGTCACGTATTCATCCTGTGCTTAATCAAAACGACCTGAGTGGCTACGACTGCTTGCTCGACTACTTTTCACGTTGGCTCAACGTCGAAAATGGCGTGTGCAACGCAAATAAGTGCCTTATCGTAAAACTGAGCGCTGAAGTGTCTGATCTTTCGGATTCAATGCGCGTTTCGTTAGCAAAAGGCGCTGAGTTAATTATTGGAGCGTTAGCGTCAACCATTCAGCGTGGTATCGAGGATGGTTCAATTGATGAAATGAACAGCTCTATGGTGGCTAGACAGCTTTATCAGCAGTGGCTGGGGGCAAGTTTGCTCAATAAGCTCATGCAAGATCAAACCAACCTTGAGCTGTGCTTGCTTACAACTCAGCAACGTTTACGCTCTAACTCATAGAAATCTCCCGTCACACTGTATGACGGGATTTTTTGAAATAACAACTAGACGACCGGTCTAATAAGGAAAACAGCTATGTCTCAACCTACTAATCGACAAATCGTACTCGCATCTCGTCCGACAGGTGCACCAACTCCAGACAACTTCCGACTAGAAAACAATTCGATTCCTACCGTAAAAGATGGCGAAGTCTTGCTGCGCAGTGTCTACCTCTCTCTAGACCCTTACATGCGCGGCCGAATGAGCGATGCTAAGTCTTACGCCGATCCTGTTGCAATTGGCGAGACCATGGTCGGTGGCACCGTGTGTCAAGTTGTAGAATCCAATCACCCAAATTTTGACAAAGGAGAATGGGTTCTAGGATTCACTGGCTGGCAAGATTACGGCATTTCAGATGGCGAAGGTCTTATTAAAATGGGAATGAACCCCAGTCACCCTTCCTACGCGCTGGGCGTAATGGGAATGCCTGGCTTTACCGCCTATATGGGACTGCTTGATATCGGCCAACCAAAAGAAGGGGATACTCTGGTCGTTGCAGCAGCGACTGGTGCTGTTGGCTCTATGGTGGGCCAGATTGGTAAGTTGAAGGGTTGTCGAGTCATTGGTGTTGCAGGTGGCGAAGAGAAGTGCCGCTACGCGACCGAGCAACTTGGCTTTGATGCGTGTATCGACCACAAAGCGGAAAACTTCGCAGAGCAACTTGCCGCGGCCTGTGATCAAGGTATTGATGTCTACTTCGAAAATGTCGGTGGCAAAGTGTTTGATGCGGTGCTTCCGCTACTCAATACTGGTGCTCGCGTTCCACTGTGCGGTCTTATCTCTCAATACAATGCAACTTCGCTTCCTGAAGGTCCAGATCGCATGTCAATGTTGATGGCACAATTGCTGATTAAGCGCATCAAGATGCAAGGTTTCATCATCTTTGATGATTATGGTCATCGCTATGGCGAATTTGCCTCTCAAATGACTCAGTGGTTATCAGAGGGCAAAATTCACTACCGCGAGCACTTGGTTGAAGGGCTAGAAAATGCACCAGGAGCCTTTATTGGCCTGCTTGAAGGGAAAAACTTCGGCAAACTTGTCGTCAAAACAAACGAACCTGTTTAGGAGCAAGTATGATCATTTTACATCACCTTAATCAATCACGTTCTAAACGCATTATCTGGTTGTTGGAAGAACTGGGCGTAGAGTACAAAATCGTCCCGTACCGCCGAGACAGCGTGACTTTTCTTGCCCCACCGGAGCTTAAATTGATTCATCCGCTTGGTAAATCGCCAGTGATTGAAGAGCAAGGTCGAGTGATTACAGAGTCTGGCGCGATTACCGAGTACTTAATCAGCAAATACGCCCCTCAGAAATTCGCGCCAAGTCAAGACAGCGAAGAGTACGTCGAATACCTTCAATGGTTGCACTTTGCCGAAAGCTCTGCCGCGCTTCCTTTGCTACTAAAGACCTTTGTCGCTAAAGATGGAGCGCCAACAAACTTCCTCGCAGATTACGCGGAAGTCGAGTTGCACAAGGTAATGAGCTACGTAGACCAATCGCTTGATGGCAAACGATACCTAGTGGCAGACAAACTTACGGGCGCTGATTTTATGATGTCTTTCATTGTTGAAATCTTGAGTAAGTTTGGATTAGTTGATCGCTACCCCAACATCGCTCAATACGCTCAGCAACTCGAAAGCCATGGCTCATGGCACGCTGCACAAGCATTAGAAGCTCAACATGGCTAAATAATAGCAAGGTGCCGCCGGCGTTAGCGGCACCAATCAAGTGCTTAACCCCTCTCCCAATCAGGTTGTCACGCGTGAACTGCAAACGCATAGAAACCACCTATCAATAACATAGACACAACCAGATTTATCAATCCTGATTCTGCGCCTATTCTGAGTAAAGCAAAACCACAGTGTATTCGTGGTTGTTATTCAGCATTGTTCCGTGGTGAGACCGATAGTGTCAGCGACTGAGCAGTGCAACACACTAGGAGCAAATCATGGACCATAAAAATACTCAATCCGGCGGCCAATGCCCTGTCATGCATGGCGCTGCAACGTCAGCCAACTCTTCCAATGTCGCTTGGTGGCCAAACGCACTCAACCTAGATATCTTGCACCAACACGATCACAAGTCGAACCCAATGGACGCCGACTTTAGCTACCGCGAAGCGCTAAAACAGCTCGATGTTGACGCATTAAAGCTCGACCTTAAAGCACTAATGACCGACAGCCAAGATTGGTGGCCAGCGGATTGGGGTCACTATGGCGGCCTTATGATTCGCATGGCGTGGCACTCTGCGGGTTCTTATCGTATTGGCGATGGTCGCGGCGGTGCTGAAACCGGTAACCAACGTTTTGCTCCTCTTAATTCCTGGCCAGACAATGCCAACCTTGACAAAGCTCGACGCTTACTTTGGCCTATCAAGCAGAAATACGGCAACAAAATCAGTTGGGCAGACCTTATGATCCTTGCGGGCAACATGGCCTATGAATCAATGGGACTCAAAACCTACGGGTTTGCTTTCGGCCGCGAAGATATTTGGCATCCAGAGAAAGACATTTACTGGGGTTCAGAGCAAGAGTGGCTAGCAGACAGCCAAGCCAAAAACAGCCGCTACTCCGGTGATAGAGATCTAGAAAACCCATTGGCCGCGGTCATGATGGGCCTAATCTATGTGAACCCTGAAGGTGTGGATGGCAACCCAGATCCACTTAAAACGGCAGCAGACATGCGAACCACTTTCGCACGTATGGGTATGAACGATGAGGAAACCGTCGCCTTAACCGCAGGCGGTCACACGGTGGGCAAAGCGCACGGCAATGGTGATGCAAGCAAGCTGGGTGACGATCCTGAAAGCGCAGACATTCATGAGCAAGGTTTAGGCTGGAACAACCACGAGTCAAGAGGCGTGGGCCGTGACACAGTGACAAGTGGTATTGAAGGTGCTTGGACAACGCATCCAACTCAATGGGACAACGGTTTCTTCCACCTGCTGTTTAGCTATGATTGGTCACTAACTAAAAGTCCTGCTGGTGCATGGCAGTGGGAACCGGACAATATCAAAGAAGAAGATAAACCTGTAGATGTTGAGGATCCATCGATTCGTCATAATCCTATGATGACCGATGCTGATATGGCGCTCAAAATGGATCCTGAGTATCGCAAGATTTCTGAGCGTTTCTACAAGGATCCAGAGTACTTCTCAGAGACGTTTGCTCGCGCTTGGTTCAAGCTGACTCACCGTGATATGGGACCAAAAAGCCGTTACTTTGGCCCAGATGTTCCAGCTGAAGAGCTAATTTGGCAAGACCCGATTCCAGCTGGTCGAGACGATTACGACGTGAATGCAGTTAAGATGAAAATCGCAGCAAGCGGACTTAGCGTCCAAGAATTGGTCGCAACGGCTTGGGATAGCGCACGTACCTACCGCAATTCCGATAAGCGTGGTGGTGCCAACGGTGCACGTATTCGACTCGCGCCACAGAATCAATGGGCAGCCAACGAACCAGAACGTTTAGCGAAAGTGTTGGCTGTACTCGAGAAGATCGCCCAAGACGCGCAAATAAGTGTCGCTGACACCCTAGTTCTGGCGGGTAACCTTGCCATTGAGCAAGCCGCTCTTGCTGCTGGCGTTGAAGTGGAAGTGCCATTTTCACCAGGTCGAGGAGACGCCTCTGCTGAGCAAACTGACGTCGATTCTTTCGCGGTACTTGAGCCTGTTGCTGACGGCTTTAGAAACTGGCAGAAGCAGCACTTTGCCGTCGCGCCAGAAGAGCTGATGCTCGATAAAGCGCAACTTCTAGGATTAACGGCGCCTGAGATGACGGTGCTGATCGGAGGCCTTCGCGTACTAGGCGCTAACCATAGTGGCTCACAGCACGGTGTGTTTACCCATAACGTCGGCGCGCTAACTAACGATTTCTTCGTGACGTTAACCGACATGCGTTACCGCTGGCAGCCAACTGGACGTAACTCTTACGCTTTGGTTGATCGCGCGACAAATGAGGAAACCTGGACAGCAACACGCGTTGATCTAGTGTTTGGTTCAAACTCTATCTTGCGCGCCTATGCGGAAGTCTACGCTCAAGACGACAACAAAGAGAAGTTTGTTCGCGATTTTGTCTCGGCGTGGGCAAAAGTGATGAACGCCGACCGATTCGATGTGAAGTAACGACAATAGGCGCTTGTTTGAGTCAAGCAAGCGCCTTTAATTTGGCAGGCTGTCGCTTTTTGCTCTAGGGTTAATCTATAGCAACAATGAGAAAGGAGGTGCATTGCACCTCCACACTAAGGAGAGTTGGATATGAATACTTTTGATTTTTTTAAACTATTCGATACCAAAGAACTGTTTATATTCTACTAGTTTGAAGACTGTCCTTTCGCGACAGCTTTCATCAAAACAGACGTATCCATTCGACCCAAGCCCTCTTCTTGTAGGGCTGCGTACTGTTGGTCAACTTTGCGCGTCAGGGGTAAATCCAACCCAACGCGCTCTGCTTCTTTCAGGCAGAATCCTAAGTCTTTGCGCATCCAGTCGATCGCGAAGCCAAAATCAAACTTATCTTGTGACATTGTCACGGCGCGATTTTCCATCTGCCATGATCCTGCTGCACCATGTTTAAGCGTTTCGACCACTTGTTCAATATCTAAGCCTGATTTTTGTGCCAACAGCAACGCTTCACTCAACCCTTGTAAAATACCGCCAATACAGATTTGGTTGACCATTTTACAGCGTTGCCCCTGTCCGTTTTCCCCAAGTAGGCTGATTTGCTTTGCGTAAACGTCCATCACCGGTGAGACACGATCAAACACCTGCTGATCGCCGCCACACATAATGGTTAGCACACCGTTTTCAGCCCCAGCTTGTCCACCAGACACTGGAGCGTCGATAAATTGATGACCGCTATCCTGCGCCGCTTTTGCAAGTTCTACGGCCAGTTCTGCCGAGGTCGTGGTGTGATCCACCAGCACAGCACCCGGCTTAAGACCTGCAATAATGCCGTCATCACCGTAAACGACGCTGCGAACGTCATCATCATTACCGACACAAACAAAGACGATGTCGCTACCTTCAGCGGCTTGTTTTGGCGTCTCACACGCTTGGCCATCATATTCGCCTGCCCACTTTTCAGCTTTGGCAAACGTACGGTTGTATACCTTTGTTGAATACCCAGCCTTACTTAAATAACCCGCCATTGGGTATCCCATCACGCCCAACCCAATAAAAGCGACTGCTTTATCCATGACTTCCTCTCCTAGTTATTCGTTTTTTGTTATGCCAGTGTACTAAACAACGTCTATCAAATTAACTACTTATCACTAAGTCCCTGATACTCTATAGAAACCTCTTATCATTCGATCATCTTTCATAATGATTGAACGCAATAAATCGACTTTTCCAGCAAAACAAAATATGCCACACTCGACCATCAATTTGTTAGTTTGTAGTAAGTAATTCCATGAAATTTCAAGCCGCTATCTTCGATATGGATGGTCTTCTGCTCGATACAGAGCGTGTCTGTATGCGCGTATTCAAGCAAGCATGCGAGACTTTACAACTGCCGTTTCACGAAGCCGTCTACCTGTCCATTATTGGCCGCAACTCTGCCGGTATCGAGAAGATATTCCGCGATGCGTATGGCGAAGATTACGATGCTCTCCACGCTGAATGGCGAGTAAACTACGATGCCATTGTTAAACATCAGGCCATTCCAGTTAAAGATGGCGTGATCGAACTACTCGAGTGGTTAAAAGCAAACAATATTCCCGCCGCAGTCGCAACCTCAACTCACAAAGAGGTTGCCGAAGCCAAACTGCGTCTTGCAGGATTGGACAAGTACTTTAAAAGCCTCACCTGTGGCTGTGAAGTGACTCATGGCAAACCCGATCCAGAGATCTATCTTCTTGCCGCCAAGCGTTTAGGCATCGAGGCAAATCAGTGTGTGGCGTTTGAAGATTCAAACAATGGCGTTCGCAGCGCGGTGTCCGCCAATATGACTACGTTTCAAATTCCAGATTTAGTTGAACCATGTGACGAAGTTCGAGCGCTTGGGCACAAAATCGTAAATAGCCTGCACGATGCGTTAGCCGAACTGAAAAAGTAACCCCAAAGGCGCTCCGACAAACTTGAGAGCGCCTCATTATTCTTCCAAACGCTTTTCAATAACTTTCCGATCTATCAGTTTCTCTGTGTCACTCTTTTTATTTGTTGTTTTTAGCCCAATGATAGTGATTGCCGGATATCAATTTTGGATAAGGAATAACAATGACAACTCAGTATCAACCACCAAAAGTTTGGACTATGGACGACGAAAGCGGCGGCCAATGGGCCAGTATTAACCGTCCAGACTCTGGAGCCCGTCACGAACAGACATTGCCTGTGGGCGATAACCCGATTCAACTCTACTCGCTCGCAACTCCTAATGGTCAGAAAGTAACGATCATGCTTGAGGAACTGCTGGCACTTGGCGTGACTCAAGCTGAGTACGACGCTTATATAATCAAGATTGGCGATGGCGATCAGTTTGGTTCCGATTTTGTTTCGATTAACCCCAATTCAAAGATCCCTGCCATGGTGGACCGTTCAGGTGACGAGCCAATTAACGTCTTTGAATCGGGTAACATCTTGCTCTACTTGGCAGAGAAGTTTGGTCACTTTTTACCGAAAGAGGTCGCTGCAAGAACCCGAGCGCTAAACTGGCTATTTTGGTTACAAGGCTCTGCGCCTTATCTTGGTGGCGGTTTCGGTCACTTCTATGTCTACGCCCCAGAAAAGTTTGAATACCCAATCAACCGCTTCACCATGGAAGCAAAACGTCAACTGGATGTGCTAGACAAACAGCTCGCCAAAACGCGCTACCTTGCAGGTGACGAATACACCATCGCGGATATTGCAACATGGCCGTGGTATGGAAACGTTGTACTTGGACATGCCTATGATGCCGTAGAGTTCTTGCAAGCTGAGGGCTACACCAACGTTTTACGCTGGGCAAAAGAGATCGAACAGCGTGAAGCCGTCCAACGAGGTCGAGTAGTCAACCGTTCGTGGGGTGAAGCATGGGAACAAGTACCGCAACGCAACAGCGCTGCTGACATTGACAAAGTACTTGCCCTAAAACCAGAGTAAAACGAAATAGCGGTTTAGTGACTCACTAAGCCGCAAACATAGGTGCCGTCATCAACAATTGACGTTTTACCCATTATAGAGGACGAGTCATAAATCGACTGTGAGGATCTTCCTTATACCCCCCAAACGGCCCGCAATACTCAAATCCGTATTTCTCATACAGAGATCGAGCTGGTTGAAAGAATGCCTGCGAACCCGTTTCTAAACTGATGGTTTTGTATCCCTTCACGCCCGCTTGCTCTATCACATGTTCCAGTAAGCCAGAGGCAACGCCTTGATTTCGGGCGTTGCTCGATGTTCTCATCGATTTCAGTTCAACGTGTTGGTCGCTGAGTGATTTTATCGCAACACAACCGAGCAGTTTTTCACCGGACCACCCACTATAAAAGGTAATTTCAGGCGCTTTAAGCGCATCCACATCCAATGCATGAACACTTTCTGGTGGTGACGTCGCGTACATATCTTGGAGGTGCTCCTGCAAAAGTTGTAACACTTCACCACCACTCAAGTCATCAATTCGAATTTCCATATTCTCTGCCCTTTTAATTTTTCAAGTCTACTTAATACAAACCTGTGCATCATAGTCGTAAGAGCCACCCGCATCTAAGCACACATCGACGGCGATAAACTGGTTCGCTTGCGCAATGAAAACCAATACTAACACCCAAAAAAGGCTCCCTATCGCGATCAACCAGTTATCACTTAGTCCTTTATTTTTTGTAAATACAGCACGCACAACACGACCTGTGGTTTTAATAATTCCATCGATAATAAGGGTAAAAAAGAGCCAAGACAAAAAGCGAAATACGGATCCTAGTTCGAACTGCACCAGTTCTTCTCCAACAATGTTGTAATATTTCCGTGTAGAATCACTTATTCTCAAACATAAGTAAATATTGTTGTTCGGACTGGTTGTTAAACGGAACGGGAAGACTGACTACTCTGGGCAATATTTCATCACCATCGTATGCAGCGAAAAAACCAAGGCCAAGAACAATGTTATCTGCCATAACCCATCTTGATAAAACGTCATCTGGTTATTAGACCAAACCCTAAGAGCAATATTGAAAAGCTCCCCTTTAATGCCGATCACCACTACCGCAGCGAGGTAATATTTTAGGAACTCAATAATCAGTCTTTTCAGTGATGCCATGACAATAGAAGTTATTCGGTGACTAACAATTCACCAATCATAATGGAAGAATAAACGTGAAGGCAGTTGAAGGGCGGTTATCTTTACTATCTTTCCTGAAACGGAGAGCTAATGCGAGTCAGTGCAAATAATTGGAGTGTAAAATTCAGTTAATCGGTCACTTAGATGAGAACAGCAACGTCTCACCTAAGTGATAATCAACAAAGTGTCAGATTTTTATTGGGGAAGTTCAATGGACGCATTGGCGACATCAAGCCGAGAAAGCTGCGATAAAAACTGAGCAATATTGGCCTTGGCTGAACCTTCATTGGCAATTTTTAAACGCTGCATACCGTCAAAGGCATCGTCAGTTGATGCTGTAAATGCAGCGGTAATGAGCTCATTAAATAGGACTTTCCCGGAGCTCTTTTCAATCAAGCGGTATTGAATGGATGACGTAACTGTCATGTCTAGCCCAGCAAGTGGCTGATCGACTTCAACAATGTCAGCAGACAGCGCGTAGACTGAGTTTTCTGTCTCAGCCAATAGCTGCTGAGACTGTAGCGAGGATTTTAATGCGGTAGAAAAATCATCGCTACCAATTTCTGATTGCAGCAACGGATTGGTCCATTTACCGCCGGAAACCTTATCTATCGTAACAGAGTTCGTTAAATTCTCATCATATTGGTGATTTACCGCACCATCTACTTTCATGTTTTTTACCTGTGCCGGTAACGCACAACCAAAAAGAAGTGCTGCAGAAAGTGTAACGGAAATAGTTTTAAAAAAGTTCATCATTTACCTAATAGCTAACGTTCATTGTCGCCCCAATTGCACACTTGCTTAGGAGTCACAATGCCTTGATTGAAAAATTTAAAAATTACGTAATGAAGGAGGCCACGAAGCTTTCAATTGGAGTAGACAATCAAATACTCATTGCTTTTCGGTTGGGCATTCGCCGTCAACCTTCGGGATCTCAATGCCGTTCAAGCCGATTCGAGCGCCACAATCAAATACGCCACCAGAGCACTGCCCTCCCTCGTCTTTGAAGACGAGCATGTTCCCTTTACGTGAGACGCTCAGCTCACAAAAGAAATCGTATTCTTCATCACTTTCTCGATAGACTAGCACGTCCTCCTCACGCGTCATTTTGAGCGGGCCAGCCGCGTCTTCCGATGTTGAGCCTATCGAGCACACATGGAAGTTGGCACCAAAAAGTGTCCCTTCAACGAAGTAGTCTTCTGCCACTCGAGTAACGAGCATGTATGAGGTTCTCTCTTCAGTTTCACCAGTGACTGCACTGGCAATATCATCTTTGATGAGGTAGCAGCCTTCAAACTCAGACGCATATAACGTTGATGAACATAATAAAACTAAGAATAGCAATCGCTTTAACATAGCGCTCCTCGTTGAATAGATCGTCTACACATCGTCATTGGAGTAAATTGATATGGTTATCGCACCACCGATTTCAGCAAGCTTTGTTACAGACTCTTGCGTAAGACTCGATTGAAAAGCCTTCGAGCTACCTGCAGCTTCAAAACCAACATCAAACACACGTTTGCTCGCACTATCCCATAGCTTTCTTAAGTGCTGAGGTAAGCGATTAACGAGCTGGTAGTATTGATTGACTATCGCGTCCTCAGAGGTTTCGCAGGTTTCGAAACTGCCAAACCACATATCGGCAACCTTCTCCACACGAAACACCATCACTTGATCTCCCCAATGTTCCACGAGAGGTCGAATATCTCGAGAAGACTCGATATCTAGGTCAATATTCAAAAAGTGAGTTTCATGCATCGTTGTGCACCCGATTTAGCTGATGCCGGGATTATATAATCGAACAGCCACGGAGGTGGGATAGGCTTACAGGCGCTTACGTTTTAACCTGTTGTGATGATTTAGATAAGCCAGTCGAATGATCGATTTAAAAATTGTCCAACGTTTTGTTTTACTATTTCACCATGTGACATGACTAGAGTTTGGGGCTTCCACGCAAGCAGTCGCTCAAGATGGAGACGAGCGTCTTCTTTCCCAAACATAAAACTCAAACGCCAGTCTAAGGGCGTTTTTCCGTTTGGAGCCAATATGCCGACACCTCGCGCAACCAGTCTCTGCCAATAGTTAAAATCCTCTCCTGAGAAATTTTCAACCAAGTCCGTGACAATCAAGGTTCTCGAAGTGACATGGAAAAACACGCACTCTTCCATAACAGGCGATCCAGAAAACAACTCTTGTTCAATTTCCCCTGCCCAAAGCGCTTCTGTCGAAGAGTTCAGCGATCCTTCGAAGGTAAGATCTGAGCGCTTTTTTATGACCTCATCGGTTCCAAATAACAACGCTTGAGGGTAAGCACTCAACCAGTCAGAGATAAAGAGATGATGTAAATGGTTGGGCGCAATCAGATACTTTACTTCCCCAAGTTGTGCTATTTGCTCGCTTAACGCTGGTGACATTTTGATCGGACTATGAATCCAAAGCTCGCCAGTTGCCAAACGAATGACGGTCATCCTTGTTTTGAAAGGAAAACCCAAGAAGGATACGGTCGTGCCGTCATATATCCAAATGTTCTCAGCTAATTGTTTCATTCATGTGCCTGCTTTAACCCTAGTTTGTGACCTGAAATCGAGTTTTGCAGACCACTCAAACGTGGGAGTATTACTCCCACTATCAAAACTTCGCTCATTTAAACTCCAAGATGACGCATGTTCAGCTTTCAACGATGATTGTAAAACCGCCATAGATAATACGTTTTCCATCAAAAGGCATGGGGTTGTGTTCTGGACTCATTCTTGGGTCTTTGGTGATCCTCTCCCATGCTTCGTCTCGTCGACTTCGTGATGGCCAGATAACCCATGAGAAGACAACGACTTCATCGGGTTTTCGGTCAACTGCCATAGGAAAAGACGTTACTTCACCCTCAGGCACGTCATCTTCCCACGCTTCAACCACTTGCAGCGCTCCGTACTCCTTGAACATTTGTGCAGCGATCTCGGCATGCACTATGTATTTTTGCTTGTTTCCCTTCGGCACCGCCGCAATAAATCCATCGACATAAGACATGATTAATTTCTCCTAGATTATGAAATATAACCATAGCCCAACCTTACGATGCCGTGTATATCAGTTAGCGCCTAATATCACACGGGTCAGTTTTGCAAAATACTTGGCAAGTAGCTTTTATATGATTCGCCTTTCAAGATAGTGGCTAATCGACTGTTGAGCTTGAAACAATGAGCTTATGGGCACATTAAGGTTAAGTTTTTCGATTTCTAACGCCGAGGATCCATTGTTGGTTTCAAACTGCGCCCAACTGACCTCTTCAACACTTCGTATTGCTTGAAATATCAATAGAAGATTGGCGAACTCTTTTGGAGAGTAACCTTTCGGCTCAGCAATAAAATGTTGTCTTGCAGTCGTCTGTTGTTGAGCAAGCAGCAAATAGAATCGTGCAACGTCGTCGACGTGGACATATTGATTGTGGCCCACTGAGGGAATTGCAACCTGTATGGATTGGTTAGCCCATGATTGCACAATACGTTGCAGTTGACAGTTTTCACCACCATAGACCAGGCTCGGGCAGTAAACGATGTGCCATTGTTTTTGGATGGCATCGTTTATCGTTCGGACGTCCGGTTCCACTACCTTGAGTGGCTGCAACCGAAAGTGCAGTAGGTCATCGCTTGTTGCGTGGCCAAACAGCCAGACACCTGAGGTATGAATTTTTGTCGCGTTATTCGCAGCAAACGTGTCCAACGTTTGTAATAGTTTGAACTCTATCTGTGCAATGTCTTCTGGCGAAAACTCTAACCAATGTGGACGTGCGCAATTGACTATGACATCAAAACAACTGACAAGCTCAGACGCGTTTACTTCTCTACCACTTACGTAGCAAGCTATCTGACCGCTTCGATTGTAAGTGAACACATTATAGCCGCTATAAAGAAAACCCTCGCCGACGTGACGACCAATATAGCCCGTCGCCCCAGCAATGAGCACGCTCTTGGTTCTAGGTACCGCTTCCATGGTTTATTGCCTGTATAGGTGATTGTTGGTGCAAGATTACTCGCCAAATCTCTGTATAAATGGCATGCTAATTACAGTGACAACTCAACACCTTTTGAAAGTAGTGCTAGCTCACATTGATGCGCATTTTCGAACTGAATTCCCTGAATGCCAACGGACTCTGCTCCTTCAACGTTATGTGCCATATCGTCAATAAACACCGTTTCAGAAGCTTCTAAATCATAGTGAGAGAGCAGCGACTGATAAATCTCAGGCTGAGGCTTTAATAAGGCAAGATCCGCTGAAACGATAGCACCATCAAACAGTGGCCAAAAATCATACGTTTCTTTAAGGTGAGCAACAATTTCGTGGACATTATCAGTCAAAGCAAACACGCGGTAACCTGCGGATTTACAACATTGAATCAGCTCAACCGAGCCATGAATCAGTATTTGCGTGCGCTTGACATAATAGAACAATCTCTCACACTCTAACTCTGTAAAACCCAATAATGCTTGATACTGCGCCTTTGCCTCACTCTCAGTTAATAGACCTTTATTTAAGTCTAACCACGTCGGCGATTGAAATATCAGCCTCGCTTTCTCTTCCAACGAATCGATATTTCCAAAAGTGAGCCTAACTATTTCTAGCGGAGACCACCGCACCACAACGTTGCCGATATCAAACACAATATTTTTTATCTTACTCGCTGTCATTACCCTCTCCTTTCAGCCTCACTTCACAATAAACACTTAAAACGATAAACTCATCCGATATCGCTTGCCGAGAGGCAATCTTCAACGTTCATAAATTCGTCCTACAATTTTGCGATTGTAAAAAACCTCGATGTATTTGAAGTTTCCCGCCAGTGTTTAAGTTGTTTTGAGAGCAGATTACCCGAAACCAAATAAGCAACCAAACACCTACCGACTTTTTGTGATACAAGAACCACAAATATCACTATGTTTCTGCCAAGGTACCAACGAGCACGAAATGCAGACCTCTAGCAACAAAGAAGGTTTTGAACCCGAGAAACCCAAAGCTGCAAACTAATGGCAAATTCGAAAACTTCAGTGGACTTGCCCTCGCCACGCTTGAGCCAGTGAAACTCGCCACTAACCGACTCCAAAAACCAATAAGACAACCCAGGAACATTGGCATGTTTTACGGCTGGTGGGTTCAAGAATTTGAGCCTACAATCTTGAATTGCCGACTTAGAAAAACGAATGCTCAAAGAGACCTCAGAAAATGAGAACAAAGAACTTTTCTGCCCGCCGCCTAACGCCGCATTAAGGTGTGAGAAACGCAGACCAC